>QZKE01000055.1 GCA_003598015.1 Actinomycetota bacterium | reverse complement strand
GGACGTGTCCATATCCATCACCTCCGATATCCCCGTAGCCGCCGAACGGCCCATGTACTTCAACTACAAGGGGAACTGTGCCGGGGGGCACGTGGAGGGCGCGCAGTGATGTTACGATCTTGTTACTCCCAGGTTACGTTTATGAAAAAAACCGCCCGATAACCTTGTTTATCCCCTAAAACATATAGATTTCTCCCGTCTATTCATGTTATAAAATAGGAACTTGAATTGGATGGGGGAGTCAATAGTCTGTAACAATGGGGGGAGCCTAGGTTCACAATCATCCTGGCCTCTGCACAGATTATTCTTTAGATTTCTCGAGTCATTCCTTGACGACCCCACACGATCTCTAGGGGTTTGTAGTCGGCTGAAGGTTTGAAGCGAGGAAAAGGATGCTGAGGACTTCAGTCCAGACGGTGATAAATATCGTGGTCATCGTCCTGGTGATAGGGGCGATGGCGCTGGGTGCCCTGGCGCTCATACCTTCCTCGAACCCCGCGGGCCCCCTGCTCGGCAAGCTCCTCTCCGCCAAGGGCAACCTCTCGGGACTCCTGGCCAACCTGGACCCGGCGGAGCTTGCCGAGGCCATGCGCAACAACCCCGATATGATGGGGGACCTCATCGTCGCCCTGGGCGAGGACGGGGCCGCACTCATCGCGCAGGCGATAAACGAGAACCCCGAGTTCATCGCGGCGCTCATAGCCTCCCTCGACCCCGCCACCCTGGCCTACGCGCTAAACGACCCCGCCTCCGCCGCCTTCACCACCGAGCTCATGGGATACCTGGACCCCGAGGCCATTGCGGGTATCGTGAACGAAGTCGGGCCCTTCGCTGCCGAGCTCCTCGGGTACCTCGACCCCGCAGTCGTAGCCGGCGCCGTGAACGCCAACGGCGAGTTCCTCACCGCGGCTACGGCGGCCATGGACCCGGCAGTGATGGCGGGAGCGGTGAACGCCAACGGTTCCTTCGTGGGCGCCCTCATCGGTTTTCTGGACCCCACGGTCCTGGCCGCGGCCGTAAACGGCAACCCCTCCATGGTGGGGGACCTTCTGGGGTACCTGGACACCGCGGTGGTGGCTGCGGTCATCAACGACAACGGCTCCTTCGTCACCCGCATCATGCGCTACCTGGACCCACAGGTGCTCACGGCGGGGATGAACGCCCACCCCACCTTTCTCTCCCGGATGATGGGATACCTGAACCCGGCGGTGATCGCGGGGGTGCTCAACGCCAACTCCGGCTCCACCGCCGATTTGGTGAACAACCTCTCCGACGAGCTGCTGCGCAACGTGCTGGCCCTGACCGCCCACGACCCGGCCTGGATAAACGGGCTCATACAAAGGCTCGACCCGGCGGTGGTGGTGGCCATGATGAACAACTCGTCCACCTTCACCTCGGGGCTCGTCAATTCCCTGGATCCCGCCTGGGCGGCGGGGATAGCCAACGCCAACCCCGACCTCGTCTTCCAGGTCATGGACGCCGTCTCGCCCGAGCTCGTGGCGACCATGGCCAATAACCGCAATATACTCACCCGCGTGCTCCCCCTCATCGACACCGTCTCCCTGGGGGCGGCCCTGGGGGAGAACACGGATTTCGTCACCCGCCTGCTGCCCCTGCTCGACCCGGCCCTGGCGGAGATCACAAGCCGCGCCCTGGAGGGCAACCCCGAGCTGGCCAAGGCCATGCTGGCCAACCTGGACGGGGCGCAGATCGCGGGAGCCCTGGCCCAGGCGCCGTCTTTCTTGAGCGGCCTGGTGGGCGGGCTCTCGCCGGGCTTCGTGGCCGCGGCCCTCAAGGGCTCCAACGACAATCCGCAGCTTTTGATAAACCTCACGAACAGCCTGGATGCATCGGCCGTATCCCGGGCCCTGGACCTCTCCGGGACCTTCGTGCCCACGCTGCTGGCGCTGCTGCCCCCGGGCGTGGCCGCGAAGGCCGCGCAGGCCCTCAACGCCAACCCGGCTATGCTGGACACCGTGCTCTCCACGGCCGACCCGACCGTGCTGGCCGGCATCCTCAACTCCGGGGCGGCGGATGCGCTCATCGCCGGGCTCATTCCCCTCCTGGACGAGGGGGCGGCCCAGGCCATCGCGAACGGCGTCAACACCGACGCGGCGCAACCGGCGGCGCAGTCCATGATACGCTCGCTGATCATGGCCTCCGACGCGGAGGTGATGGCCGACGCCATCAACTCCAACCCCGACTTCGTGGCGGGGATGCTTAAGAACTTAAGCGAGACCGCGGCGGCGGCCATAGCCGACGGCATGAACGCCAACCCCGCCACCGCGACCACCGTGGCCCGCTACCTGGACGGGACCACCAGCCGCAGGATCGCGGAAGCGCTCAATGCCAACACCGCCATCATCCGGCCTCTGATACAGAACCTCTCCCCCCAGGTGGGCAGGGCCATCGCCGAGGGATTGAACCAGAACACCACGGATATGACCAGCCAGCTTATGGGCGCCCTTTCGGATCAGGTGGGGATCGAGCTCGCCGGAGGCCTGGCGGACAACCCCGAGCTCATCACCACCCTGCTACCCCGCCTGGATGCCAACACCGCCCACGAGGTGGCCATGGGCCTGAACGAGAACGCCGCTCCCGGCGGCGGAGGCTTCCTGCAGGCCATGGTGGAGGGCACTTCCCCTGAGCTGACCCAGGTCATCGTAAACACGCTCAATACCGCACCCTACAACATGGATGCCTTCCTCTCCACCCTCATCCAGAACCTGAACGCCGATACGGCGGCGGCGGTAGCGCATGGCCTCGGCGGAAACCCCGCCCTGGTGGAGAACGTCCTCAACCACCTGGACGGGACGGTCATGGCCGGGGGTCTCAACGCCAACGAGGCCTGGCTCACCGCCCTGGTGGGAGAGCTTGACGCGGGTGCCCTGGCCGGCGCGCTCAACTCCGCCCTGGGCACCGCCGGGGGGCAGTCCTTCGTTACGGGCCTGCTTTCCACCCTGGACGGGGGGATCGTGGCGGAAGCCCTGAACGCCAACCCCGGATTGACCAGGGAGCTCATGAACGCGGGCGGGAGCATAGGATTAGGCAGCACCCTGCACGACCTGCTGGCGGATGCGGGCGCGGGGGCGCCGGGTGGTTTCCTCACCGAGCTTATCGGTGGATTGAACGGCACCATGATGGCCAGGGTATTGGAGAACGCCGCGAGCGGTGCCACCCTTACCGCCGCCGAGAGGGCCAGGCTTCCCTTCCAATCGGTGGACGGCAACGGATACACCATGCTCAAGGTGACGTGGTTCTACGTATTCCTTCAGGCGGACACTTTTCTCGGGCTGCAGCGGGGCTGGGCCTGGTCAAACATAGAGGGCGCCGAGCCGTATCACTGGAGCGGCTCCGCTGTAGTACCGCCGTAGAGATGATGGGATAACGAGATGCTGCTGCGCAGACCGGTACAGATGATAGTGAACCTGGTGGTCATCGGGCTCCTTTTCGCCCTGATCGCGGGGGGCGCGATCATGCTCCTGCCGGTGAAGGGCACTATCGGCACCGTCCTGGGCAAGATGTCCTCCCAGCGCCATACCCTGGCGGGGATCATCGAAGGCCTGGACCCGGTGCAGGTGGCCAAGGCTTTGAGCGAGAACCCCGAGTTCCTGGCGGCTCTCCTGGCCGAACTGGAGCACCCTGAGAACCAGGAAGCGACGGCGCAGGCCATAAACGACAATCCCGATTTCCTGATAGCGCTGGTGGCCAACATCGACCCCGCACCCGTGGCCGGCGCCATCAACGCCAACGGCGACCTCATCGCCGATCTGCTGCCCCTCCTGGATACCGAAGTCCTGGCGGAGACCATCAACGCCAGCGCGGACTTCACCGCCGCACTCCTGCCGGAGCTGGACCCCGAGGTGGTGGCGGGCATCGTCAACGCCAGCGGCCCCTTCCTCACCGAGCTGGTCTCCTGGCTGGATCCGGCGGTGCTCTCGGCCTCCATGAACGCCAACCCGGGCTTTACATCCAACCTGCTCAAGTCGCTGGACGCGGCGGTTATCGCGGGGGCGGTGAACGCCAACGGGGGGTGGCTGGCCACCCTGCTCGCCCTCCTGGACCCCGCTCCCACCGCCCAGGCGCTCAACGCCAACCCCGGTTTTATCTCGGGGTTGCTGCGCGGCCTGGACGCCAGGGTGCTGGCGGGGGCGCTGAACGCCAACGGCGCCTTTCTGGCCGGCATGACCCGCTACATGAACCCGGATATCATCGTCAGGGCGCTGAACGAGAACAAGTCCTTTTTGATCGGCGTGGTGGACCGCATGGACCCCCGGGCCTCGGCTGAGATCGCCTCCGACCAGGCGGTGCTCACCCGCATCCTGGGGCTGCTGGACCCGGCGCCCATCGCGGGAGCCCTCAACAGCAACGCCCAGTTCATCAAGACGGTCATGGGCGGACTCGACCCCCGGGGACTGGCCGCCTCGCTCACCGGCACCGGCGACGCCGTGGCGGGCATCGTCTCCCACCTGCGGGACGATTACATCACCTACCTGGGCAACAACGAGGACTTCCTCAATGCCGTTCTTCCCTTGATCGACCAGTCGGTACTGGCGGGGGCGCTGAACGCCAACTCGGCCTTCATCACCTCCCTGGTGCAGAACCTGCCTCCCTCCCTGGGGAGGGCGGCGGCGGAGGGCCTCAACCTGGCTCCGGCTTTTATCGAACGCATGATCGCCAGCTCCAACCCGGCCTTTTTGGCCGGCATCCTTCAGTCGGCAGGTCCCTTCGTATCGGCGCTGGTCTCGGGCCTGGATCCGGCGGTGGCCCGGGCGGCCGCCGCGGGGGTGAACGCCAACCCGGCCCTGATAGGCGCGGCCCTGGATAACCTGGACACCGGCACCCTTCTGTATATCCTTACGCAGACCACGGGGTTCTCCGAGGAGCTCTCGGCCCATCTCTCGCCCACCGCGGCGGCGGGGATCGCCATGGGTCTGAACGCCAACGGGGACTTCCTCTCCACCCTCATCGGGAACCTCAGCGCCCACGGCCTTGCCCTGCTGCTCTCGGCCCATCCCGAGACCACGCGCCAGCTCTCGGCCTGCCTCAACGCCCATTTCGCACAGGCGGTTGCGGGAGGCCTCAACGCGGGCGGCACCTTCCTCACCCGCCTCATATCCTACCTGGACCCGGCGGTGATCGCCGGCGCCCTGGACTCAAACCCCGCGCTCACCCGCGACCTCATAGCCGGCCTGGACGGCGGGCTGGGGGAGGCGGTGGCGGGGGCCATAAACACCCGGCCCGACTTCCTCGTGGATCTCCTGGCGAACCTGGACTCCACCACCGGCGCGGCCATGGCGGAGGGCACCAATCTCAATACCTCGGGCTTTCTGGAGAACATGCTCCGCTACCTCAATACCAATACGGCTCAGGCGGTGGGACAGGCGCTGGGCTACGCCCACCCGGACTTCCTGCCGCAGCTGGTGGGCAATCTCAACGCGGATACAGGAGCGCGTATGGCCCAGGCCCAGAACGCCAACCCCGACCTGGTGCGCGTGCTCATGGCCAATATGTCTCCGGCCACCGCCCAGGCCATGGCCCAGGGCCTCAACGCGAGCGCGGCGCAGAACCCGGGATTTATCACCAACCTCCTGGTCAACCTGGACGGGGAAACGGGAGCGGCCGTGGCCCGGGGGCTCAACGCCCTGGCGGTGGGCGAGGGTTCCTCCGACTTCTTCCAGGTGCTGGACATAACCCTCAAGGGCACGCAGCAGCACACCCTGGCCGCCATCACCGGGGCATTGGAGACATCCCAGGGCACGGCTTTCATAAGCGCCCTGCTGGCGAACCTGGATACGAACGCGCTGGGAATAGGGATCAACGCGGGCCTGGACGCCGCCCCCTCCTTCTTCCTGCGCAACAACCTGGCCGCCACCGACGCGGATATGATGGCACGCATCAGCGGCGGGCCCGGTATGGACCTGGCCGCCGAACTCCTGGGCCTCAACCCCAACCCCTCGCCCCTGGACGCCTCCCTGGTGGCGCAGGCCCTGAACGGGGGACTGCAACCCCTGGTGGAGGGGATACTGGCGGGGTTGAGCGGGGAAGGCACCGCCGCCGAGATGGCGGGCATCGCGGATCTCACGGATTACAAGGTATACGATCCGATCCTGGGTATCGAGACCAGACTGCCGGTGGCGCAGGATCCCGCTTTCAATATGCTCACGGATATGATGGCCGATAACGACCCCATGGCGCAGGTCATCGCCAACGCCATCAACAACAGCATCAACGCCGGCGATTCCAGCCTGTTTCACAACATGGGTATAAGAGTGAGGCTGAGGCTCTACATGGTTCTGTTCGGGATCCCCATCGGCGCGGATGCTCCGGGTGTAGGTTACGTAAACGGCGCATACACCGGCCCCCTGCGCGGGCCGTAGGATAGATACGCCAGAAGAAGGTGTAGAGATGTTCCTGTTGAGAAGACCGCTACAACTGATATTGAACATAGCCGTCGTAGTCCTGCTGCTGGGCTTCATCGCCGCGGGTGCGGTGATGCTGCTGCCGGCGCGCAGCCCCCTGGGCCCCCTGCTGGGCAGCATAGCCTCGGACGTGGACCTGCTCACCAACATGCTCGCCAATACGGCACCCGAGGCGGTGGCGCAGGCGCTCAACGAAAACCCCCGCTTCATCTCGGAGCTGCTGGGCGCCATGGTGGTGGAGGAGACGGTGCCGGTCATCGCCGAGGCCATCAACGCCAACCCCGACTTCCTGGTAGCCGCCATGCCCTACCTCGACCCGGAGTCCGTGGCCTACGTGGTCAACAACAGCTCCGAGCTGGCCGTGGGACTGGTGGGCCACCTGGATCCCGCGGTAATAGCGGAGGCGGTCAACGCCAACGGCGCCTTCCTGGCCGAGCTCATCGGCTACCTGGACCCCGTGGCCCTGAACGCGGGCATCAACGCCAACGGAGAGTTCCTCGCATCCGTGATGTCCTACCTGGATCCGCAGGTGATAGCGGGGGTGCTCAACGGCAACGGTCCCTTCCTCACCTCGCTCATGGGTATGCTGGACCCCGCGGTTACCGGGCAGATCGTAAACTCAAACGGTCCCTTCCTGGCGTCCCTGGTATCCTGGCTCGACCCGGTGGTGGTGGCGGAGGTGGTCAACGCCAGCGGGGACATGCTCTCCGCTTCCCTGGACTACATCAACCCCGCGGTGATAGCGCAGGTGATCAACGCCAACGGCCCCTTCCTGGTCTCGGTCATGGGATACCTCGACCCGGCCGTGCTGGCCGCATCCCTCAACGCCAACATCGCCACGGTGGTCAAGGTGACCCGTGCCATCACCCCCGCCTTCGTGGCGGATATCTTAAACAACACGACTATTCTCTCGGCCTCGGCCCCCTTCATGCAGCCCGCCCCGGTGGCCGCGGCGCTCATGGGGGCCACCGATTTTATCAATGACCTCATCGGCTACCTCGACCCGAACGTGGTGGCCGACCTCATAGGCTCGGCCATCGACCTGGTGGAGAAGACCGCCGACCACACCGACCCCGGCTTCGTGGCCGACCTCATCAGCAACCGGGCCATGCTCTCGCGCGTGCTGGGACTCCTGGACGTCCAGGTGCTGGCGAACGTGGTGAACGCCAACCCGTCCATGACCTCCGACCTCATCCCGCTCCTGGCCCCGGCGGTGGGCGCCGGCGCCGGCGCGGGCCTGAGCGCCAACCCGGCCCTGGTCGTGGAGGCGCTGAACGCCCTCAACCCCGCCATCCTCACCGCGGCCCTGAACGCCCACCCCGAGCTCACCGAGGAGCTCTCGCGCATCATGCCGCCCTCCCTGGCGCCCTCGATCGCCTCGGGCCTCAACGCCAACCCGGCTTTTCTGGGCGCGCTGCTCGAGAGCCTGGATGCGGCCCCCATCGCGGCGGCGCTGGGTTCCCACACCGATTTCCTCTACGACCTGGTATCCCAGCTCTCCCCCGGGGTGGTGGCGCCCATGATACGGGGATCCAACCGCAACCCCGCCTTCCTGGCCTCGCTCCTGCAGCACCTGGACGCGGGCACCGTGGCAGGGGCGCTCAACGACAACCCCGCCTTCCTGCAGACCCTGCTCTCGGACCTTTCGGGAGCCATGGGAACGGCCTCGGCCCAGGGTATGCGCGATAACTGGCTGGCGGGCCGGGACTTCCTGGGTTCCCTTATCGGCGCCCTGGACCCCGCGGTGCTGGCGGGGGCGCTCAACGCCAACCCGGCCTTCCTGGAGGGCTTTCTGGCCAACGCCAGCTCGCTCACGGCGGAGTACCTGGCGCGGGGTATCAACCAGGGCGTGGCCTCCCATCCCTTCGGGCAGGACCTGCTCTCGGTGCTCATCACCAACATCAGCCCGCAGGCGGCGGCGGCCCTGGCGGCGGGGATCAACCGTAACGTGGCGGCGGATCCCACCGACAACCTCCTCACCGGCCTGCTCGCCAATACCAACGGCCAGGCGGGCATCGCCATCGCCACCGGGCTCAACAACAATCCCACCTTCGTGCGCGAGATGGTGGGGAGCATCACGCCGGCCACGGCCATAGCCGCCGCCGCCGGCGTCAACCTCTCCTGCCAGAGGGCCCAGACGGGCACGGCGGAGCACCCGGCGGAGTACTACCAGTTCCTGCGCAAGCTCCTGGCCAACCTCGGCCCGGCGGTGGCCCAGGCATCGTCCGAGGGCCTGCTCGCCAACCCCGATCTGCAGCCCCTGGTCAGTGCGCTCATCAACAACCTCAACGCCTCCGCGGTAGCGCCGGTGATCGCCGCCGGCCTCAACGGCAACCCGGCGGTAGGCAACATGATACCGGGCCTGCTGGGGAGCCTGGACGCCACCACCGCCCACACCATCGCCCTGGCCCTGAACGCCAATCCCGATATGACCAGCCTGCTGCTGCAGGAGCTCGACCCGGCCTTCGTAGCCGGCCTGCTCGCGGACAACTCCGCCTTCCTGGCCGGCCTCATCTCCGACCTGGATGGCTCGGTCATCGCGGGCGCCATAAACGCGGAATATGCCATGCACCCATCGCAATCCCTGATGATGCGCCTGCTCGGCTCCCCCGACTTCAACGGGGCGGACCTGGCGGAGCTGCTCAACAGTGCGGGATACGACTTCCTGGTGGATCTCATTTCCAACCTGGATGGGGGGATTATTGCGGCGGCCATAAACAGCAGCGGCGAGGAGTTCCTCACCAAGCTGCTGGCTTTCCTGGACCCCTATGTAATCGCCGCTCTGGTCAATGCCGATCGCATGCCCGACTACAGAGTGGGCATACCGGGAGGTTCGATAAGGGACCTCAATATCCACCTCTACGTCTATTCAGCCATCGGCCTGCCCATACCGCTGGGACAGTCGGAGTTCAAGACCTTCTACGCTGATATCTACGACCCGGGAGCGGCCTATCCGGATAACATGCCGGTTATGCCTCCCCTTCCTCCGGACGTGGGGTGGCCCTGGACACCCGGGCCGCAACCACCCTGGTAGGCCCAGGCTGGGGTTTCCGAAGAGGTTATTGAGCCATAGGCCGGGTTTCGGCTGGGATCGCCCCACATCTTGCTGCGGTTCATGACCGGTGTAGACGCTTGGATGGAACCACCATTCCACTTGACCTGGGGGGGCTCATAGACACCGGCGTGACGGAAGGGGTCACGATCGGCAGGCAGAATCCCGTTGACAGCCGGGGGACGGGAGCTTATAATTCACAAAGATTGTTAGCAATGCTAAAGGTTTGACATGGATGCAATAATCGAAGTAAAAGACCTGGTAAAAAAGTATGGAGACCTTACCGCCGTCAAGGGTATCTCCTTCGCCATAGAGAGGGGAGAGATCTTCGGGTTCCTGGGTCCCAACGGCGCCGGCAAGACCACCACCATAAACATCCTCTGCACCCTGCTTGGCCCTACCTCGGGCAGTGCCATACTGGACGGGTATGACGTGGTCAAGGACCGCGAGTCGGTGCGGGAATCCATCGGCCTGGTCTTCCAGGACCCCTCCCTGGACGACCGCCTCACCGCCCGCGAGAACCTGGAGTTCCACGCCTATGCCTACCGCGTCCCCAAAGAGGAGCGCGATCAGCGCATCCACGAGGTGCTGGAGATGGTGGAACTCCTGGACCGCGAGAAGAACCGCGTGGAGACTTTCTCGGGTGGTATGAAGCGGCGTCTGGAGATCGCCAGGGGGTTGCTGCATTATCCCAAGGTGCTCTTCCTGGACGAGCCCACCATCGGGCTGGACCCCCAGACGCGCAACTCCATCTGGGAATACATCCACGAACTCAAGAAGCAGCACGATATAACCATCTTCCTCACCACCCATTACATGGATGAGGCGGAGAACTGCGGCCGCATCGCCATCATCGATTACGGGGAGATAATAGCCCTGGATACGCCCGAGGAACTCAAGAGCCAGGTGGGAGGAGACGTGGTCACGATCACTACCGAGGACGACGTGGAGGCCGAAAGGGTACTGGTAGATGATTTCAAGGTCGAGATGATCCAGGACAGGGAATGCCTCTGCTTCGAGGTGGAGAGCGGCGAGAGCTTCATTCCCAGGTTCATCAGGGATTTCCCCGTATCCATCAATTCTATCAGCCTTCACCGTCCGACCCTGGATGACGTGTTCCTGAAGTTGACGGGGCACGCGATAAGGCCGGAGGGAGCCGACGAACTGGCGGCCATGCGCGCCTTCGCCAGGGGCTGGCGGGGACCCATAAGACGATAGAGGGACGGGGGATGGAACAAGAGGTAAGCCAGCAGATACGGTCGGACGAGCTCAGCAAGAGGCTCGTCAAACTGGGGATCGGCATCTACATAACCTGGCTGCGGGACGTGAAGAGGTTTTTCCGCGACCGCATCCGCCTCGTTGGCGCCTTCGGCCAGCCACTGATATACCTGGCCCTGCTGGGAACCGGTATGCAGGCTGCGTTCACGTCCTTCGGCAGCGGCGATACCAAGTATGTCACCTTCATGTTCCCGGGTATCGTATGCATGACCGTCCTCTTCACGGCTATGTTCTCGGCCATCTCCATCATCTGGGACCGGGAGTTCGGCTTCCTCAAGGAGATGCTGGTCGCCCCCATCCCGCGCTCCTCGTTGGCCATCGGCAAGGTCTTCGGGGGAGGAACCACCGCGCTGCTGCAGGGCTTCATCCTCCTCCTCTTCATGCCCCTGGTCGGCATACCCTACAACCTTGAAAAGATCGCCATGATGATGGTGGTGATGTTCCTGCTGGCTGTGAGCCTGACCTCCTTCGGTGTAGCCTTCGCCGCCCGCATGCGCTCCATGGAAGCCTTCCCTATTATCATGAACTTCATCCTCCTGCCCATGTTCTTTCTCTCGGGAGCTCTCTTCCCGCTGCAGAACCTGCCCGGATGGATGGAGGTGCTCACCAAGATCAACCCCATGACCTACGCCGTCGATGCCATGCGCGGGGTGGCGCTCAAGGGGATCTCCATCACCTCGACGGCCTCTATCAGCCTGCCCGAGGTGCCCGCCGGCCTGGCGGCCAACCCCGAATTCCTGTCCTGGATATCCCAGGCCAAGGCCGCGCTGCCGCAGGCACCCCAATTGCAGGTGCAGTACTACCCCTTGTGGCTCGACCTCGTGGTGGTCATAGGCTTCGGAGTGTTCCTGATGTTGATGGCGATCTGGCAGTTCAACCGGCAGGATTGATGTTGCGGCCCGGTCCCGGGGGTAGCGGTCCTCGCTCCTTAGTGCTTGTCCGGCCCGGGGCTAGCCGAGCCGTCTAAGGCGAGGCGTATTGCGAGGAGTCCGCGACGAAGCAACCCCGATTGAGCACCACGTTTCGCAGCATAAGGGAGCGATTGTCCTCGCTTGGCGCGCAGCCCGCGAGATAGGAGGAAGAGACCACATCTTCACCTGCGCGCACCGCTGCGACCGACCTGGTAGTTCCCCGGGCTGGGGTGTCGCTTTTTCCGGCCCGGTCCCGGGGGTAGCGGTCCTCGCTCCTTAGTGCTTGTCCGGCCCGGGGCCGAGTACCCCGGCCGATACATACGGTGACGCACCGAGAGTGCCTCTGCGCCACGCATGCAAGGCGCGCGACCGAGGAGTACTCGTCGAGTACGCCGTAGGGAGCGGAACTAGGTGAGTCGCTCGGCGACGAAGCAACTCGACTTGCGCGCACTCGCTGCGACCAACCCCATACTCCTCCGGGCAGGGGTTTTTATACAGGTTATGCCCGGGCGCGGTCTTGCTGTCCCCTACGGTTTGATACACCTGGCCCTCTTTCCATCGGAACTTCTGTCGCTGACAACCCTCTGTTTCAGGGTGGAGCCATAGCCCAATGGACGCGGGATCTCAGGCGCCGTGCGCGTAACTGGGGTGCGGAAAATAATGGTATAATCCCACTATGGTCGATGAATTGCCGCGCGTGATAACGACGGCCTCCGGGCTGATCAGCCTGGCTATAGGGCTCTACGTGTTTCTCAAGGGCCGCCGCAATCTCGTCAACAACATCTTCTTTCTCATCGCCATCTGCATGGCCCTCTGGGCTCTTGGCGAGGCCATGACCATGGCCTCTACCGATCTCGCTGGAAAGACCTTCTGGACCAAGTTCCAGGGTTTGGGGGAGATGACGCTTATACCGACCTACCTCCTGCTGGCCCTCTATTTCCCGCAGCCCAAGAAGATCATGGAGGACAGGCGCAGGGCGATCGCCATTATAGTGCTTCTCTATGCCCCCTGGCTTATCGGATTATTACTGCTCTATACGACGGGTTTCTTCTACTCTTCCTATTACTTGGTAGATAACGGACAGGGTGTTGACGTCGTCAGGACTCCTGCTTTCTGGGCTATCACCGTCCTGGGTTTCTGCGAGATAATCGCGTCCATCGTCCTCTTTGTGCGGGAGAGCCTCCGCAGCATATCCGAGGCATCGCGCAAGGGCCTGCTCATACTGGCGCTCGCGCCGGTGGCCATGCTTATCGCCAATGCCATCCAGAACCTCAAGTTGAACGAAAACATCACCACGCCGCAGTCCAGCATCATCTTCGTATCCATGCTGGCCTACGGAATATTGCGCTACGGGCTGTTCGTCGATATCCGCTCGGTGACCAGGAACTTCCTGGTGCACGCCATGGTGATCTTCACCAACCTCACCGTGTTCACCTCGCTCTGCGCCTTCTATGTCTACGGGCTGGGGCTGGAGATGCAAGCCCCCCTGTATATCCTCTTCGTGCTCACGGGTATCCCCTTCATGCTGGCTTATCGGTCAGAGGTGGATTGGGTGAGGAAGGTCACCGACCGTTACGTATACGGCCGCGAGTTCGAGGAGGGCAGGTTGCTGCAGGAGCTCAGCCGCTCCATCCGCACCGTCAGCAACCTCGAGGAACTGGCGGAAAGCGTGGTGGCAAAGGTGAGGGATTCCATGGGCCTTACGACTTGTGCGCTGATGATGTCGGAGGACGGGGGATACAGGATAGTCGGTTATGCCGCCTATCGCGATCATCTCTCGGATGGTTTCCGCGATTCCGTGAAGGAAGAGATGCACTTGCTGGAGTGGGAGGACGCTTATACCACCGATTGCGAGAGCGGCAGGCTCTCCACTTACTGGCTGGTGGGCAATCGCATAAACCGTGGACAGTGCACCCTGGACTTCCTGCGCATGGGCATCCTCCGTATCTGTGGCGGGAACGGAGAAGTCAAGGAGATGCACTGGCGCGAAGAGGTGGAGGGCGAGGCCATCTCCATCCCCCTGGAGGTCCATGGGGAAAGGGTGGGGCTGCTTTGGGTCGGCGGCAGGTTGGACGGCGCCCGTTTCAGCGTGGATGAGCTGGATTTCATGGTGGCGCTTTCCGCCCAGGTGGCCGTATCACTGCTCAACTCCAAGCTGATGCAGGAGCTCCTGGATAAGAGCACACGCCTGCAGGCATTGATCCAACGTACTTCCACCGCCCAGGAGGAGGAACGCATACGCATCTCACGCGAACTACATGATGGACTCGCCCCATATTTCCTGGACGTCATCTTCAAGCTCGATATGCTGGAGATGCAGGCAGCCGGGGACTCGTCTCTGCTGTTATCCATCGAGGAGCTTAAAGAGAAGGCGCGTGAGGGATTGCGGGACCTGCGCCAGGTCATAGGCGACCTGCGCCCGTCTTCGCTGGATGTGCTCGGACTGGAAAAATCCCTCTACACTTACCTGGAGAGATTCGCTGCCGAAAACGGGCTAAGGGCAGAGTTCATGACGCGCGGAGACCTGAAAGAGCTGGATTCCCTGACCGAGGTAACGGTTTTCCGCGTAGCCCAGGAGGCGCTGTCGAATATCGCCCGCCATGCGGGTGCAAGCAAGGTGAGATTCGTGCTCTCGGGGGATGGCGACTGGGTGGAACTGGTGGTGGAAGATGACGGGATAGGCTTCGCACAGAAAGAGGTGCGGGATAGAATAGTCACCGGTGAATGCCTGGGGATAAAGGGGATGATGGAGAGGGCGGAGTTGATACAAGGGGACCTGGTGATCGATACCAGCCCGGGTGGCGGTACGCGCATCAGCTTTTCCTTTCCCGTTCTGGATCTGCGGGGAGGTATACGAAGATGAAGGATACGATTCGCCTGGCCATTGTGGACGATCACGAGATAGTACGCCTGGGTATAAACCGCGTGCTCGAGGGCGAGGACGGCATCAACCTGGTTGGGGAAGCGCAGAACGGCGAGGAAGCCCTTGAGCTGGCTCGCCGTGAGATGCCCCAGGTGATACTGGTAGATGTCAAGCTGCCCGATATCAGTGGCATCGAGGTAGTCCAGAGGCTGAAGGAAGATCCCGCGACAAGCGGAATACAAGCCATAATCCTCACCGTCTACGACGATCTGGAGATAGCCACTGAGGCCTTGCGGGTCGGGGCGATAGGATACATCCTCAAGGATTGCGGGAAGGAGCAACTGATCAAGGCCATCAATTCTGCGGCGGACGGTGTGCCGCTCGTTGCCTCGAGTATTACGCAGAAACTCGTCGCCGTACTGCGTACGCAGGGCGGTCTCTCTACCTCCTTTGTACGGGGCGAGGACTCCCTTCTCTCCCTCACCGACCGCGAGTCCGACGTGTTGCGGCTGGTAGCCAAGGGCTACAGCAACAAGGCCGTGGCGAGGGAGCTGAACATCACCATTAGCACCGTCAAGACGCACTTGCGCAATATCTTTCGCAAACTGGGCGTGGAGGACCGCGCACAGGTGATCATCAAGGCTATCAAGGAAGGGATTATCTGACCTCGCGCAGGTATAGACGGCAGACGATCGTACAAGTTCCGGTTTCGCCAAAAATACCACCCGCTTTTTGACCCCATGCGCTTCCATGTGTCACTGCGTTATGTTATATTCGGTACGGCGGCAAAGGTGGTCAGTGATCACAACTCCAGGCCGGATTATCTCGCGGGGCTGATGTATGTTCAGAAATGCTGGAATCCTTGTTTTTTGGATTCCCTGATTCTCGGTAACGGTTATCTTTCTATGGAATATTATGGCAATGCCAACGCCCATGATCCCGGGGTGAGCGTTTCGGTAACCAGAGAAGTGATAGGATTCTTCAAGGCAAACCCCTTCCTCCTGGTCAGCGAGGCAAGACTTGCGACCTTGCTGTGCAGACCTCCGGAACTGGTGTACGATGCGGTCAGATCCCTCGAGGAATCGGGCCTGTTGGCCAGAAAATTCGGCAAGACCCTGCTGGGCGCCGGTGATAACCTGGCCAAGGCCGAGTTGTAGGCACCCTGGATCGTAGATACATACCGGCATGCGCTGGAACCCTTTACAGAGGGAACCCCGCGGCTCCGGACTCCGTCCCTATAATAACTCTTGGCTCGATAAGGCTGTGGAGATAGATTGCGCCGGCCGATATCTAATTGAGAGGTTGCACGCCTGGAATCTGTTTTTAAAATAGATTATTGTTAAAAAGATATACTACTGTTATTATATGAGAACTGGAATGTAGGAGGAGGATTGACTGGTCTGCACGGAGCAAAGGGGAGAGGAAAGGCGCTGGCATCGCTGGCGATCACGGCCATACTACTCCTGATGATGTTCGGGAATCCTGTGCCGGGGGACGGAGAAGCGGTGGCGGGCGGGGGGAAAGTCACCTTTATCGGACACGGCCGTGGTCATGGCGTCGGGCTGTGCATGGCGGGCGTATATTATCGCGCCATGCGGGGAGAGGAATACCATCAGATCATCCGTGCATACTATACAGGTATCGATTTCTCGCACGTCAGCGACGACATGCCTATCAGGGTGCTCTGCCGCGATAACGTCATACGCACCTATCCTTTGAAAGAGTATCTCTATCGCCTGCAGGAGGAACCGGACAGCTGGCCCACGCAGGGCCTCAGGGTGCTCATGGTGGCGGCGCGGACCTACACCCTCTCCTGTATAGCCCGGGGGAAGCACGCGAAGGACGGCTATGACATCTGCCCCTATGGAAGCTGTTGCCAGGCCTTTAACGAGCAGATCGACCCGGCGACCAGGCCCAATACCGTGGCGGCGGTCAACGCCACTGCCGGGGAGATCATCACCTACAACGGGCAGCCCATAACCGCCGCCTACAGTTCCTGCTGCGGCGGTTATACCGCGGGCGTGGACGAGGCCTGGGGCGGAACACCCATACCCTATCTCAGCCCGGTCTACGACGATGCCTGCGCCAGCGATGAGGACCACGACTGGCAGGTTACCATGGCCTGGGATGAACTGCAGGCCAAGTTGAACTCGCATGCGGATACGGCGGTAGGTACCCTCTACGGTTTCGATATCATCTCACGCTGGACCTCCGGACGCGTCAAACAGATCCGCATCGACGGCAGCGGCGGGAGCAAGACGGTGAGTGGAACCCTCTTTGCCTCCGTGGTCGGCCTGCAGACCCACTTCTTCTTTATAAGCTCGCAGAACTTCGACGAATACCTGCTCATCCAGAACCCCGGAGATACCGACGCCCTATGTTCGGTGACCTACATGTTCCCCGGTGGCGGCATCATGCAGGAGGATTTCCTGGTGAGTGCGCGTTCCCGCTACACCATATGCGTGAACGACCGCATCCAGAACGCCGAGGTCTCCATAAAAGTCAGCTCGGATCAGCCCGTCGTAGCCGAGCGTGCCATGTACTTCGATTTTCTGGGAAGCGGCAGGAAGGGAGGCCACGCCTGCATGGGTGTCAGGGAATCCCGCACGGAGTGGTGCTTCGCCGAGGGGTACACGGCGGAGGATTTCGACACTTTCTACCTGGTGCAGAACCCCAATGAAAGCGAGGCACACCTCGAGGTCCGCTTCATGGGCAATGCGGGGGAGGTGGACGAGCTCTACTACACCCTGCCGCCCAATTCGCGTATGACCATCTGGGTGGACCAGGAACCGGGACTTGATGCCGGCGAGTTCTCGACGCAGATGGAGTGCGACCAGCCCGTGGTCGCGGAGCGGGCCGTCTACTTCGGTTACAGGGGAGTGGGGGGAGGAACCGCCGCGGAAGGTTCTCCGGCGACCGAGAATATGTGGTACTTCGCCGAGGGATACACGGGCGGTGAGTTCGACACCTGGATACTGCTGGCCAATCCCAACGATGAAACCGCCCGGGTCACCCTGACCTTCATGCTACCAGACGCATCCACCAAGGATTTCGCGCTCGATGTCCCGCCGCACAGCCGTGGCACCGTACACCCGGACGACATCCCCGGCTTGGAGCAGGCCGAGATCTCCACGAGCGTGCAGTCGAGCATCCCCATCGTGGCCGAGCGGGCCATGTACTTCTCCTACAAAGGCAGGGGCGGGGGACATGACGCCATGGGCGTGTCCCAGCCGTGCGACCGCTGGTACTTCGCGGAGGGATACACGGGAGGGGACTTCGACACCTACCTGCTTCTGCAGAATCCAGGCTCCACTCCCGCCGGAGCGACATTGACCTACATGAGGGGGGACGGGAGTACGGTGGAGCAGACGATTCTCATCCCGCCCCATGCCCGCTACACGGTGCACGTGGACGACATCCCCGGCCTGGAGCAGGCCGAGTTCTCCACCCTGGTGGAAGCGGATACCCTGCTAATTGCAGAACGGGCCATGTACTTCGTCTACAAGACGCGAGACGGGGGAAGCTGTTCCCAGGGCACTCCCGCCCCTTCCCAGATGTGGTTCTTTGCGGAGGGGTACACTGGGAGCTAGATGTCCCGCAACCCGATGACCTCGCCCTCGCTTTTTTCGGTTACAATAGTCTTGTCAGGCCTGGGGGTCAGACCCCACTACAGGCTTGAGCCAGACGGCTTGTCGATATCGCGAATGACAGAGAAGGGTTGAGTATTCTCGAACCCTGCATCGCCCGGCCTGCTCAGGCCTGAAGCAGGACCCGATCCATATCAGGAGGTAGACATGGCGAGAATAGCCAAGGTTATCGCTCGGGAGATACTCGACTCGCGTGGAAACCCGACCGTAGAGGCGGAGGTTTACGGTCCCTGGGGCGCAAGCCGCGCGGCCGTGCCGTCGGGTGCCTCGACGGGAGCCTTCGAAGCCCTGGAGCTGCGCGACGGTGGTGAAAGGTACGGCGGCAAGGGCGTCCTTAACGCGGTGCGCAACGTAAACGAGGAGATCGCGCCCCGCGTGCAAGGTATGGAAGCAGGCGATCAGGAGGAGCTCGACAGGGTGCTCATAGATCTCGACGGCACGGAGGATAAATCGCGCCTGGGGGCCAATGCCATCCTTGCGGTTTCCATGGCGGTGGCCAGGGCTGCCGCCATGGAGAGGGGCATACCCCTCTATGCGTACCTGGGCGGAGAGGATGCGGTCGTCCTGCCCGTTCCCATGATGAATATCCTCAACGGTGGCGCACACGCGGACAACAACGTCGATATACAGGAATTTATGATAATGCCCTGGGGAGCCCCGGACTTCGGGGAGGCGCTACGCATGGGAGCCGAGGTCTATCACTCCCTGCGCGGCGTGCTGAAAGCAAACGGCCTTTCCACCGGCATCGGGGATGAAGGGGGTTTCGCACCCAGCCTGGACAGCAATCGTGCCGCTCTCTCGTTGATCGAGGATGCGGTGAAAGCCGCCGGATACGAGCCGGGAAAGGAAGTATCGCTGGCCCTGGACGTGGCGGCAACCGAGTTCTACCGGGACGGTAAATATCTTTTCGCGGGAGAGGGAAAAGAGTTCACGGCACCGGAACTGGTCGAATACTTCCGGGAGATGGTGGAGGATTTCCCCGTGGTGTCCATAGAAGACGGCAAGGCCGAGGAGGACTGGGACGGGTGGGCCTTGCTCACCTCCTCGCTGGGCGACAGGGTGCGGCTGGTGGGCGACGATGTTTTCGTGACCAACCCCAAGCGCCTGACCAGGGGCATAGAGGGGGGAGTGGCCAATGCCATCCTCATAAAGCTCAACCAGATAGGGACCGTATCCGAGACCCTGGAGGTCATGCGCATAGCCCGCGACGCGGATTACCTCTGCGTCGTGTCCCATCGCTCCGGCGAGACCGAGGACACTTTCATCGCCGATCTGGCGGTGGCGACCAACTGCGGTCTGATAAAGACGGGGGCGCCGGCGAGGACGGACCGGGTCTGCAAATACAACCGGCTCCTGCGCATCGCAGAGGAACTGGAGCCGCGCGCGAGATTCCCCGGATCCTCGGTGTTGGGAAGGTAAACGCGGCACCCACGCCCTGGCGTGGGACAGGAAGAGGGGGGAAGCCCAATCTCCAAACGTTACGCGGTGATCATCATCGTTATGGTGGTATCCTGTATCGTCCTGATAGGGATCAGCTATCTCATGCTGGATATACTGTCCGGGATGGTGGTCACGCCCAAGACGCTGGTGAAGGAGGTTGCCGGCGAGGGCGCATTGTCCGTCCCCCTCGAGGGCATGGTGGTACTCTCCATGCAGGTCTCCGAGGGCGGACGTTTCCTGGCTTATATGGCTAAGCCCGAGGCGGGCGGCAACGCCGTTCTGCGGGTTGTCGGGCTGGAGGGAGAGAGCCGCGAGGCCCTGTTCGACCTCGAGATACAGGGAACGAGACTTGCATGGCTGGGCTCTTCCACGAACCTGGTTTACGAGGACGCGGGGGATATCCACCTCCTGGGTGTTGTGGAGGGTACCAGCGAGAACCTCACCGCAAGCCCCGCATACGATGCTGATCCCATCCCCTCTCCCGACGGGAGGTATATTCTCTGGACCATCTCGGGGCGCGGCTCCGAATCGGAGCGCCCCGGATTCTGGGTGATGGCGGCGGACGGCTCCGGCAAGGAGTTCCTGGCGGACACTCAAGCCCTGCCGGCATGGGATCCTGCGGGCGGTAAAGTAGTCTCCAGAAGCGACATCATCAGCTACAGCATGGACGAGGATATCAGTTGTTTCCTGCAGATGGCGATCCCGGGCAGGGAGGGGTGGGAATACTATGCCGAATGCGACAGCGACGTGAGGTATATCTGGTGGCCGGCCCAGGACAACCTGCTCTATGTCGCACCCGAGGCCGTCAAGGACCAGGATACCATCAAGGGGGTCTGGGTCCTGGTTGAAGAGCCAGGCAAACTGAAGAGAGTAGCCTCCACCGATGGTCTGGGCGGCGACACCGCGCTCTATCTCTTCTACCCCTCTCTCCAGGGGGAGCGGCTGGCATACGTCGGAGATGAGGGTATGGAATACATGGACTACGAGGAGCGCGCTATCTACCGCTATCCCGGCCTGGGGGCGAGGCCGCCACTGGCCTGGAACGAGGCTGCGGGAGAGATCTACTACTCAGGCCAGGGTGGGATCTACCGGGTGGCGCTGGGGGGCGAGTGAGCATGCCCGCGGCGGGAAAGACCAAGATCATCGCGACCCTGGGACCGGCTTGCCGGGACGCGGCAACCCTGGAGCGCATGATCGAAGCCGGCATGGACGTGGCCCGCATCAATGCTTCCCATGCATCACACGAGGTTATTCGCGATGAGGTACAGGCTCTACGGGAAGCTTCAGCGCGGGCGGGCAGGGAAGTGAGCATTGTCCTCGATCTCATGGGCCCCAGGATCAGGACGGGAGATATCTCCGGCGGCGAAGCCTGCCTTGTGGATGGCCAGGACTTTACGCTCTCCACGCGGCGGGTGGAGGGCGATGCGAATGTGGTGAGCGTAACCTATGCCGGGCTGCCGGAAGCCTTGGGCCCCGGTGATGCAGTGCTCATTGACGATGGTGCCATCCGGCTCAGGGTGCTGGATACAGGCGGCGCCGAGGTGCTCTGCAGGGTGGAAACGGGAGGGTGCCTGCGGTCGCGCAAGGGGATCAACCTGCCCGGCGTACGGCTTGCGTTGCCGCCCTTTACCCCCAAAGACCTCGGCGACCTGGAGTTGGGACTGCAACTGGGTGTAGATTGGATCGCGCTCTCCTTTACCCGGTCTCCCGGAGATATCGCGCGGCTGCGGGATGAGATAACGGAGCGAGGTTCGGACACCCCTATCATAGCCAAGATAGAGAAGAGGGAAGCGGTCGAGGACCTGGAGGCCGTAGTCGGGGAGGCGGACGGCGTGATGGTAGCCCGCGGCGATCTGGGCGTGGAGATGCCCCTGGAGGAGATCCCGCTGATCCAGAAGCGCATCATCGCGGTGGCCGCGAGCCAGGGCAAGCCGGTGATAACCGCGACCCAGATGCTGCAGAGCATGATCGAACATCCGTCGCCGACACGGGCGGAGGTATCGGACGTGGCCAACGCCGTCTTCGAGGCGACGGACGCCGTAATGCTCTCCGGCGAGACTGCGGTGGGTGGTTTCCCGGTCGAGGCAGTGGATACCATGCAGCGCGTCGTAAACAGGGCGGAGACGGCACTCCCCTACGACCGCTTGCTCGCAGAGCGCCGGGCTTGGATAGGCGGGGACAAGGTTGGCGCGATCTGCTACGTGGCCTGCGAACTGGCCCGCAGCCTGGGGGCCACGGCTATCGTGGCGCCGACGGAATCCGGTTTCACCGCACGGCAGATAAGCCGCTTCCGTCCCCGGCAGCCTATCCTGGCGCTGACGCCGGACGGGAAGGCGGCACGCCGCCTGGCGCTCTTCTGGGGGGTATTCCCACGCCAGGTAGGGGTGCAGGGAAGCATCGAGGAGATGTTCGCCGCCGCCGAGGATGTCGCCGCGGAAGAAGGGCTTCTGGGCCCTGGTGATACGGTGGTGGTGACGGCGGGAGTCAAGGAACGGGGCGAAGAGGGCGTACCCACGACCAACACTATCCACTGTGTGACCGGGTAGGTGCTTTGGTTGCCGGGGAACTTCAGGTAACGGTCTCGCTTGGCGCGCAGTCCACGACATAGGAGGAAGAGACCTCATCTTAACCTGCGCGCACCGCTGCGACCGACCTGGTAGTTCCCCGGGCATAGGTGTTGCTTATCCGGCCTGGCGACAAGGCTGGCCTGATTCGCAGGCTCCTCCGAGCACCTTGCTCGCCGGGCAGGTTGTATTATACGCCGATTACGCTTCGGACCGATCCCTGATTTCCGGGCTGGGTTTTCTATACAGGCTATGACCGGACGAGGTTATACATCCCTTTTCGCTCTCGAACACATGAGATTTCTCTCACCCGAGTTGTTCGGGAACGGAAGCCGACAATAGCGGTTTTGATATATGGTTCTTCTCCGAGAAGTGTGGGTAGAGTATAGTGAGAAACATCGTCAGGCATAGGGGTCGGCCCTGGACTTATGCCTGAAGCAGCCAGGAGGAGCAGGAGGAAAGAAGTGTGGCGTCACTCAAATCCCCATGTATATATGCTGGACATATGGCTCAGGCATAAGTCCAGGGCCGACCCCT
>QZKE01000061.1 GCA_003598015.1 Actinomycetota bacterium | reverse complement strand
GCCCTCACTGCCGTCTTTGTCTTCATCTCATCTCCTCCTTCACGTTCGTCTTCAATTCCTCGTTCACGTGCGGTAGCGGTAGTAGACGTGGGGGAGTTCGCGCAGGAAATCGTAGATATAGACGCGATAAACGCGCTGGGCGAGTAGATAGCTTCCCACTCCCGACATGATCAGGGCCAGTCCGTAGCATACGAGAAACGCCGCCCACGTGATGCCGTAAGCCCGGGCGCTCAACATGAACCACATGAACGCAAAGAAGGTGCCCAGCAAGGCCAGCCCCAGGCTCAGCAGGATGGACCCCACGAAAAAGATGGTGCGGTAGTCATCGTCGGCGTAACGCGAGAAGACCAATCCCAGGATCAGGAGCACCACGAAACCCCCGAAAAGGGTCAGGTCGCCGGCGACGCGGTAGCGCTCGGGCTCGTACAGTCCTCCGGCGATCCCCAATACCACGAGCCACAGGCCCAGGGGCAGGAGGAGCGCACTCCATACCAGGGCGAGGGATTTCCTCATGCCTCTCACCCCCCGTTAAGGTCTTTGAGCACGAGGTCGGCGGCGATCAATCCCCCGTAAAGGGCCCCGGGCACGCTGCCGCTGGGATGGGTGCTCGCACCACTCAGGTAGAGGTTCTTGACGCATTTCGAGCGGTTGCTGGGGCGGAAGACCATCTGGCTCAAGACGGACATGGAATAGGCATATATGGTACCACCGGGTATGAGCAGCCTTCTCTCGAAGTCCTCCGGGGTGGCTATGGTCTTGAACACCACGTGCTCTTTTATCCCGGGAATGTACACGGCGTCGAGCATGTTTATCCCCTGCTCCAGGTAATCCCACTTCATCTCGCTCCAGGGGACCCCCTGCGGATGGCGGGGGGCCATGGAGATGAAGGAGAGCGCAGCCCCTCCCTCCGGCGCCAGGGAGGAATCCATGTAGCTGGGACTGGAGATCAAGCCTACGGACTGGGGGATTGCCGTACCTTTGGCGTAGATGTCGGACCAGAAGAGATCGATGAGCTCGGGATCGGCCAGAGCCATGATATGCTGCGCCTGGAGGGGAGGCTGATAATCCAGGCCCAGGTAGCAGACGGCGCAGGTGGGGGAGGGCTCGTAGCTCCGCAGACCCTTGGCCACCGCCCGGGGGATATTCTCCTCCCCGACCATCTCGAGGTAGAGGTTGGTGGCGTTCGCGTTGCTCACCACCGCGCGTGAGGTCAGGACGGTGCCGTCGGAGAGCACCACTCCGCGTGCGGCTTTTCTCTCCAGGACCAACCGCTCCACGCGCGATTCGAACCTCAACTCTCCGCCGACATCTTCCAGAGCCCGGGCCATGGCGCGGGGCACCGCGCCCATACCCCCCCGCGGATAGTAGAAACCGTCGTGCTCGGCGAAACTCTGCCAGAGCATCATCCCCGCCTGGCGGGAGGGGGGCAAGCCCCCGATGACCGAGGAGTTACACAGCAGCCGGCGGGTGAAGGGGTGGACGAAAAGATCCGCCATGACCTTGTTGAAGGGCAGCATGAGGCGGTGCAGATTCATGATGGCACGGGGGTATCTGGCGAATACCTTGAACAGTCCCATCAGGTTGCACTGGGGAGTGGTGAAAACGGCGTTGGTGAATTCGTCCATCATCTTCCCATCCTCGCGCATGAAGCGCAGGAAGGCCTGGGCATCCGCCGCGCTATGCCGCCCGATGAGCTCGGCCATCCCCTCCGCGGAAGCGGGTACGGCGAAGCGCTCGCCGCTGAGGATGTCGACCAGCTCGTAGATGGGATCGTTGGGGAGGAAGGTGATGTAGTCCTCCATGCTCACACCCAGCCTCTGATAGAAGGTCTCGTGCGCCCCGATCAACTCGATGATGCAGGCGCCGACGTCGAAATGGAAGCCGGAGTTCTCGAAGGAGGACGCGCAACCACCCACGAAGTCCGCTTGCTCCAGGACCAGGGTCTTCAGGCCTTCCTTGGCCAGTGCGGCACCCGCCGACAGGCCACCCACCCCGGCCCCAATGACGATGACATCGTAATCCATTCTTACCACTTCCTTTCCTTTGTCATGCTTTCCACCTTGCCGTGCCTCACAGTTCGTGCCCCAGGGCCTCCACCGGGTCCAGGGCGGCCGCCTTCATGGCCGGCCATACCCCGAAGATGACGCCCACTCCCATGGAGAAGAGCAGGGCGATGAGGATCGAGGCCGGGCCGATATAGGGTGGAAAATCGAAGATCACCTCTATCATCATGAGGAAACCGAAACCCATGCAGATGCCGATCACCCCACCGCTGATCCCCAGGAGCAGCGATTCCAGGAGGAACTGCTTGAGGATGTCGGTAGCCCTGGCACCCATCGCCTTGCGGATGCCTATCTCCCGGATACGTTCCGAGACCGCCACCAGCATGATGTTCATTATGCCTATCCCCCCCACCAGCAGGCCGACGAAGGTGACGATGCCGGACATTATGTTGACCAGGCGGGTGGCATCGCCGGCCAGGGCTAGCATCTCCTCCTGGGTGATCACGGTGAAGGTCTTCTCTCCGACCTGCCGCTCCAGCACCTCGATGCATGCCGCCTTGGCCTCACGCATGTCCTCGGGGGTGGGGGCGGAGACGAGGAAGCCGTCCACCTGTTCCGGCCCCAGGTGCCCGCCCACCCAATAAGGAAGGAGCAGCAGATCGTCGTTGTCCATGAACATGGTCCTGCCCCTGGGCTCCATGACCCCCAGAACCTGGAAACGCCGGCCGTTTACGCGTATCTCCCTTCCCACCGGATCGATATCCCCGAACAGTCTCAGGCTCAGATCGCTTCCCAGTACGCACACCCTGCGTCCCTCGTCCCTCCTGGTGAAATACCTTCCCCGCGCCAGGGACTGGTTCCGGATCGCGGGGTAGTTATCGTTGGTAGCGAAGGCGAAGACGTTGCGGCTGCGCGGCCCGAACTCCACCCTCTTCAGATCGACGCTCAAGGGCGTGGCCATGCAGCCCCCGGGTAGCTCCCTCTGTAGGGGATAGGACATTTCCGGTTTGAACCTGCTGCTGATAAGGGGCAGGTTCGTGCCCAGGTCCTCCATCTGCTGCAGCATCTCCGACGGGGAGAAAGTGACTTTCGAGATATCCATATCCACGGGGAAGTACCCGTATACCACCGCCACGGCGTTGGGGGCCAGGTCGGTGATGACCTTCTTCGCTTCCCTGGTCGCGCCGCTTCCCACCGAGTACATGACGAAGACCAGGAACGTCCCCATGACGATGCCCGACATGGTGAGCGCCGCACGCAGTTTATTGGCCCTCAGGCTGGTGAAAGAAGCTCGCAGGGATTCAAACAGGTTCATCGCAGAACTCCTTCTTTCCTGCGCTGCGAGGCGTGGATCCATCCCCGGCGTGCTTCTCTTCGCGCGCTATACGCCCGTCGTTGAAATGGATTATCCTGGCCGCATGTTCCGCCACGGCACGGTCGTGGGTGACCACCAGAAGGGTTATACCCCGCTCGTGCGCGTCATCCAGGATACGCAGGATACCCTCCCCGGACCTGCTGTCCAGATTCCCCGTGGGCTCGTCCGCCAGGATGATGCGCGGGCGCGACACCAGGGCACGGGCGATGGCGACCCTCTGCTGTTCGCCGCCGGAGAGCTGGGAGGGGTAATGCTCGGCGCGGTGGCTCAACTCCACCATCTCCAGGGCTTCGAGGGCGCGGCTGCGCCGTTCGCGGCGGCCCGCTCCCCGGTAGAGGAGGGGGATCTCGACGTTGCACGCGGCGGAGGTGCGCGAGAGGAGATGGAAAGACTGGAAGACGAAGCCGACGCAGCGGTTGCGCAGCGCGGCCAGTTCCCTGTCCTGCATACCCGCGGTATCCATCCCGTCAACGCAAACGGAGCCGGAGGTCGGGCGGTCCAGGCACCCGGCGATGTTGAGCAGGGTGGACTTCCCCGACCCGGAGGGGCCCATGATAGCCGCATGATCGCCCGGTGCCAGGGAGAGGTCCACTCCCTGCAAAGCCCTGACCTCCACTCCGTCCATCCTGTATATCTTGTGGACGGAGCGGGCGCGGATGCTGCCCCCCATCCCGTCAAATACATGCGCATGCAGTGCTTGCGGGCTCATACCCTGCCACCATCCTTGACCTTGCGTGCCCCCTTGACCACGATGGTCTCTCCCTCATCCAGGCCCCCGAGGATCTCCACCCGATCCTCCATCTCCATCCCCAGTTCCACGTCCCTGGAGTGAGCGACGCCGTCTTCAACCACGAAGACATGGGGATGCGGCTCCATGAGCACGGCTTCCAGGGGGACGACGACGGCTTGCTCCTCATCTACCACGTGGATATCCGCAAGGGCCGAATAGCCCAACCTGAGGTTCTCGCCCGGCGCATCAACCTCCACCTCAACCTCGAAGAGCGGGGTTTCGGAGAGGCTGAGGCTGGAGCGGTTGGCGACATGGGCTACCCTTCCCTCCAGTACCCGGTGGGGCAGGGCGTCCAGATAGACGTCCACTTTCTGCCCCTCCTTCACCAGCCCGATGTCCACCTCCTCGACCTTCAATCTCAACAGCAAGCGATCGAGGTCGGCGATGATGAAGGCGGGGCTGTTCTCTTTGACGAAGCTGCCCACCCCGATCTCCAGTTCGGGAAGGATGAAATCGAAGACCATATCCTCCACCATTCCCTCGAGCCCACCGGCGATGAAGTTCATGCTCGAGGTGAATCCTCCCACCTCGCTGGTCATGGCGCCACTGACCATGTCCTCGGGTACCAGGCCTCCCCCGTACGAGAAGAAGACGTTTCCGGATATGGGGGCGACGATATCCGGATTAGCCAGGTCCTCGGCGGCTTCCACGTAGACCGTATAGGCCAGTTCGCTGCGGGCGGCGTCAGCCGCTGCCGCCGAAGAGGGATAGCCGCTGCCGCCTATATAGGGGACGGAGGGCGCTTGGGCGATAAAGAGCTCGTAGTCCCTCTGCAACCTCGCGCGGATCTCTTCCACCACGCCCTGGACCTCCGGCGGCAACTGGGGGATGAGCGCTGATATCTCATCGCCGTACTCCTGCGCCGAGGCCATCAGGCTGGACCTGTAATACTCCACGATGCCCAGGCTGGCGTTGACCGCTCCGAACATGGATTCGAGATCGGAGAAGAGGGCCTGGAACAGGTCACCCATGCTGGATTGTGTGAGGTAATTCGATTCCGCTTCCTTGAAGGCCTTCTCCAGGGAACCCGTATCCAGGCTCGCTATTACCTGTCCCGCCTCCACATAATCGCCATCCCGGATATTGAGTACAGCGATGGAAGCATCGGCAACAGGGTATACATAATGTGGTTCGTATGCCTCGAGTTGTCCATTTCCGGATACGGTGAGCGAGAGCGCCTGCATCTGCACCGCCTCCGTCTCCAGGCCTTCCACGCCCCCCAGGCAGCCCGGCCCGGACATGGAGCAGATGAGGGTGAGGAGCAGGAGTGAGAGAAGAGCCCTGGCGCCTGTCCTGTATGTCATCATGCGCACCCCTTTCCCTGTTTATCAGCTAATATATATAACTGTTACTATTAGCTACAATACTATTACCTATTATATATAATATTATTACTATCTGTGTCAAGTCTGAATTTATATTGTGCTTTCCATTCACATTATGTTAGGATGGTGTAGAAGGATAAGCGAGACAAGTGATGGAACTGTGAGACGGAAAATTCATTAAGGGGCGTATGCACACGGCATGATCGCCGTCGACGGTCTTTCGCTCAAACGTTTAAAGGAGAATACCGGGTATGAAAGAAGATGAAGATCGCGTCGATGAAGAGGCTGCGGAAGGTGAAGCGCTATCCACCCGCGAGAAGATAATCCGGGCCGCTCTGGAGGTCTTCGCGGATAAAGGGCTGCACGGAGCCACCGTGGTGGAGATCGCCAAGGCCGCCGGGATAACCGGAGGCGCTCTCTATCGCTATTTCGACAGCAAAGAGGAGATATTCCTGGCGGTCGTGGACGCCCATACAGCGACCATGCAGGCGCTGGACCTGGTGCGGGAGCTCATGCCTGAGCTGGAGCCGAAGACGGCGCTGAAGTTCATAGCACGCGGCATGTTCCTCTTCGTCTACTCCGACTGGGATTTCATCCGTATGGTCATCGGGGAATCGGTTAAGAACCCGGAAGCCGCCCGCCCCTTCTTGGACAAGGTGCTCAACCCGTCCCGGGATTTTGTCAGGGAATGCATGGAGCTGTGGAAGGAAAAGGGCCTGCTGAAAGAGGAGGTGGATCCCGTTCTGGCCACCTCCGCTTTTCTGGGCATGATGGGATATCTGCTGATCGAGAAGGATATATTCAAGTACCAGGACCTCGAGGGCGCCGAACTCACAGACCTCGTGGACAGGTATATCTCCATGTTCCTGGAAGGGATCCTCACATAGAGTCCCGTCTCCCCCGCCGTCAGCATCCGCCTCTTCCGCGCTTGCGCCATGCTACGGGGTGGTAGCCCGCAACAGAGGCTGCGGTCAATATGCCCATCGCGGCCGGCGGGCGAGACCCGCATCAGGCTTCGCTTCGCAGGGAGGCCAGGATATCTTCGGCTCTGCGCAGGGCATCCTCTTCCAGGGAGGAAAGAGCCCTGTCCCGCATCTTCTCCACGAACGCCGCGAGCTCTTCCCTTGCCTTCGCCTCCCTCTGCGTGCGGATATCGTCATCTAGAGGTCGCGTGGCCTGCAGCTTCATGCTCCCTTCCATCCAACCCTCCGGGAAATACCAGTCCTTGAACCAGCGCAGCCCTATGTCCCACAGATAGTAGCCGAGGGGGGTCGCAGCCGGCGGAAAGGCCCTCTTGAGCCCTTTCTCCGTCGCGGTGGACAGCGCATGGGGTTCCGCGCCGTAGATCACCATCATGGAGCCGCCGGGAGGGATGAGGCCTCCCAAGATGGAAAAGAGTCCGTGGGTGAGCCCCCCCTCCTCGAGATCCACCACCCCGCCGTCCGGGAACTCCGCCCTCGGATTATAGCGGAACTCTATCCAGGCCTTGATGTAGTCCCCCCTGCCCACGAAAAAGAGGCCCTGCGCTATCGGGCCTTGTGAGGTCAGGCCGTCGCGCACGAGAAAGAGGTTGAAATACGACTCCCTCTCCGTCCTTCCCTGCTTGAAATCATGCGGCTCAAGCGTATAGCCGTCCAACTCCCTGCCGGCAAGCGCTCCCAGTAACGTTTCTTGCGGACCGTCTATCATCGCCATCCTTACGCCGGTAATCGTCGCCTTGAAACCCGCCTTTTACGATTACAGGTTCTTCACCGAGAAGTGTGTGTTGGCTTCGGAGCTTTAAGTCAGGTCCCAGAATCCCGTAACGTTGCCATCTGTCCGTTCTATGCCGGCCATTCTATCAAAATTCAAGATTCAAGGCCTGACCCACCCCCACACGTTACCTCTATCACCACCCACACTTCTCGGATAGGAAACCAATTACATTATCCCCATTCGTGTCCGTCCCGTATCGCCGCACAGCTCGCGACGGGACGCGAACCACCCATGACATGTGTCAGGCGAAGGGGCTCCGTGGTGTTTCATAATCGCTGAGTGAGGGAAAGATAGATGGGCGTAAGCACTCTAGAAAAGGAGGTAGAAAAGGTATGAGAGATATGACGGAAAAGGCCTTGAACGAGGCCTTCGCCGGCGAGAGCATGGCCCATATGAAATACCAGCATTTCGCCGATAGGGCTGAGGGGGATGGCCTGAATGAGATGGCCAGGATGTTTCGGGCAATCTCCTACGCGGAGCGGGTGCATGCCGGCAACCACCTCGAGGTGCTGGGCGGCATCAAGTCCACGTCCGACAACATCCAGACGTGCATAGACGGCGAGACTTTCGAGATCGACGAGATGTACCCGGTCTACAACGCCACGGCCAAACTGCAGGACGAGGACGGCGCGGTGCGCAGCACCTACTACGCCCTGGAGGCGGAGAAGATCCACGCCGAATGGTACAAGCAGGCCAAGGAGGCCGTGGACAAGGGCGAGGACGTAACGGTGGGCACCATACAGATCTGCAGCGTTTGCGGGCATACCCGCGAGGGGGAAGCGCCGGACAAATGCCCCATCTGCGGTGCGTCCAAGGACAAGTTCCGCCAGTTCTGAGCGCGGAGACGGGAGCGGCAGCTCATGCCGCGGGATTTCATACGCTAAGGAGGTAGGGAAATGGCCGAGAGGCTGGAAGTGTACAAGTGCGAGATATGCGGCAACATCGTAGAGGTGCTGCACGGCGGAAAAGGCACGCTGGTCTGCTGCGGAGAGGACATGGTCCTGCAGGTAGAGAACACCGTGGACGCAGCGGTGGAGAAGCACGTACCCGTGGTCGAGGTACTCGATGACGGGGTGCTGGTGAAGGTCGGGGAGGTCGCGCATCCCATGCAGGACGACCACTACATCGAATGGGTTCAGATCATCATCGGCGACAGGTGTTCGCGCATCTTCCTCGCGCCCGGTCTAGCTCCGGAGGGAAAGTTCACGCCCCCCAAGGAGGGAATAACGGCACGCGAGTACTGCAACCTGCACGGACTCTGGAAATCCAGCTAACCGGGTTAATGCGACTCAACCGGAAGCCTGCATAGTGTAAGTCGGCCTTCTCGCGCAGCGTGAAAGCAGATTGCGAGGAGCGCTGCGACGCGGCAACCTCGATTGAGTATTCCGTCACGACAGGAGGATCTCACGTCTTTGAAAGGGCGTGCTGCGAGGAGGATAAGCCGGCGTGGCAAGCTCGATTTAACCTGACGATGCGACTGAAAGACCTGGCGGCAGGGAGGCGCAACGGTGCCAGTCGCCTGGACGGAGACGGAGCGAGCCGGAGGAGAGCGCAGCGAGGTCCAGGCCTGGCACGTGTTTATCCCGAGATCCGCATCGTGAAAGCGGTTGAACCTTTTTGGAAAGGGCGCCCCGATGGGCACCCTTCTTTGCGAGCGTCACGCTGTCCTAGAATGCTGAATCCACTTTCCAGACCTTCCACACCTTACCTGCCAGGTCCGGACCCGGCTTCAGAGTGGGTTTGCCGGGCTGCCATCCTGACGGCATGACCTCGCCTGTCTTGGCCACGTGCTGGAAGGCTTTGACCTGCCTGATCAACTCCGTCACGTTGCGTCCCACCGGGGGAGTCATCACCTCCATCGCCTGGATGATCCCATCCGGATCGATGAGGAAGCGGCCCCGGATGTTCACGCCCGCATCTTCGTCGTACACGCCGTATGCCCGCCCGATGCGCCCGCCCGCGTCAGTCAGCATGGGGTAGGGGACGCCACCCTTGACCATTTTAGAGAGCTCCTCCTCCTGCCAGATCTTATGCGTGAACCTGCTGTCCACACTCATGGAGAGGACCTCGACGCCAAGCTTCTTCAATTCCCTGTACTTGACGGCAACTGCCGAAAGCTCGGTGGGTCATACAAAGGTGAAGTCGCCGGGATAGAAGCAGAGCACTACCCACTTGCCCTTGTAATCCGACAGCTTTACGTTCTTGAAACCGCCCGCCACAAAGGCGCTGGCCTCGAAATCGGGGGCGGGCTTTCCCACTTGTGCGATCACTCCAACACCTCCCTCCGATGCGATGGACCCGCTCGCCCTTGCAGCTCCGGCTTTGCTTTCCGAGATGATGCCCTTCGCCGGTTTAACACACTGGTCTTTCGCTTCCGCCTTTGGCGCTGCCAATCGATCACCTCCTCCTTTACCCGGGGACTACGCGTCGAGCGTCTCCCCTCTTCCTCCCCGCACATGCATCCAGCCCTCATGCCTTGGCGTGAAGGCCCGGGGGCTGCCCCGGGAGGGTTATCCCTTCAGCTCCTCTACTTCTTCCCTGCCTTCCTCCAACTCTTTGACCTGCTCTTCATCCTCCATGAGCAGGAGGGTCTGGAACTCGCCCATGTGGGTCTTCTCCTCCTTGGCGATATCCAGGAGCACGTCCTTGATGAGCTTATTGTCGGTCATGGCCGCCAGCTGCTCGTAGAGGTTGACCGCGTCGAGCTCCGCGATCATCCCCACCCTGCATATCTCCTTGTTCAGTTCTTCCTGGCTCATCTTGGACAGGTCTTTGGGGATATCCGACAGCATCCCCCGGCCTCCTTTCACTCGCGGCTATCCCACCTCGTTCCCTCATGGAGGCGACGGATAGCCTTACGGACAATGATCCATGTTCACGGCGATTTCACCCCGGGCATCTCCTATTATTCCCAGTGCATGCGGCCGTTTAACGCGAAAAGAGACGGTTATTTTACTAATGCTCGTAATTCATGAAGCTGGCTGGGTGAGCGGGAGGCTTGACCTTTCAGAAAAATGGTATTAAGGTACTAGTATACTTGTTTAACGAGGGAGGTCGAGATGAAGACTGTTCTGAACATATCCGAGGCCTACTCCCTGGCCCTGCACGCCGCCGCGATGGTGGCGTCGCATGGCAAGGCAGGACCGGTCACGGCGCACAGAATAGCAACCCGACTAGGCGTTTCGGAAGCCCATCTCTCCAAGGTACTGCAGCGGCTCACGAAGTCCGGGATACTCACATCCTCCCGGGGCCCGGGAGGGGGCTTCTCCCTGGGCATGCCGGCCGCATCCATCACCTTGCTGGACATCTACGAGAGCGTGGAGGGGCCACTGAAGCTCGGCAGGTGCCTTATCGGTACGCATATATGCGGAGGGAAGAGCTGCGTTTTCGACGACCTCATCGACAAGGTCAATGGCCAGTTCAAGGATTACCTCCAGCACACAACGGTGGAGATGGTCAAGGATACCCTGGGAGGCGATGGCGGAAATGATCAGAAAGATAATCGAGATAGATGAGGAACGATGTGATGGCTGCGGCCTCTGCGCGGCAGCCTGCGCCGAGGGAGCCATCCAGGTGATCGAGGGCAAGGCAAGGCTGATGAGCGATTCCTACTGCGACGGCCTGGGGGCCTGCATCGGCGAATGCCCCCAGGATGCCATCACCATCGTGGAGAGGGAAGCCCGCGCCTTCGACGAGAAGGCCGTGGAGCGCCGTATCGCCGCGGCATCCTCCGTGCATCCCGGAGGGGACCACGTCCACAGCGGCGCCGGCGAAAAGACCATCGCTTGCGGCTGTCCCGGCTCCATGGCACGTGAATTGCGGGTCGGCGCGAGTACCCCGGCCGGTGAGGGCTCCGGTACGGCCGAGCACGTGCATTCCCGCCTGCGCAACTGGCCGGTGCAGTTGCATCTCGTTCCCGTGCATGCCCCCTACCTGCGGGGCGCCAGGCTTCTCCTTGCCGCCGACTGCACGGGCTTCGCCCTGGCCGCTCTCCACCGCCTTCTCCTGGACGGGAGGATCCTGCTGATCGGGTGCCCCAAACTGGATGACGCTGCCGCCTACCGTGACAAGCTCGCCGCTATCCTGCGCGATAACGACATCCAGTCCATGACGGTAGCCTTCATGGAGGTCCCCTGCTGCTTCGGGCTGGTGAACCTGGCCAGGCAGGCCATCTCGGACTCCGGTAAGGACATACCTTTTGCGGCCATCAAAGTGGGCATCGAGGGTACCATTATAGAGGTAGAAGGAGAGCCGTCCTGCCTCCCGGCATGAACCCCCTCATAGAAAAGCACGAGAGCTGCTCTCGGGTATAATGGCAATATGGAAGAGACTAAGAAGAAACGGGTCTGGCTGTATGTCGTATACGGCCTCATCGCGCTGGCCATCATCCTGAGTATACAGTTCGCAAACCCATTCCAGGCTACGGAGATAAGCTACAGCGATTTCCTGGCGCGCCTGGAGGCGGGTGAAGTGACCAAGGCAACGGTCACCGACACCAGGATCGAGGGAACGTCCGTGACCGCGGATGGCGAGAGCAACTTCGTCACCAGCCGTATTCCCAATACCGATGACCAGGAACTCATAAGCCTGCTGCAGGAGAAGGGCGTAGAATTCTCGGGGAGGGTGGAGAACACCTTTTGGCGGGACTTCCTACTGACCTGGATGCTGCCGCTCGGACTAATCGTGTTCATCTGGTTCTTCGTCTTCCGCCGCCTCTCCCGGCGCATCGGGGGAGCCAGCCCCATGTCCTTCGGGCAATCCAAGGTGAAACTGTACGACCGCAGCATCGAACGCGTCACCTTCGATGACGTTGCCGGACTGGACGAGGCCAAGGAAGAGCTGCGGGAGATCATCGACTTCCTGCGCAACCCGCAGAAATACAGAAGCATCGGCGCCCTCATACCCAAGGGAGTGCTGCTTGTGGGCGCACCGGGGACGGGCAAGACCCTCATGGCCCGCGCCGTCGCGGGAGAGGCCGACGTGCCTTTCTTCTCCATCAGCGGCTCCCAGTTCATGGAGATGTTCGTGGGCGTGGGCGCGGCGCGTGTGCGGGACCTGTTCGAGCAGGCAAAGGCCAAGGCTCCCTGCATCGTATTCATCGACGAGATAGAATCCATCGGCAAGGTACGCGGCGGCATCATGGCCAGCGGGGGTACGGAGGAGCGGGAACAGACCTTGAACCAGCTGCTTTCCGAGATGGATGGCTTCGACCCCCAGACCGGGGTGATCATCCTGGCCGCCACCAACCGTCCCGAGGTCCTGGACAGCGCCATTCTCAGGCCGGGGCGTTTCGACCGCCAGATCATGGTGGACCGTCCTGACATCAAGGGCCGCGAGGAGATCCTCAAGGTGCACGCCCGCCGGGTCAAGCTGGCCGGCGACGTCAACCTCAGGAAGATCGCCGCCCGCACTCCGGGATTCGCGGGCGCTGAGCTGGCCAACGTGGTGAACGAAGCCGCCCTGCTCGCCGCGCGCAAGAACAAGAAGCAGGTGTTCGAGGAGGATTTCGAGCAGGCTATCGACAGGGTCATAGGGGGGCTGGAGCTCAAGAGCCGGGTGATGAGCGATAAGGAACGGCGGGTGGTAGCCTTCCACGAAGTGGGCCACGCCCTGGCCGCATCCCTCCTGGAGCACGCGGATCCGGTGCACCGTATCACCGTCATCCCGCGCGGCATCGGAAGCCTGGGCATGACCATGCAACTCCCGGAGGAGGACCGCTATATCATGACGAGACCGGAACTGGAGGACCGTTTGGCCGTGCTCCTCGGAGGGCGCGTGGCAGAGGAGATCGTCTTCAAACAGATCTCCACCGGCGCCCAGAACGACCTGGAAAAATCCACCATACTAGCGCGCAAGATGGTGGAGGATTACGGTATGAGCGAACGGGTAGGGCCCATGACCCTGGGGCTGGAGAGGGGTGCCCGCCTGCTCATGGGCGAGTATGCATACGGCAAGGAAGCCAACTACAGTGAGGCCACCGCCCAACTCATAGACCAGGAAGTAAAGAAGATCATCACCGACAATTACGACAGGGTCAAGGACATCCTCAGCGAAAACACCGCGGCGCTGCAGGGCATAGCCGAGGTGCTCCTGGAGAAAGAGACGCTGGAGGGAGATGCCTTCCGTGAGTTGTTGGATGAGTACCGCTCCGGCAGGCAGGCAGCGACGCTATAACGCGGCATGGGAGGAAACATGCACGACGTGGTCATCATCGGAGCTGGTCCCGCGGGCCTGTCGGCCGGGGTATATTGCGCGCGCAAGATGTTGAACACGCTGGTGGTCTCGGCCAATGTAGGCGGGCAGGCTACCTGGTCCTGGGAGGTCGAGAACTACCTGGGTTATCAGCTCATCACAGGCGTGGAGCTGGTAGAACGCTTCCGGGAACACCTGGACAACTTCTCGGTGGAGCTCCGGGAAGGGCGAAAGGTGACCTCTCTCGTGCAACGAGCGGATGGCTTCGCCATCGCCACCGACAAGGACGGCGCGCTGGAGGCGCGAGCGGTCATCGTGGCCTCGGGCAAGGTACCCCGCTTGCTGGGCGTACCCGGGGAGGATACCTACCGCGGCCGCGGCGTGGCCTACTGCTCCACCTGCGACGGCCCCCTCTTCCGCGGCAAGAAGGTGGCGGTTATCGGCGGGGGCAACGCGGCCCTGGACGCCGCGCTCCAGCTCAACCAGATCGCCGAGAAGATCTATCTCATAGTCATCGAGGAATGCCTGGGAGGAGACGAGATCCGCCGCAACCAGGTACTGGCAGCGGACAAGATCGAGGTCCATACATCCACGCGGGTGACGGCCATACGCGGTGAGAGATTCGTTCAGGCCATAGATATCGAGCGCGAAGAGAAGCCTGGATCCTTCGAGGTCTCCGGGGTGTTCATCGAGATCGGGAGTGTCCCCAGCACCGATTTCCTCCCTCCCGATATCGAGTTGAACGAGCTGGGGGAGATCGTCATCGATTCCAACAACCGCACCAGCTTCCCGGGGGTATTCGCCGCCGGGGACGCCACCAACGTGATAGAGAAACAGATAATCATCGCGGCGGGTGAAGGGGCAAAGGCGGCGCTGTCCGCCTACGCTTGGCTGGTGGACAACGGTTGCCTGGCCGCATCGTATTGAATCGCGCTTTTATCCTCACGCAGGCATGCGAGCGGGATAAGGTCTGCTGGTTGGAGTATACTTGAATACACGAGGACGATTCCGGGATGTGCCGCGGGAAAGGGGATGAGGGATGAAGAACTGTGCGAGATGCGGGGCGCAAAACGCTGATGATGCGACGTTCTGTGCCGAATGCGGAAGCGCGTTCACTACAGAGGAGGCTGCTCCGGAGACACCACCACCGCCACCGCCACCGGCTGCCGGCATGGGTCTGCAGGCAGGAGGGGCGGCCCCGCCACCTCCACCGTACGGGCAGCCGCCGGTTGCATACCCTCCCCAGGCTCCTCCGCCCGGGGCTCCTTACGGCCCCGCCCCCTACCCGATGATAGCCCAGGTGAACAACAGCAAAGCGACCGCCTCCCTGGTGTTGGGGATCGTCGGCCTGTTCGTCTGCCCCATCATCTGCTCGGTCATCGCCATAGTGCTGGGCTATTCCGCCAGGAACGAGATCGCGGCGAGCGGCGGCAGGATGACCGGGGACTCCAACGCGACGGCAGGTATAATACTGGGTTGGATAGGGCTGGCCATAGCCGTCATCTTCGGCACGATCTGGGCGATCATAGCCATCGTCGCCGCGACCAACGCGAGCCTGCCGGCGTTCCTCGCGTTGCTCTAGCCGCGGTTGAGAGAGGCCGGTTCTCCCGGGGGCGCTGCTCCTTGCCTCCCCCGAAAACCATGCGATCTCATGCAGCCATGGTGGCGGTTACCATGGATTCCCTGCAATGTTCAAATACGTGAGGGCTCGCGCGATGGAACTGGGATATAATGCAAGGGGCGGGGCAGGAGATCCACGGCTACAAGTAGTGAGGGTGGAAAGTGAGGGAATGCGCCTACTGCCACGCGGTTAATCCCGATGAAGCCTATTTCTGCGATAACTGCGGTTTCATGATCGTACCGGCGGGCGAAGCCGGATCCGCCATCAGCCCGCCTCCCGGTGCGCACCCTCCATATCCAGGTGAAACGGGCGCGGCTGGAGCTGGCTACAACGTTGGGTATTACCAGCAGTTCCCACCCGTTCAAGTCGCCGCCGTCAACAGCAACGGCAAGGCCATCGCTTCCCTGGTTCTGGGTATCTTCGGTCTAGTGTCATGCCCTATCGTCTGCTCCATCATCGGCCTTATCCTCGCATATCAGGCGAGGCGCGAGATCGCGGCGAGCGGGGGCTGGCAGACCGGCGAAGGGCTAGCCAGGGCGGGAATCATCCTCGGCTGGGGGGGCATAGCCGTCTATTCTCTCGTCTTTCTGATCGCCGTAATCGCTACCATATCCGCCAACGCCGTTTTTATCCCCTTCTACCTGAAATAGACGGAGAGGCGCTTTCCGGGGTCCCTTTTCTGCTATTATACTATCCAACGCACCGGGGGCTCGGGTCACGCCCCGGGGAGAGCGGGGAAAGGCTTCCTGCCGGAGGTCTTTCGCCATCTTCCACCGGGATTACCCGGACACCGCTCCATTGCTCTTTCGTCCTGGGAGGGGTTCCTGAAAAAGGGGGAGGCATGGGCGAAAAGATAGTCGTTGGTGCGGGCCTCGCGGGGCTCTGTGCCGCCATCAACCTCAGGCGCGAGGGCCACGAGGTGAGGGTGCTGGAGAGGCGCGACGGGGTAGGCGGTCCGGCGCGCGATATGTCCACAGGTGAACTCACCTATGTAATGGCCGACGGCACTCCCATGGAAGTCGCCAAGCTGTCCCGTTATATCGGCATAGATGTCTCCCCGGCCTGTGCTCCCCTTGCGAGTACCCGCATCTACAGTTTCGGCAAACGCTTCGACACCTGCTTCCCCAAGAACGTGCCAGCGGTGCTGGTCGAGCGCGGCTCGCGCAAGGACTCCCTGGACATGTTCCTCTATCGCATCGCCGTGGACGAGGGTGTGGAGTTCGAGTTCAACCACCCCTTGAAGACACACAAGGACTTCGCGGACCTACCTCCCCGCAGCATCATCGCCGCCGGCCTCTTCGAGGACGCCTACAAGGCTTTAGGCATCCCCTACGTGCACGTGGAAGGGCTATTCGGGCAGGGCATGGTGGCCGACGACTACGACGGCCCCAGCGTCATCCTGTATATGGACCGCCATACCCAGGACTATGCCTTCTTCTCCACCATCCACGGACTGGCGGGCGCGCTGCTCTTTCAGCGCAAGAAGCCTCTCTCCGAAGCGGCCAAGGCATGGTTCCCCGCCCAGCTCGCGAAGGACGAGGGCATCGAGTTCCCGGAGTGGCATGACCTGGATGTGGGAGTCCTTCCCATGGGGTCCATCAATAATCCCCGGCTCTTCCACGAGAAGTTCATCCTGGCGGGGACCCTGGCGGGAGCGCAGGACCCCGTTCTGCTCTTCGGGGTACACGGAGCCCTGGTCACGGGGAAGATAGCCGCCATGGCCATGAGCCGGCCCGAGGAAGCATTGAAGGAGTTCAGGAAGATAAACCTGCTATGGAAGCTCAGCTATTTGAACCGGCTGTTCATCGAGCTCACGCATCCTTACGGGCTCATGGCCGCGAGCCGCGTGGGCCTCGAGCTCTATCCCCTCTACGCCTGGTTCGCCATGCGTTACTCCTTCCTCTTCGTCCCCGGCTGGCTGCGCGTATGAACAGTTGGGGTCGGCCGTTCAATCGACATGCAGGGCCAGGCGTACACGATGGCTCGCTCGGCCTTCCGGGTATACGCTCAGGTGGCGATGCATCGCGTGACACTTGCGTGCTCGGGGATGGAACGGAAACGCCGCTGCATCCATCCGAGTATTACGGGCAGTCGTGAAAAACCCTAGCAGGTGGTATGCGATGTACGCGCGAAATAATCGTCGAACGGAGATCCAGACCCGAAAGTGCGGTGCGATGCTGAAAAAAAACCGGGCGTCCCGGGAGGGAACGATTCGAAGAGCGGTTACGTATGCCGCCCTGGTTCTACTGCTGTCCATGCCGCTTGTGGCGGGCTGCGGCGCCTCTCAGGGCACCGTTGTGAGCGGCGATGAGCAGCAGGCCGAGGGTACTACCCCGGCCCAGGAGGAGATCGCGCCCGAGGAGGAGGAGCCGGACTACGTTACGGGTGCCGTAACGGCGTTGCGCCCCATCAATACCCTCTACGTCGAGTCGGGCCCGAAATCGGTGGAGCTCATGCCGGGCGGTGACCGTATCTTCGTGAACGATCTCTACGCCCATAAGAACTTCATCTTCGACGCGACCACCTACGAAGTGCTCAAAGCCATTCCCTTGCCGGATGAGCCGGTGGAGACGGATTTCTCACCGGATGGCCACTACGCCTGGGTGTCCCTGTACAACTCGTCCAAGGTGGTGATCGTGGACACAGAAGCGGGCGCCATCACGGGTGAGGTGCCCACGGGCAGTATTCCCAAGGAGATCGCCGTGAGCCCCGACGGCAGATGGGTATACGTCGCCAACTGGAACTCCAACACGGTGACGGTCATCGACGCCGAGGCGCGCGCCCGGGTCAAGGATATTCCCATGTACGGCACCCCGCGCGGCATTGTCTTCTCCCCGCAAGGTGACAAGGCCTACGTGTGCGTTATGGGGGGCAACACCCTGGCCGAGGTGGACGTGGCGGCCGGCCATGTGGTCGCACGGCAGATATACTGCGGGGAAAACCCCCGCCACGCGGTGCTGTCCCCCGACGGGAACACCATCTACGTCAGCAACAACATCCCCGGCACCATCACCTTCGTGGACCGTATCGCGGGAACGGTCCTGGCCACCGTTAAGGTGGGGGACAAGGCGCGCACCATCGCCATTACGCCCGACGGCGCCTACCTCTTCGTGTGCAACTACGACGACAGCACCATAAGTTGCGTGGACATAGCCGCCCGCAAACAGGCCTTCACCTATCCCACTCCCGATCCTATCGGCATGACCGTGGACGCCCGGGGCGAGAGGCTCTTCGTCTCGAATTACGCCCCACCACAGGTGTCGGTATTCGCAATCGTAAGATAACGATTGCGAATACCGACATCACGAGGAGCCGGAGGCGACACAGGTACGGGGGTCGGCCCTGGACCCTTATGCCTGTCGGTTAAAGGCGCTCCAGCGGGGTTCCGATGAAAAGGGATGAAGACATACCGGTTGCAACGCTGAGAGGAGGTCCACAATTGAAAAAAGCGTTGGTAACGGCCGTGCTCGCCCTTCTCATAGTCTCGGTGATGGTAGCCGCCATAGGATGCGGCGATTCAGGAGGTAGTGACGGCAATAAAGATGAGCAGCCCCTGAACAGGACTGCAAATGGCGAGGAAAACTCAGAGGAACTTTTGGCGGTCGGCACCTACGAGTCCGCGGAAGGCACTTCCATCGTACTCATGGCCGATGGCACCTTCAAGACCGACGCCTGGGAAGTGACGGAGGGCACCTACGAATTCACCGAGGACCAGGAGGGTTATTGGTGGGTTGAGCTCACCTTCAAGGACGGGTCGCTTGCCGTGTTGAGCGTGATCATTTCCATGGACGAGGTAGCGGCTATCGTCGACGACCTTACCATGGTCCAATACACCAGGAAATAGACGCGCAAGAGCCATTAAGGAGAAACAGTCACGCCAGTGTGTTGCCCGCCCTTCCCGGGAACCAGGGGTTGGTCTGAGTTTCCATCTGAGCTGCCACCAGCCCGGGGAACCAGGTTTTCCGCGCAGCGGAAAACCGTGTTGCGAGGAGCGAAGCGACGTGGCAATCCCGATGTGACAATCCCATTTCAGTTGATCGCAAATGTCGCAGCGAGCGCGCACAAGAAGCAGCAGAAGAAGAGGACCGGGTGTATCCCGCGGCTGCTAAAGAAGCAGTTAAAGAAGAGGACCGGGTGTATCCCGCGGCCGCAAAAGAAGCAGCAAAAGAAGAGGACCGGGTGTATCCCGCGGTAAGTGATATAAAATCCGCGCCCGGGCATAGCCTATACAAAAACCGCTTCCCGGGATCCGGGGGCGGTCCGGAGCGACATCGGCGAGCAGTATACTCGAGAGAAGGGCTGCGCTGCGGATATGCCGCACTGCGAGTGCGGAGCGAGGACCGCTACCCCCGGTCCCGGGAAATACCCCTACTCCAGGTAGTCCCTGAGCTTGGCGGAGCGGGTGGGGTGGCGCAGTTTGGCCAGGGTCTTGGACTCGATCTGGCGGATGCGCTCCCTGGTGACGCCGAACTCCCTGCCTACCTCCTCGAGGGTACGCGGATGGCCGTCGGTCAGGCCGAAGCGCAGGCGGATGACCTCCTTCTCCCTCTCGTTCAAGGAGTTGAGCACGTCTTCGAGCTGCTCCTGCAGGAGGATGAAGGAGGCGGCATCGATGGGCACTACGGCATCCGAGTCCTCGATGAAGTCGCCCAGGTGGGAATCCTCCTCCTCGCCGATGGGGGTCTCGAGGGATACCGGCTCCTGGGATACCTTGATGATCTCACGCACCTTCTCGGGAGTCAGCTCCATCTGCTCCGCGATCTCCTCGGGTGTGGGCTCCCTGCCCAGTTCCTGCAACAGAGATCGCTGTACCCGGATGAGCTTGTTGATAGTCTCTACCATGTGCACGGGGATGCGGATGGTGCGTGCCTGGTCGGCTATGGCACGGGTGATGGCCTGCCTGATCCACCAGGTGGCGTAGGTGGAGAACTTGTATCCCTTGCGGAAGTCGAACTTCTCCACGGCGCGGATGAGCCCCAGGTTACCCTCCTGGATAAGATCCAGGAAGAGCATGCCCCTGCCCACGTAGCGTTTGGCGATGGAGACCACCAGCCTCAAGTTCGCCTCCACCAGCTTTCTCTTCGCCTCCTGGCCGGTACGCTCCTGGCGCCGTAGCATGCGCAGTTCCTCGCGGGACAGTTTATCGCCTTTATCGCGCAGCTTCGCGGAGGCCTCCTCGCCGGCCTCTATCTTCTTGGCCAGGTCCACCTCCTCGCTGGCAGTGAGCAGCGGTACCTTTCCGATCTCCTTCAGGTACATACGGACCGGGTCGTTGGTGGGAGTCTTCCCCGCTAGTTCCATGTCTTTATCCAGGCTCTCTTCCTTCTCTTCATAGGCCTCCTCGGCCTCTTCTTCCTCTTCCTCCTCCTCCATCTCGCGCAGGTTTTCCGCGGATGGTCCATCCATCACTTCCACGTTCAGCTCCTCCAGGAGCGAGTAGAAATGATCCATCTGCTCCGGGCTAAGGTGCAAAGCCTGTAACGACTCGCCTATCTCCTCCTGAGTAAGGACACCTCTACCCTGTCCCTTTGAGAGCAGTTCTTTTATCTCTTCGTAGTCGAGATCTTTCCATTCTTCCACTAATGACCACCTGAAAGAGGATTTCCTAATGGATAATCGAGCGAACGTCTTATTCCCTTTAGCGCCCTACCTCAACTCTCGTTTCAGGCGTTCGAGAGCGTAGATCTCCTCGCTTAGTACCTGCTCACGGCCGTGATCTCTCTGGGGAGCCGATGCGTGGTTCTCCAACTCTTTTTTCAATCTCCTTATTTGACGCTCGAAATAGAATTCCTTCAGCGAAACCAGCAGGTCCCCGTATATCACTATAGCGTCGTCGTAGCCTATGTTATCAACATTCCCACTTTTATCAAAAAGTAACGCCGTGGCCGTGTTCCTGACCTGTTCGGCCTCCAGATCTTCGATGAGTTCGGAGGTAAGCCTCTCGTATCCCGATGCCCCGTTTCCAGCCTCACCCGACCTGCCTGCAAGGGCTTGAAGGATTATACGGTACCCGGGGTCCTCAAACAACCCCGTATCAAGGTCATCCCGCGCTCTCTCCAGCAGATATGGATGATGCATGATGAGGCGTAAAAGTTCCCGTTCCGCCCTGACCTGGGGTGGAAGGGCAATGGAGGTCTCCGGCGCGCTCCCCCCCGCGGCGGCGCTTCCCCGGTCACGGAGGTATAGATCGTATACCGCCTGATACCCCGAGCCGGCCCAATCGGCTATCTCCTTGATATGACGCTCGCTGTCGAAATCACGCCCCAGGCTTCCTACCAGGTGTACCGCCTTGCGCACCCCTCGCAGCCGCGAGTTGGTGTCCGCCGGATCATGTCCTTCCAGCACCTTATCCAGGCAGAAATCCACCAGGGGCACGCTTTGCTCCACCTGCAACATGAACTCATCAGGCCCGCGCTCGGAGACGAAATCCGCCGGGTCCATACCCTCGGAGAGCACCATCACCCTCATATCCAGATCGAAATCACCGTAAAATTCCAACCCTCTCTCGCTGGCGTTTACACCAGCGGCGTCGGCGTCGAATGCCAGGATGACGCGTTCCGTGAGACGGGACAGAAGCTTGAGATGCTCCTCTCCCAGTGCCGTGCCCAGGGTGGCCGCCGCGTTGCGTATGCCCGCCCGCCACAGGCCTATGACGTCAGTATATCCCTCCACCAACACCGCGAATCCCTGGCGTACGATCTCACGCCTCGCCAGGTTCAAGGCATAGAGATGCCTGCTCTTGATATAGATTGGGGTTTCGGGGGAGTTCAGGTACTTGGGCTGACCTTCCCCGATCACTCTTCCCCCGAAGGCGATGATCCTGTCCTGCAGGTCCTGTATGGGAAAGATAAGACGCCCGCGGAAGCGATCGTAGATGCCCCGCTCGCCCTTCAATCCCAACCCGACCGCCGTGAAATCCTGCGGAGTGAAACCCTTGCGTGTAGCCTGGCGGTAGAGGAAATCCCAACTGCCCGGGGCGTAACCGAGGTGGAATGTCTGTGCGGTCTCAGAGTCGATGCCGCGGGACGCCAGGTAGTCGCGGGCGGGGTTTCCGGCCTCGTGGGATACGAGCAAGTCCTGGTATATTTCCGCAGCCCACTGGTTGAGGCGGAAGAGCCTGCCGCGCCTGCCCTCCGCCTCACCGGTCTCCTTGGTAACCCCCTCGTAATGCAGCGTGAAACCGATACGGGAAGCAAGCCTCTCCACGGCGTCACGGAAATCCAGGCCTTCTTTCTTCTTGAGGAAGGTGAAGACGTTTCCGCCCTCTCCGCATCCGAAGCAGTGGTAGAGCTGTTTGGAGGGGTCCACCATGAAGGAGGGGGTTTTCTCGTCGTGGAAAGGACACAGCCCCTTGAAATAGCGGCCGGCCTTCTTCAACTGCACGTAGTCCGATATCACATCTATGATGCTGACCTGCTCGCGCAGCCTGTCGATATCCTCGTCCCTGATCCTGCCCCTGGCCATCGCCCTTCCTTAAAGCTCGCCCACCCAAACATGGGGGACGAAATGGTCGTTATGCTTTCTTATCGCGTAACGGTCGGACATCCCCGCCACGTAGTCGCAGACCCGAATGCTGATCTCTTCGTCTCCGCCCTGGAACTCCCCGGGCATCTCCTCGGGGTGCTCCAGGTAGAAAGCGAACAGGTTGCGCAGCACCTTGATGGCTTTGCCCTCCTCGACCTTAGCCACGGAGCCTATATACACGCGGTCGAAAAGGAAGGTGCGCAGCTCGTCCAGGGCGGCTTCCACCTCCGGGCTGAGGAGTATATCATCAGCGTCCCGGCTCTCATTTACTATGTCGTTGACCAGGCTGTTTATGCGCTGGCTGTGGTGGCGTCCCAGTATCTGCAGGGTGGATGGGGGGAGATCCGATTCCTCGAGTATGCCCGCGCGAATGGCGTCGTCGATATCGTGGTTCACGTATGCCACGCGGTCCGCTATGTGTACTATCCTGCCTTCCAGCGTGGCGGGCAGAGTTTTTCCGGTGTGATTGCGGATGCCGTCCCGTACTTCCCAGGTCAGGTTCAACCCCTTGCCCCCGTACTCAAGTCTTTCTACCACTCGCAGGCTCTGTTCGTTATGGTGAAAGGGGGTGGGGGTTAGTCCCTGTAGCGCCTCCTCACCCATGTGACCGAAGGGTGTATGCCCCAGGTCATGCCCCAGGGCGATGGCCTCTGTGAGGTCCTCGTTCAGGTGCAGGGCCCGGGCGATGGTGCGGGATATCTGGCTCACTTCCAGGGTATGGGTGAGCCGGGTGCGGTAGTGATCCCCCTCGGGAGCGAGGAACACCTGTGTCTTATGCTTGAGGCGGCGGAAGGATTTACAGTGGATGATGCGGTCGCGGTCTCGCATGAAGCAGGTGCGCAGCGGGTCGGAGGGCTCCTCCCTCTCCCGTCCGCGACTGTCCCGGCTGCGCACGGCATAGGGGACGAGCCACTCGTCCTCCAGTCGCTCTATGTCTTCCCTTGCACTCATGAAGCGGCCTTCTTCACCTCCCGTGCCAGGCGCCTCCCGAGGATACCCGCCCTTTCCAGGGCGTAGGAATCGTCTTGAGCCGGTTTCTGGGCGCATACCCCCTGGTGTCCGGCGTCCGCGTCGTCCGCCCCCTCGCCGACGATACTCATTCCCTGCACAAGGAGCATGTCATGCAGGGCTTTTAGGGTGGTCTCCTGGCCGCCGAAACGCGCCGCCCCCACGCTCACCGCCGCCGCCGGCTTTGCCACCAGCGACTTGCGGGTACGGATGGCGCGGGTCTTATCCCATAAGGCCTTGAGCTGCGCCGACACGGTGCCGAAATAGACCGGGCTGCCCAGCACCACCGCCGCCGCCCCTTCGAGGGCGTCGCACATCTCCCTCAATCCCGCGTCCTTCTCGTGGCAAGCCTCCTTGCAGGGGCTGGAACAGGCCACGCAAAACGGCATCTTCTGCCCCTTGACCGCGTCCATGACGTGGACGAGCCTGCCTTCAACCCCCTCCTGCCCGGCAGCATCCACAACGGCCTGCAGCAGGATGGCCGTATTGCCTTTGCGATCGGGGCTGCCGTTAATCGCCAGGATATACATCGATGATCACCTCTCACATCTTTCCGCCGCCGGCGCATCATCGAACACGCCGCCGCCCGCCCTTTTCAGTTCCTGGATATCCCTTCACCACGCGATGAGGCATCGCCCGCGCGAAACCGGGCATGCCAGACCTCGCCCGGGATTACGCAGCCCATACCCACCATGCAGATTCTACCGCATGGGAGTGTCAGGATATCCCCTCCCCGTATGACATCCCCCGGCCGGAACGGCGATCCCTATATATCCCGCTGCGCCTGAGGTCAAACGAGATTGCCACGTCGCTTCGCTCCTCGCAATAGCCTTTTCGCTTCGCGACCCGTGCATTCTCCGCATCGCCTGAGGTCAAACGAGATTGCCGCGTCGGCTTCGCCTCCTCGCAATAGCCTTTTCGCTTCGCGACCCGTGCATTCTCCGCATCGCCTGAGGTCAAACGAGATTGCCGCGTCGGCTTCGCTCCTCGCAATAGCCT
>QZKE01000024.1 GCA_003598015.1 Actinomycetota bacterium | reverse complement strand
TAGTTCTCGGCTTGGTGGGAGAACAGATGGGCGACTCGCCCGAACGCATTACACCCCGGGTTGGTGGGTTCGTATAGGTGACGCCTGGAGTCGGATACCCGCTTTAAGACACAACATACGCCCGATACCCCATAGTTCTCGGCTTGGTGGGAGAACAGATGGGCGACTCGCCCGAACGCATTACACCCGGGGCAGTGGTTGCTGTACGGGCTGTGCCCGGGCGCGGTCTTGCCGTCCCTCCCAGACTGACACACCTGGTCCTCTGCTTCTTTAACTGCCTCATGAGGGACCGACCCCGGTTCCCGGGACGACCATGCGCTACGCCTTTGACGAGGTTATAACTTAATATATTAGGGAAGAAGCGGAGCGGGGGCAGGAGCGGGAATGGAGAAGCAGCCGGCGGCGGAGAGAAGAGACATCGCCATCTACTGGCAGCTGGCGATAGGCGCGGCCGTCTTCGCCGCCCTTTTCGTCATCAGCCGATACAATTACCTTCTCTTCCACGGTATCGCCGAGATTTTCAGCTCCCTCGTGGCGTTTACCATATTCATCCTGGCATGGCATACCCGGCGTTACATGGAAAACGATTACCTGTTGTTCCTGGGCATAGCCTACCTGTTCGTCGGCATCCTGGACCTCGTCCACATGTTCGCCTACTCCGGGATGGGCGTTTTTGAAGGCTACGGTGCCAATCTGGCGACGCAGCTGTGGATAGCGGCACGTTACCTGGAGGCTTTCTCCCTGCTGCTGGCCCCCCTCTTCATAACCCGCAGGCTGAGGCCGCGCCTGGACGTCGCCGTCTACGCGGCCGTCGTCACCCTCCTGTTGCTGAGCATCCTTTACTGGGATATATTTCCTACATGTTTCGTCGAGGGCGTGGGGTTGACCCTCTTCAAAAGGATAAGCGAGTACGTCATATCCTTCATACTTGCCCTGGCCATAGGCGAGCTCTTCCGCAAACGCGGTGAGTTCGATGCCAGGGTATTCCGGCTGGTGGTCGCCTCCATCGCGCTGACCATAGTCTCCGAGCTGTGTTTCACTCTTTACCAGGACCCGTACGCGTTCTTCAACCTCCTCGGCCATTACTTCAAGATCGTGTCCTTCTACCTCATCTACAGGGCGATCGTGGAAACCGGCCTGGAGGAGCCGTACGAGATCCTGTTCAGGAAGCTGAACGAGAAGGAGAGGAGGGAGAGGGCCATCCTCGACGCGACGGCCGATTCCCTTATCCTGCAGGACCTGGACGGCAGGATCCTGGCGATAAACGCCGTGGCCGCCCGCAACCTGGGGGGAAGCGTGGAGGAACTGGTCGGGGCCGAGCTCGCCGGGTTGATGCCGTCCGGTGTCTACGGGAAGATGCAGGCCGTCGTCGAGGAGATGATCGGCGAGAACGTCACCGTGCGCAGAGAGGAGGAACTGGAGGGCAGGTGGTACGAGGAAACCTACTACCCCGTATTCGATGAAGAGGGGGGAGTGGGGATGCTCGCCGTCTACTCAAGGGATATAAGCGAACGCAAACAGGCGGAAAGAGCCTTGGCCGCGTCGCGGGAGCGGTGGCAGAAGTCGTTCGATGCCATCGGCGACGCCATGCTGGTCCTGGACGGCGAAATGCGCATACTGCAGCACAACGACGCCCTTTGCGAGCTGCTGGGCAGGCGGGAGGACTTCACCGGCCGCAGGTGTTACGAGCTCATCCACGGCCTGGACGAGCCACCTGGCTTCTGCGTGTGCGGGGAGGCGATGGCCTGCGAGAATCGGGTCCGCAAAGACGTGTATGAACCCGTCCTCGATAAACACCTCTGGATATCGTTCTCCCCGGTGTTCGACGAACGGGGGGAGATGGAATTCGGGGTCCACGTGATCCAGGACATCAGCGAGCGCAAACGGGCCGAGGAGGATACCAGGGAGAGCGAGGAGCGGCTGCGTACCATGGCGGATGCGTCCGGGGACTTCATCATGATGCTGGACAGGGAGCACCGCATCCGCTTCATCAACCGGACGGAACAGGGGCTGGACCCCGACTCCATCGTCGGGACGCCCTTGTACGAACTGGTCGACAGTGAGGACCAGGGCCACGTCAGAGCCCGCCTGGACGAGGTCATCCGGAACGCGGATCGGCAGGAATACGAGACGGTGTTTCACCGGCCGGACGGCACCGATATCTATTACAGTTCGGTCGCCGTACCCCTGGTGGTCGGCGGCGGGGTGATCGGCAGTGTCGTCAACTCCCGCGACATCACCGGCCGCAAGAGTATGGAGGAAGCCCTGCGGGAAAGCGAGGAGAAATTCCGCAGCATCGTCGAGCAATCCGGTGACGGCATCGTGCTGGTAGACAAGGACGGCGTTATCATCGAGTGGAACAGCGCCCAGGAGACTATCGTAGGCCTGGGGCGAGATGAAGCGGTCGGAAAACCCCTCTGGGAAGTACAGTACCGGGGGGCATTGCCGGAGCAGAAAACGCCCGAGTATTACGAGAGGCTCAAGGGATCCATCCTCGCTTCCCTGGAAAGGGGCTACGCTTCCTGGTTCGGCGAGACCAGCGAGAGGGAAATACAGTCCCCGGACGGTGAGCGTCGAATCGTACAGGCCGTGACCTTTCCCATCCGCTCCAGCGAGGGCATGATGGTGGGGAGCATCACCAGGGATATCACCAGGCGGGTGCGTATGGAGGAGATGCTGGCGTTCGAGCTGGAGGTGAACCAGGCGGTGGCGGAACTTTCCGCCACGCTGCTCGCGCAGGCCTCCATCGACGACATATCCTACATCGTACTGGAGAATGCCAAGCGGCTCACCGCCAGCCCCTTCGGCTTTGTCGGGTACATCGAGAACGACACCGGTTTCCTGGTTTCGCCCACCCTTACCAGGGATATATGGGAGGAGTGCGGGATCGCTGGCAAGAGCGTGGTGTTCAAGGAGTTCAAAGGCCTGTGGGGATGGGTCCTGGAGAACAAGAAGCCCCTGCTGACCAACGGGCCCCGCGAGGACCCCAGGTCTACGGGAGTGCCGGATGGCCATATACCGATAGAGCGTTTCGTGGCGGTACCCGCTTTGCTGGGAGGAGCCCTGGTGGGACAGATAGCGCTCGCGAATTCCAGCCGCGACTACGACGAGAGGGACATCACGCTGTTGAACAGGCTGGCGGACCTCTATGCCATGGCCGTGCTGCGCATGTGGTCGGAAGGCGAACTGGATAGATACCGCGAGCACCTCGAGGAGCTGGTGAGGGAGCGCACCCTGGAACTGGAGAGGATCAACCGGCAGCTCCAGGAGGAGGTCTCGCAACGCAGGAGAAACCAGGAAGAGCTGCGGACAACCGCCGACCAACTGCGTGCGCTCTCCGCGCATGTGGAATCGGTGCGCGAGGAGGAGAGGCGCCACGTCGCCCGCGAGGTACACGATACCCTTGGACAGGCCTTGACCGGATTGAAGATCAACCTCTCTCTTCTGGGAAGAAGGCTGGCTGGCGATGACGAACTTGTGGAGAGGATAGGATCCATGTCCGGCCTCGTGGATGCGACCATCCAGTCGGTGCGCGAGATCTCGACGCAGCTGAGGCCGGGCGTGCTGGACGATCTCGGGCTCTCGGCCGCCCTGGACTGGCAGGTGAAGCGGTTCGGGGAACTTACGGGGCTGAAATCCGTCTTCGTCTCGGACAGCGATGAGGACATCCTGGACAAAGATCTGACCATCGCCTTGTTCCGCATAGCCCAGGAGGCCCTGACTAATGTCGCCCGTCACGCCGAGGCCAGCCGGGTCGAAGTGCGCCTGGCGCACGAAGCCGGCGGCGTCATGCTGGAGATCAAGGACGACGGCCGGGGGATCGGGGAGGCCGAGGCCGGCAGATGGGATGCACTGGGTATCCTGGGCATGAGGGAACGCGCCCATGTCTTCGGAGGTGAGGTCGAGGTGCAGGGAAGCAGCGGCGCAGGTACTATAGTGACCGTGAGGATACCTCTTGATGCGGTTACCCCGCGGGAAGATGGCGCGGTTGGAGGGGAGGATGGCGGATGATCAAAGTCCTTATCGTTGACGACCATCCCGTGGTCAGGAAGGGCTTGATGCAGATCCTGAGCGAGGAACCGGACGTGGAGACCGCGGCAGAGGCGAAGACCGCCGCCGAACTGCTCGATCTGGTGAGGGAGAGGGAATGGGATGTCATCGTGCTCGATATAACGCTTCCGGACCGCAGCGGCCTGGAGGCGCTCAAGGACGTCAAGGCCGTGCGGCCGGATCTGCCGGTGCTCATCCTCTCCATGCACCCCGAGGACCAGTACGCGCTGAGGGTCCTCAAGGCCGGGGCGGCCGGTTACTTGAACAAGGACAGCGCGTCGGACGAGCTGGTCTACGCGGTAAGAAAGGTCGTGGGTGGGGGCAGGTACGTCAGCCCGTCCATGGCCGAGAAGCTGGCCGTCGTGGTGGGGGGTGACTACGAGAAACCGCCGCACGAAAATCTATCCGACCGTGAGTTCCAGGTACTGTGCATGCTGGCCTCCGGCAAGAGGTTGAAGGAGATCGCCGCGGAGTTGTGCCTCAGCGTGAAGACCGTCAGCACCTACCGGACGCGTGTCCTGGAGAAGATGGGGATGGAGAGCAACGCGGAACTCACCTACTATGCGGTGAAGAACGGGCTGGTCGAATAGGATCGGCCGAGGGATCATTCGCATCCGAGAGCATATATATTGTGCCGGCGGGTGACCCATCGCCGCAACGGGTATGCGTGTGGGAGACCACCCCGCTCCCGTAAGACTATGGCACGCCATTCATGTAGGAAAATTCCTACACTCTACATGTCCCATTTCCGACAGGGGGACGCGAAACATTCCGCTATCCCATGGCCGCAGCTCGACATATCCTTTACGTGAATGTACAGGGGCTCGCATGAGGGATGTCGGATGAAGGAGAAAACGGAGCTGGGCGTACTTCTTTCCATGGCGGGAACGGCCTGTCCCCTCTGCGGCTCTAAGACGATCAGGGGTGTGTTGTTCTGCCCCCGCTGCGGACGTTCCGGACGGCTGCATGTCGATCCCGCCGGAACCAGGGAGGTCAGGAAGGAAGTATTCATCCCCCACCAGCTTGTGCGCTGAGAGATCATCCCCCGCGGGCCCCTTCGATCCAGGGCGAGCGCCTGTCCGTCGCCAGTAGCGCACCTTCCGGTTTACTTCTCCGGTGCTGGGGGTGAATCGGGAGGTGAGGAAAACGGTGGCCATGCACGGGAAGGGTCGGGGAAGGGCGGTGGCTGAAGAGGAAGCTACCATCAGGGTCCTGGTGGTCGACGACCATATCATCGTGCGGCAGGGTTTGAGGTTGATCATGGACGAGGAGCCCGATATGGAAGTGGCGGGAGAGGCGAGCAGCGCGGAGGAGTTGATGGAGAAGATAGCGGAATCGCGGTGGGACGTCGTCTTGCTGGATATCACCCTGCCAGGCCGCAGCGGCCTGGAGGTTCTCAAGGACATCAAGGCCATACGGCCGCAACTGCCGGTGCTCATCCTCTCCATGCACCCCGAGGAACAATATGCCGGCCAGGCGCTGAAGAGCGGCGCGGCTGGTTATGTGAGCAAGGATAGCGCCGCGCAAGAGGTCGTACGGGCTGTGAGACAGGTGGTCGGGGGCGGCGTCTATACGCGAAAGCCCCCGCAGGACCGGCTTTCCGGGGAGGGCGGGAGCACTTAGGGGCCTGTGGCGTCCAGCCACCGCAGGCCGGATTCGAGGAGACGTTGAAGATGGGCCTGCGCGAGGCGATGTGGACCTGATGGATCGGGCCTGAAGACAACGGAGGTAAAGGATACATGGAAAGAAAAGGCTTGAACACCGTGGAGATCGACCTCCTGGAGCGCATCAAGGAGGATGACGACGCGGATGCAAAGGAGCGCTTCTTCGCGCGCTACCAGGACCTGCTGCACCGCTTCGCACACAAGTATCACTCCGACCGGTTGCCCTACGAGGATGCCTATCAGTTGGCCGCGCTGGGCTTGATGAAGGCTCTACGCAGGTTCGATCCCGACCGGGGCGTCTCGTTCATAACCTTCGCCTATCCCACCGTGGAGGGCGAGCTCAAGAAGCACTACCGCGACCACCTGGAGATAATCCGGCTGCCCCGCCCCCTGCGCGACCTGCGGCATCGTATAAACGTGGAGACGCGCGCCATCATGGAGGAGGAAGGCCGGGAGCCGGATATCAAGAAACTCGCGCAACGACTCGAAGTAGGCGAAGAGGATATCATCGAGGCACTGGCGGCGCAGCAACGCACCTGCGTTTACTCGCTGGACAGCACCTGCGGAGAGGGCCAGGAAGAGCCGCCCCTGAGTTTTTTCATCGGCGCCCACGACCCCGCTTTCGAGGAAGTGGAGAAGGAGCTGGTCATAGAGAATGCCCTGGCCAGCCTGCCTCTCCGCCACCGCCAGGTTATGGATCTACGCCTCAACCAGGCTTGGACGCAGACCCGTATAGCCCGCGAGCTCAAGATATCCCAGATGCACGTCTCCCGCATCATCCGGGAGTCCGTAGGTATGCTCCAGGACAGATGCTCCCTGCAGGAGGAGACGGCCTGAGGGGCAAACCCTACTCGGCGACCTCGGACATCTCGCCGGTTTCCTTGTCCACCGCGAAATAGCCGTAGGGTACCTCCGTCCCATCCCCCGTTATCTCGTAGAAATAGACGACGTAGCTGGTGTTCTCGTCGGTGACGTCGAAATAGGCGCCGTCCGTATCCATGTACCATTCCCAGATCGTCGCATCCTCGAAGACCACGGTCAGGGCTTCGTCCTCCGAATCGATGGGCAGCTCGACCAGGGTTTCATAATCCCCATCGCTGAATTCGTCATCGATATCCATATCCTCCAGGCCCTCCAGGTCGCTGAAGTCGAAGCCCATATCGATGAGGGTGTTCTCGGATATGTACCATTTGCCGTCCACCTTGACCAGCTCGAAGGCGTCCATGTCCGCATCGGCGGCCTCCTCCGTGACCTTGTCGCCGTATTCGTCCGTATAGGCCATGGTGCCTTCTACGATGGTGACCTCCGCCGTATCCCCGGATACCTCGCTATCCATCTTCTTGATGGTTACCTCCAGGTCCTCCGGGAAATACGCGAAGAAGTACTGGTCGAAGAGGTCGATGTATTCGGCTCCGAAGATATCCTCGAGCTGCGCGACGAAATCGGGCTCCATGGTGCCGATCATCATCCTGGCGTCCTGTTTTTCCATGGCTGCGAAGAAGGTCTCCACCACTTTTTCCGGGCCCGATGTGTCGGTGACCTGGCCGCCCCCATTGCCCCCGTCCTCATCGCCGGCGAACCACTTCGGGCCTACCGCGAAACCGAGCAGGAGCACTACCACCACCCCCACAACCACCACAACCCCCAGGATGCCCAGTATCCAGGGCAGCGGCGATTTCTTCGCCGGCGGGCCGTACTGGCCCGGTGGCATGCCGGGGCCCATGGGTGGAGCCACTCCGGCCTGGGCGGGCGGCGGTGGTCCGGCCGCCGGAGGCCCGGGTGGGGGAGGCGGGGGAGGCGGAGGTTGTGCGGCCGTGGACGCGGCCGTTACCTGCTCCGCGCCCGCCGCGGCCGCCGCCGCTCCACAGAAACCGCAGAATTCACTGTCCGCCGGGATCTCTTTTCCGCATTCGCCGCAGTACATCTCACTACTCCTTTGATCGAGGTCCGATCGGATCACACCGCAAAGACTGACCTGTATGCGCTTCCCTATATTATAACCGCCGGGAGAGCCGCGTTCCTCCACCGGCTGAAATCCATAGAATACTTCGTCAACCCGGGCATGCATACCTGTTTGTTAAGGAACGAGGCTGGTAGTAGAGTAGCATTGTAGGCGGCTTGTGGAAACGGATGAAAGGGGACTTGCCATGGGGATCGCGGAGGAAACCGCCTGGCTCGACGCCACCGCCCAAGCGGAGCTGGTGCGCAGCAAAGAGGTAAAGCCCATCGAACTCGTGGAAGCGGCCATCGAGCGTATCGAGAGATTGAACCCCCAACTGAACGCGGTGATCACCCCCATGTACGACCTGGCCCGCGAGGGGGCCGCGGGTGAACTGCCCCGGGGGCCCTTTACCGGGGTGCCTTTTCTCCTCAAGGACCTCATGGCCGCATACGGCGGTGTGCGCATGGCCTGGGGCTCGGCTTTCCTGCGGGATAACATCCCGGATTACGACAGCGAGCTGGTAGTGAGATTGAAGAGAGCGGGCCTGTTGGTGCTGGGCAAGACGAACACCCCGGAGTTTGGCATCCTCCCCACCACCGAACCCCACCTCTTCGGTCCGACCCGTAATCCCTGGGATACCACGAAGACCACAGGCGGGTCCAGCGGGGGCTCCGCGGCGGCGGTCGCCTCCGGGATGGTGCCCATGGCCCATGCCAACGACGGGGGTGGTTCGATACGCATCCCCGCTTCCTGCTGCGGCCTCTTCGGTCTCAAGCCCACCCGCGCCCGCAACCCCCTGGGGCCGAGCATGGGCGATGCCATAAGTGGCCTCGTTGCCGAGCACGCGGTAACGCGTTCGGTGCGGGACAGCGCCGCTCTCCTCGACGCCACCTCCGGCCCCGATCTTGGCGATCCCTATTGGGCGCCGCCCCCCGCCCGCCCCTTCCTGGAGGAAGTGGGAGCCCCGCCCGGCAAGCTGCGCATCGCCTACACATGCGAAGCCCAGGGGGCGGTGGCGCAAGAGGATTGCGCCAGGGCGGTAGAGGATGCAGCCGGGCTATGCGCCGAATTGGGCCACGAGGTCGAGGAGAAGGCCCTGGAGGTGAATGTCGAAGCGCTTACTCCTCTGTTCATGACCCTATGGTCTGCGGCCCAGACGTGGACCGCTGCGGGCATGGCCCTGATCACCGGCAAGACGCCTACCCCGGATCAGTTCGAGACGCTCACCTGGGCTCTCGTGGAGATGGGGAAGGGCTTCAGCGCCTCGGATTATCTCATGGCGGTGACCGGCCTGCAGGGGATTACCCGCGATCTCGCCCGTCAAGCCGCCGATTACGACCTCTGGCTCACGCCCACCCTGGCCGAACCGCCCGTGCCCCTGGGGACATTCGAGTCGCCGCCGGACAATCCCCTCTACGGCATCGTGCGCGCGGCGGGGTTCGTGCCCTTTACCCCCATCTGCAACATCACCGGGCAGCCGGCCATGAGCGTTCCCCTCTACTGGAACGGGGAAGGCTTGCCCATAGGGGTACACTTCATCGCCAAGTTCGGAGACGAGGCCACCCTCTTCCGCCTGGCGGCGCAACTGGAGGAGGCGCGCCCCTGGGCGGACCGCCACCCCCCCGTCAGCGCCTGAACCACTATTCAGTCACGGCGCCTGGCGGTCACCGGCGTATGAGTACTCGAGCTCTTCGGGCAGGTTGGCGGGGTAGAGGAAGAACCCCTCCCGGTCCTGCGAGAACGCGATGGTGAAGGGCTCTGCGGCGTTTTCGGAATCGTGGGGGTCTATATATCTTATTCTGATCCAGAATTCGTCCACGTTCTCCTCGACCACCTCGTAGTGCAGGGCGATGGATTCGCCGCCTTCCCTGGGAAGGTAGGTGGCCGTGTCGGGGCTGAAAAAGATATATGCGGCGCCGGAGGTGAGGGGTTTCCACTGTCCGAGCAATGCGGCGTGCGGCGTGCTCGAGTCCCGCGTGTTCCCCCCGCACCCGCAGAGAGAAGCACCCGTGGCGAAGACCAGGACCAGAACGGCGCAGGCATACCGATAAAACCAGGGCGATCCGGCCCTATTCATCTTCTGCCGACCCGACGATATATTTGCGAAGACTATCCACCATCTCGTTGAAGGCACGCTTCAAGCTCTCCAGTTCCTCGCCTTCCCTTATATCGACCTGGACGTCCAGATCGCCCTGCATAACCTTCTCGGCTGCGGCCGAGAGCTCGTCTACGGGACGGGTTATATACTTTGCTATCAGATGGTTGAGGAAGAAAAACGCGATAAGCACAACGATCAATATCGAACCCGTTATTATCACTGCGAGGTAGAGGTTAGCCCTGGTCCTCTCCCCATCATAGAAATCATCGATGGCGGCAATTTCTTCATGCATGGGCTTGAAACTCACGTAGCTGAAGGTTATGCCCAAGGAGAGAGGGTCGGGCATCTGGCTGAAGGTTATAAGGCATTCGCCCTCCAGCCCGAGCTCCGGAACGCCGTCGTCTACAAGAAGATATGAGCTTCCTTCCTCCAGGGCGTCAACCAGATAGTCCGGAACCTCCCATGTGTATATCAAGCCCTCATCGTTGGAGGCCCAGACGACTGACTTTGGAACGAAGCGTGAAGGAGGCAGTATGATCAATACCTTTTCAAGCCCATGAAAGCCGATATCAATCATCTCCCGAATGTCGGCGTTTACAACTCTCTGCATGTCCGTCAGGCGTTCTTCCACCAGAGAAGTCGCCAGCTCCTGCATATCCGTTTTCTCGAATGCCTCCATGTACGCGGGGACGGAGACTTGGATCGCGTAATCAAGGCTGGAGATGAAGTTCTCGGCTTCGGTTTGAACCAGGAGATCGATACCCTCTTCGATCAGGCGCTCCTGGGAGTTGCGAATGAGCAAGAAGGTGGCCAGCCCGTAGACCAGCATAACCACGATCAGGATGATGGTCATCTCGTAGAGGATCCTGGCTCTCTTTCTTGCGGGTCTGCCTGGTTTTGACTTTATGTCCGTATTCTTTTCGTCCCTGTCTTCTCCCACCGATTTCGCGATATAGTCGCGGAAGCCCTCCACCATCTGCATGAAAGCGTATTTCAATCCCGCGAACTCCTCCCCCTCCCGCACGTCTATCTCCACGTCCAGGTTCCCCTGCATGATCTCCTCGGCAGCGGCGGAAAGCTCGTCAATGGGCTCGGTTATCCTCTTATGGATCAAGTAGTTGAGGAGGATAAATATGATCAGGAGTATGACCACGATCGATATCCCCAGCACGACAGCCAGGAGAAAGTTGGCGGTCTTCTGCTCTTCATCGAAGAGGCTATTGATTGCCACGATCTCCTCGTGCATGGGCTTGATGCCCACGTAGGCGAAGAAGATACCGGGATTGAAGGGGCTTTCTATCTGACCCAGGGTGATTAGATATTCTCCTTCCAGCCCCAGCTCCGGAATTCCGTCCTCCATCCAGATGTAGGTTTCATCGTCTTCGAGAGCCGATACCAGGTAGTCAGGGACCTCCCAGTTATAGACCTTGCCCGCATCGCTGGCGGCGAAGACGAAAGCCGAGGGTATGAAGGTGGAAGGGGGCAGTATGAGAAAAACCTCCTGCAATTCCAGGAATCCGGATGCAATCATCTGCGAGAGGTCGGAGTTTAAAGTCTTTTGCATTTCAGAAAGCTCTTTATTTTGAAGCGAACTTACGAGGTCTTTCAGCTCATTCCCCCCGAGTCTTTCGATGTATACGGGGAATAAGAGCTGGGCGATGTAGTTGTACCCGGAGGAGAAATTATCGGCTTCCAATTGGATCAGGCGGTCGATACTCTCGTTGACGATATGCTGCTGCGAACTGCGCAGGAGAAAGAACGTTCCTATTCCGGACAGGACAACAACCACGCTGATGAGCAGGGTTATCTGGACGAGTATATGTGACCTGGCTTGCTTGAACCCGGTGGCTTGCTTTTCTGCGGCCAATCGAATCGCCCCCGTGCAATTATACCGCTTCGCCCAACGCCCCACCGGATACGGCCGTTTACGGCCCTTTATACAGAGTACTCGACTTATTTACTATTCACCTTGAAATTAAAGGTAGCTATGGCTGCAAGCCGGTATCTTCTATCGTGTCAGGAGATCTTGAAGTGAGCTACCATCTCCTGGAGCTTGTTCGCGATCCCGGACAGGCGCTCGGCCGTAGTGGTCAGTTCCGTGGTGGCAGCCGTCTGCTCCTCCGACGAGGCCCCTATCTCTTCGTAGGCCCCGGCGGTGTTTTCCACCTGGTCCTTCATGGCTCTGAGGGATGTCGACAGCCTTTCGCTCTCGTCCAGCTCCCGGGATGAGGCCTCGGCTATGGAGCCCGCCATCCTGGCCATCTGGTTTACGATGTCCGAGATGGACAGGAGGGAGTGGTCGGTGCGCTCCACCGTCTCCATGCCCACGTACATACCCATGGTACCCTTTTCCATGAGGCTCTTTGCCGTCTCCACATCCTTCTGGATGACCCTGACCAGGTCGTGTATGCGCTGAGCGGAACCGGCGGCTTCCTGGGCCAGCTTCTTGACCTCGTCCGCGACTACCGCGAACCCCTTTCCATATTCGGGCACCCGCGCCGCTTCTATGGCGGCGTTGAGGGCGAGGAGATTGGTCTGGTCCGCTATGCGGGTGATGATGTCGACGATGGTGCCGATCTTCTGGGAGCTCTCTCCTAAGGAAAGGATGGCGTCCATCGATTCGTCCAGGATGTCCTTGAAGTCGGCGATCTTCTCCACCGCGTCGTGGGCGTGCTCCCTACCCTCCAGTACCAGTCTCTCCGCGTCCTGGCTTATCTCGAAGCTCTGGCTGGATTGAGAGTGCGCCGTGGCGATGGTCTCGGCTACGCTGCTCATGATCTCCTCGACGTTCCTTATCTGGTCCACCTCGTGCTCTATCTGCCCCGAGAGGTCCTGGATAAGGGCGTTCAGCTCCTCGATGGCGGCCATGATCTGCTCCGAGACGGCCATAATACTTATCGCCCCGTCACTCACCTCTCCGGAGGTCTCACGCAGCTCGCCGCTGAGGTAACGCAGGGACAGGAGCATTTCGGAGTAGGAGCTGGATAGCTCGCCCATGTCGTCCAGGGAGTCCACCGGCACCTCTACCGCGAGGTTTCCCGTCGCTACGATGCGGCAGGTCTTGACCAGCCGTTTTATCGGCTCGGCGATATTGTTGGTCATGAGCACGGTGAGAAAAAACGCAACCCCCGCTCCTACGACGAGCAGAAGCAGCATGGTCGGGCTCAAACGCCATAAGGCGTGGAAGGAGGTCTCCTCGAGGTCCACCCGGTGCAGGGTCCAACCCTCGTTCAGGGTGAGGGGTGCGCTGGTGACCAGGTACTCACGGTTCCCCGTCAGCTCGAAACGGCTGACGACGCCCCCGTTCTCTTCCCGCAGTGGAGTAGTGAGCTCCTCCCAGGCATTATCGCTTACCTCCCCCCGCGAAAATTCGAAGACCGCCTTGCCGCGTTCGTCGAATACGACCAGCTTCTCGTCTTCGCCCAGCGCCAGTCCCGCTGCCGCCTCCTCCCATTCGCGAGTCGGCGCATCTTCCGCGATGAGGACATCCAGTTGGCCCGCCAGCAGGCGTACGTTATCGCTGCCCCTGCCCTGGATCTCCTGCTTGAGCATGTCGCTGGAGATATAGGATGACGCTATCCAGGTGATGCCGATGGCGAGCACCAGGATGGTCAGGGAGAAGACGATCAGTCGCCTGCCAATACCCGCCGCGCTGTAATAGCCGAAGCCCTGGCAGTCGGCCAGGAACAGCCGGAGCACGGGACGCATCTCCCGGTGGGATACGAAGAGGGTCACGAAGAAGTCCGTAAGCGCCAGGAGTACTCCCAGGGAGATATAGGAGACGGATGTGTAGGCCGTGAAGTCGGCGTATTTCCCGAAAATGAGTACGCTCAGCAGGATGCTGAACAGGATTCCTAATCCCGCCATGAGGGCGTGCTCGCTGCTGGACGCGTCTATCTCCCTCTGCAGGCGCAGGGCCAGGGCGCGGTCCGCCTGGGAGCCGGGGTCCCGGTCTTGCGCATACCAGCCGCCCAGTTGCCGAACGAGGCGGCGCTGGCGGGCCAAATATGCGAAGGCGAAGATAAGGACCAGGGGGATCACCACGGCGGCGAGGGAAAGGAGGAAGACGAGGTACTGGCTGGCGGAAAAGCGGAATATGGTCAGGGAGAAGAGGGCGAGGATGACGATGGGTATGGTGATCGTCGACAGGGCGCCCTTGAGCAGCAATCTCCTGTGAGCTCCGTATACGGCGGCCTCCAACTCCTTCATTCTCGCCTCCATGCAAACCCCCAAATCAGTTGCAGGACTTTGTCGCTATGTCTAATCGACCTTACGCTATACAGGCTTGATATGTAGCGTATATAGGACAACCAGCCTCTGCGATTTTCAGTACGCGATGCAAACAGATGCACGTGGTTGGGGTATGTGAAGGTACACGTGCCAGGCCTGGATACACAACAACCCAGGAGAGTATCGTGTGTATCCAACCAAGAGGAATATATGATTACTGCAGGGCATAACCTGTATAGAAGACCCTGCCCGAGAACTATGGGGTCGGTCGGAGCGGAGCGTGTAAGCGGAGCGAGACCGTTACCCCAAGGCTCGGGCCGGAAGAACGTACACCGCCGCGCCGCCAAAGTACCCCGCTCCATGTATACGCCGGCATTCGATCACCTCTGCATCGCATTGTTTCCGTCCCAGAGAAAGGTGACGTTCAATCGAGTTTGCTTCGTCGCTTCGCTCCTCGCAATACATCTCGTCGCCGAGCGACTCGCCTAGTTCCGCTCCCTGCGGCGTACCCTCCGAGTACGCCTCGGTCGCGCGCCTTGCGGGCGCGGCGCACAGGCACTCTCGGTGCTTCGCCGTATACATGAAGCGGAGTACGGGCGTCGCTGTCGCTTACGCAATGCAAAACCATCACAGACATCTGTTATCTCTCTTCCGTTACGTACACGTGCCAGGCCTGGACAATCGGAATTGTTTTACTATAATCAGGACGTAATGTTAGAAGTAATTAATGAGGTGGGGGCGAGCGAACGCTTCCGGCGCATAAAGCGGGAGCTGCTGGGCGCACCCGTGTACATGTGTCCGGAGAGGGCGCTGCTGGTTACCGAATTCTTCAAGCGTCACGACGATCCCTCCGACCCCATGCCGGTGCGCAAGGCGAAGGCGCTGCGCCATATCCTCGCCAACAAGTCGGTACGTATCTACCCCGACGAGCTCATCGTGGGAAACATGGGCTCCAGGCGTATCTCGGCTATCACCCAGCCGGAGCTGGCTGGTGTCTTCATGAGCGAAGACCTGCTGTGGATCGAGCGCAGGAAGACCACGCCATTGCGCATATCCTGGTCCGACCGCCTCAGGTTTCTGCTGCGGGTGATCCCCTACTGGCTTACCCGTAATATGAACTTCCGAGCCTTCAAGGACCGCAGGCATCTCCTGCGCTATATAAGGGAACAGCTCTGGCCTGCCTTCTACCTCATCAACGAGGCTGGGGGCATAGGACACTTCCTGCCCGGCTACGAGAAGATGATCGCGCTGGGGGTAGGGGGATACCTGGAGTCCATGCAGGGGCTGGAGGGGCCGCTCTACGATGCCGCGCGTATCGCCTGCGACGGACTGGTGATATTCGCCACCCGGCTGGCGGCGGAGGCCGGCAGGCTGGCGCGGGAGGAGAGGGACCCCGCGCGCAAGGCCGAACTCGAGGAGATAGCCGGGGTATGCCGCAAGGTCCCGGCCGGGCCGGCCGATACCCTGCAGGAGGCACTGCAATCGTTGTGGTTGACCCACATGGCGGTGAACCTCGAGAGCCTTAACTCCGCCGTCTCCTTCGGCCGCGTCGATCAGTACCTCTACCCTTATTTCGAGAGGGACGTCGAGGCAGGCCGGCTCGATCGGGAAGGGGCCAAGGACCTGCTGCTCTCCTTTACCGCCAAGGCAGCGGAGCACGTCTTTCTGCTCTCCAAGAGGATCAGCGAGTATCACGGCGGTTACCTGGTGGTGCAGGCGGCCATCGTTGGAGGCACCGACCGCGATGGGAATGATGCCACCAATGACCTCACTTATCTCTTCCTGGACGTCATGGAGGAGGCGGGGCTGCGCGACCCCAATTACCAGGCGCGCGTCCATGCCGGTTCCCCAGACGAGTACCTGCTGCGGGTGGCGGACGTGGCGCGCAAGGGCAACGGCGTACCCGCTGTATTCGGGGACGAGGCGTCCGTAGCCTCCCTCGTCTACCACGGCTACCCCGTGGAGGAGGCCCGTAACTACGGCGTGGTGGGCTGCGTGGAGCTGGCGCTGCCGGGAAACAGCTTTCTCTCCACCGACGCCGCATTGTTCAACCTTCCTATCTGCCTCGAGCTGGCCTTGAACCGGGGCAGGCTTTTTGCCAGGCGCAGGAGGTCGGGAGCGGATACCCCGTCTCCCGACACTTTCCGGGATATGAATGCGGTGATCGAAGCCTTTCGCCGGCAGGTGGAGTACATGGTGGATAAGATGATAGGGGACTTCCGGGTGGTCGAGACGGGTAATCGCGATTACCATCCCACGCCGTTCTCCTCCATGCTGGTCGAGGGATGCCTGGAATCCAACCTGGATCTGACCGCGGGAGGGGCCAGGTATAATTCCAGTGGCATCCAGGGGGTAGGGGTAGCGGACGTAGCCGATTCATTGTCCGCCCTGGACAGGCTGGTGTTCTCTCAAGGGAAGTACGGCCTGGGCGAGGTTATCGCGGCGCTCGAGGCCGACTTCGCCGCCCGCGAGCGTCTTCACAAGGAACTCCTGAACGCACCAAAATACGGCAACGACGACTCCCTGGCGGACGAATACGCCGACCTGGTGGTACATATCTTCCACGATGCCCTGGCGCGGCATCGCAACACCAGGGGTGGACCTTACGTTCCCGGGTTCTATTCCGTTACCTGCCATGTCGCTTTCGGGCGGCGCGTGGGAGCCCTCCCGAGCGGCCGCCACGCCGGCAAGCCCCTAGCCTCCAGCCTGAGCCCGGCCAACGGGTGCGACCGCCTCGGACCGACCGCGCTGTTGCAGTCGGTGGCAAGGGTGGACGCAAAACTGATGCCCAACGGCTGCGCCGTCAACCTGAGCTTCGATCCCCGCAACCTGTCGGGGGAGAAAGGGGCGGAGGTACTGGCGGCACTGATGCGGGGGTACTTCGAGCAAGGCGGGATGCAGGTGCAGTTCAACATCATCGACCCGGATATACTCAAGGACGCGCGGCGCAACCCCGGCAAATACCCCGGCCTGGTGGTGAGAGTCGCCGGCTACTGCGCCTACTTCGACGATCTCCCCGAATCCGCCAAGGACGAGATCATCTCCCGCACCCTCCAATCCGTCTAACCGATTCAGCCCAGGGGTGCGGTGAAGAAGAAGGTCGCTCCCTGCCCCGGCTCGGATTCCACCCATACCCTTCCGCCCCATCCCTCCACCGCCCTCTTGACGGTGGAGAGTCCTATGCCCAGACCGGGTGACCGGGCGGTACCGAAACGCTTGAAGGGCTGGAAGATCTCCTCCTCGACTTCGGGGTCGAGGCCGGGGCCGTTATCGCGAATGTAAAAGGTCACCTGGTCTTGTCCTGCCCGCGATCCGATCTCGATGCATGGGCGAGGAGTATCGGCGAGGTATTTGACGGCGTTGTTGATGAGATTGGAAAAGACCTGGCGCAGTTTGTACTGGTCAACTTTCAGGGCGGGGAACTCCTCGCCCACCGCGATATCGATATCCCCCCTCTCGATCTCGACGGAATGCTCGAAGAGGGCGTCACTCACCACGTCCAGCGGCTCCACCGAGCTTATCGTGCCCTCGGACTTGCCGGCCTGCGCGTATCCCAGCAGTGACTCCGTCAGTTCATCCATGCGTTTCGCGGCGGCGATGATGCTCTTCAGGTAGGCCTCTTTCTCCTCCTCCGTGTTGCTTTGCGCCCGTAACAGTTGCGCGTACCCCTCGATGAGGGAGAGGGGGGTGCGCAGGTCGTGGGAAACGGTGGTCGCGAAGGAATCCAGTTCCCGGTTGCTGGCCAGGAGCTCCTCCTCCATGAGCTTGCGCTCGGTGATATCGCGGGAGTTGACGATGATACCCCGCACCGAGGGATCGCCCAGCAGGTTGTTGAGGATCGCCTCGTGCCAGTGATAGGTGCCGTCCTTGTGCCGGAAACGCCTCACGCCGGTCAGGATCTGGTCCGGATTTGCCAGGATGAATTCGTAGTCTTTCTTCGCCGTCTCCACGTCCTCGGGGTGCAGGAAATCGAGGATGGTCCTGCCATATACGTCCTCGGGGCCGTAGCCGGTGATGCGGGATGCGGAGGGGCTTCCCCACTTGAAGGCGAGGTTCTCATCGAGTACGGAAACCATGTCCGCGGCGTTGCGGATCAGGGAGCGGTAATAGCGTTCCCGCGCGGCAACGGTCTCTTCGGCCTGCTTACGCTCCGTGATGTCCCTGGCGGTCAGGACTATGCCGCGCACGGCGGTGTTATGTATCAGGTTGATGCACGTGGCATCGAGGGTGTGCCATGACCCGTCCGCGTGGCGGAAACGGAACTCCATGCTCAGCGAGTGGCGCGGTGTTCCCATGCAGATGGTAAAGAATTCCTGCAGTGCCGGTACCTCGTCCGGAAACACGAAGTCGAAGATGCTCCTGCCCGCCAGCTCCTCGGGTTTATATCCCAAGGCCTTTTCCACCGAGGGTGCTGCGCTCATGATCCTGGCGTCGGCATCCACAACGGTCGAGAGCTCCGGTGAGCACTCAAGGAGTACGGCGAAGGCCTCCGCGCCACTGGAGAGGAATTCCTTCATATTGCGTAATTGCGCCTTCTTATCTTCGAGCTCGGCTACGCGGGAACGCAGTACCTTTAATTCCTCCAGGAGCTCTTCCTGTGATTCTTTTTCCTCTTCCATCATGCCCGTTCCTCTTCAGCGATCTTCCCACTACAGTGCATATGCGTAGGAATCAGAGCCTTTGCACGTGTCTCTGGTAATCCGCTACCCTGTATGGCTTTCCGTCTTTTCCCGGCTCGATGGTTTGGCCTTCCTCCTCCAGCCGCGCCGCCTGGGTGTACGTTCCACCGGGATATTTCGGGTTAAGCGTACCACCGGCCTTCAGGACCCTCCAATATGGGGTTACCCGTCTTTTTCCTTCTTGCAGATCCTCTTCGGCCACCTCGGCGACAATGCGTATAAAGATACCGGTGGTCATCGGGCAGGTGAGGTCGGCGCCATGTTCGTCAGCCAGCGAGTCCATTATCTGCGCTACGGTTACCAGGTTGCCCTTTTTCACCCTACGGATGATAGCGTCCAATTCTCCGGGAGTGGAGATGAGCATCATGCCCCGGCCACGCCGGTCTTCGGCTACGCGCGGTTCCTTTACAGCCTCGTATTTTTCGCGCCAGGACTTCCTGCTCTTAGATCTACCCTCCACGATCACTCCTATCCTGATTTCGTTACCTGCATTTAATTCTACCTTCTATCAGGCCTCGGGGTCAGGCCCGCCTTCCTTGTAAACCACGTGCGGCGGGAGTTATAATCCCCTCGCGTGAATGAATGAACCGATGGAAGAGCTCTCCGAGCCCGGTACGCCTAAGGCGAAGACTATGGCGGCGGGCCGACAGGGTGCGGATGGAAACGCCCGCGCCTCCCGCGTTAGGAAAGGAGAGGGTGTTGCCCGAAGACACGAACTCGTCCTCTCCGGGCGAGCTTTATGCAGACCGCGAGATGCCCTGGGTAGTCACCATATCAGGGGCCAACAAGGATATAGGTAAAAGCTCCCTTGCCGCTTACCTCGTGAACCATTGTCGCAGGTGTGCCGGTATCAAGGTGACGGTCCACGCGCAGCGCCCTCCCGGTGAGTCCGTTGTAGAGGAAAAAGACCCTCCCGCCGCATCGGGAACGGACACGGCCAGGATGGTGGAGGCGGGGGCCTCGCCGGTTTACTGGATCCGCACCACCGTGGAGGACATGGCGGCGGACCTGGGGGAAGCCTGGCCACGACTACGGGCTCCGGTGGTGATCGTGGAAGGCAACAGCGTACTCGACCATATACAGCCCGATTTTGCCGTGTTCATCATGGGCCCCACCTTCGACGACTTCAAGCCATCCGCGTTCGACGCCATAAAGAAGGCCCATACGGTAGTGATAAACGGCGACAAGCATCTGTCTGGTACGGATGTCCTGGAGCTGGAGAGGCGAGTCAAGGAGCTTAATCCCCGGGCCAAACTGGTGGTCGTCTCCGAGTTGGGCAGGGAAAGAGCCTGGGAGATAGTACTGTCACGGGCCGCAGGCAGAGTGGGAGGTGTATTTATGACCGGCGAGGTGAAAGAAAAGGTAGCCGGAGCCGTAAAGGCCAGGGCGAAAGAGGGCCGTATTCCCTGCGCCGTAGCCCTGAAGCTCGCCGAGGAGCTGAAGGTCCCGGCCGTGGAGGTGGGGAAGGCCGCCAACGCCTTGAACATAAAGATAGTGCAGTGTTCCCTGGGTTGTTTCTGATCCCGGGCACACTTGGGGTCAGGCCTGGAGCGTGCCCGGGATCGGCGATACGAGAGGCGCGTATGCGGCAAAGCGCGAGATTGCCGCGTCGCACTGCTCCAGGCAACTTGCCCGGATCGCGCAGTGTACATTGAAAAAAGATCTCTAAGAGGAACCTCCGAGCTCCGTTCCTAAGGCCAAGTACTCCGGTCCATGAATACGGTCATGCACCGAGAGAGCCTGTGCGCCACGCCCGCAAGGCGCGCGACCGAGGCGTACTCTGCGAGTACGTCGCAGGGAGCGTAACGCAGCGGGCGGGGATGCAGAGGCAGTCGAATGCGACCGTATTTATGTATCGGGGTACCAAGGGCTACGGATATGAGCCGAAAGGGTGTGAGGGGAAACCCACATGCCTCCCGTGTTTGGAAAGGAGGTGGCGGTTTGTAGCCATGATGTCCGCCTCCAGGCGGACTTCGTCGTTTACTGGAGCCGCGCTTTTCCGGCCTGCGAGGGGAGGCGCCGTGATCCTCCAGATACTGGAAGGGCCTGGAATGTGAGAGAGAAAGGACTTATGCGTTATGAAGAAGTGGTTGTCTGTTCTGGTGGGTCTTGTTGTCATACTGGCGCTTGTCGCCATGATGGCGGGATGTGGAGAAGAGAAGACGGAAGTGGTGGAGAGGACGGAGCTGATCCTCGCCACCACCTCCAGCACCCAGGACTCGGGTCTCCTGGATGAATGGGTGCCCATGTTCGAGGAGGACAACCCCTACTCCGTAAAGGTCATCGCCGTGGGCAGCGGCCAGGCCATGGAGATGGGCCGCAGCGGGGAGTGCGACGTCATGCTGGTGCACAGCCCCGCCGCGGAGGAGGAGATGGTGGCCGAGGGCTTCGCGATAGACCGTAACGCGGTCATGCATAACAACTTCATCATCGTGGGACCGGCCTCGGATCCCGCGGGAATAAAGGACGCCACCACCGCCGTCGAGGCCTTCACGAAGATCGCCGATGCCCAGCAGTCCTTTATCTCGCGGGGAGACGATTCCGGCACCCATACCAGGGAGCTCAAGATCTGGAAGGAGGCGGGGATCGAGCCCCAGGGCGCATGGTACGTGGAGACCGGCAAGGGGATGGGGGATACACTGCGCGTGGCCTCTGAGCAGAAGGCATACACCCTTACCGACGATGCCACCTATCTCAACCTCGAAGACGACCTGGAGCTGGAGATACTCTTCGAGGGAGATCCCATCCTCTATAACAACTACCACGTTATGAACGTAAACCCCGAGAAATACCCCGACGTCGACTACGAGGGCGCGGAGGCCTTCAACGCCTTCTGCATCTCGCCGGAGGCGCAGGAATTCCTCCTCACCTTCGGCGTGGACCGCTTCGGACGCCCCCTTTTCGAACCCGACGCCCTGTAGCCACAGGTGTTAGAATGGGTTCCGGCGCCTGCACGCGAGGCGGGCACCGGAACCCCCTTTGCGCGACAGGGGCATAAGGAAGGAGGTGCTCCGGGCATGGGAGATATCTGGCAAGGCTTCGTGGAGGCCATCAAGCTCATCTTCAGCTTCGACCCCTACGTTATGAAGATCACCCTCTTCACCCTCTACGTCTGCGCCATCGCCACCTCGGTCGGTATGCTGATAGGCATCCCGTTGGGGTCGCTGCTGGCCCTGTACCGTTTCCGCGGCAGGAAGTTTATGGTAACGCTGGTGAACGCGGGCATGGGATTACCACCGGTGGTGGTGGGGCTCTTCGTCTACATGTTCCTGAAGAGGAGAGGCCCCCTGGGTTTCCTGGGATGGCTCTATACGCCCACGGCTATCATCATCGCGGAGATAGTACTGGCCATGCCCCTCATCGCGGGCATCACCATGGCCGCGATGCAGAACGTCGATCCCAGGCTACGCCTGCAGTCCAAGTCGCTGGGGGCGAGCGAGGTCCGCTCCACCATGACCCTGCTGCGCGAGACGCGCCTATCCCTGCTGGCCGCGGTCATCGCCGGCTTCGGGGGGATCATCTCCGAGGTGGGTGCGGCCATGATAGTGGGCGGAAACCTTCTCGTCAACAATGAACCCTATACCCGCACCCTGACCACGGCCACCGTACAGGAAATAGGCCAGGGCAATTCCACCACCGCTATCGCTCTGGGCATCATTCTGCTGGGTATCACGTTCTTGTTGGTCTGGATACTCACTTCCATACAGCAGGGAAGCCTGCTCAGCGAGCCGGCGAGGGTGGCCAGGAGCCTCTTCAACCGCTTCCGCAGGGAGCCCGCATGACGGAAGCCCTCGTCCGCGTGGAAGGGCTGCGCCAGTCGTACGACGGCCGCCAGGTCCTGGGCGTTGACAACCTGGAGATCTTTGAGGGGGAGATCCTGGCTATCGTGGGGCCCAACGGCTCGGGGAAGAGCACGCTGCTGCGCTGCGTCAACCTCCTGGAGACACCGGCGGAGGGCGATATCCGGTACTGGACCGGCAAGCGCCTCTCGGACCTGGACCGCGGCGAACGGCGCGAACTGGCGCTGCAGATGGCCATGATCTTCCAGGAGCCCCTGCTCTTCAAGCGCAGCGTCAAGGCCAATCTCGCCTATGGCCTCAATATGCGCCGTACGCCGAAGGAGGAGAGGGAGGGGAAGGTGCGGGAGATGCTGGAGAGGCTGAACCTGGATGAGCTGGCGGACCGCGACGCCATGACCCTCTCCGGCGGCGAGGCGCAGAAGGTGACCCTGGGCAGGGCGATGGTGCTGGAGCCGCGCCTGCTGCTCATGGACGAGCCCCTGGCATCCCTTGATGTCCTCGCCAGGAAGACCCTGCGGGAGGACATCTCCAGGCTGGTGAGGGAGATGGGGGTAACCGCCGCCTACGTAACCCACGACTATACCGAGGTCCTGGAAATAGCCGACAGGCTGGCGGTCCTGCTGGACGGCGAACTGCAGCAGGTAGGGAGCCCCAGCGAGGTTTTCGGCCGTCCGGCGACGGAGCAGGTAGCGGAGTTCCTGGGAGCCGAGAACCTGCTGGAGGGAGAGGTGGTGTCATGCCGGGAGGGCCTGGCGGAGGTAGACGTTAACGGAGTGGTACTGGAGGCGCTGTGCGAGCTGCCGCCCGGTTCGCGCGTCAAGGTCCTCATTCACCCCGAGGAAGTGGTGCTCCTGGCCGACTCCGGGGACGCGGGATCGGCGCGCAACCGCCTTCCGGCCAGGGTCAGGGATATCAAAACCCTGGGTGCGCTGGTCAAGGTGGACCTGCAATGCGGGTTCCCCCTCGTCGCCTACATCACCACGGCTTCCCTGGAGGAGATGGGTATAGTGCCGGGCCGCGGGTTCACGGCGGTGATCAAGGCCACCGCCATCCACGTCATGCCTTTCGTGGGGCGGCCCGGGGAGTAGGGTTTTCGGGCTGGTTACTCTCTTATGTGGCCCGGGGCCTCCAGGTAACGGTCTCGCTCGGCGCGCATCCCACGGGATAGGAGGAAGAGGCCTCATTTTCACTTGCGCGCACTCGCTGCGACCGACCTGGGAGTTCCCCGGGCAGGTTGGTCTTTTATCCCGCCCTTGGCCCTTCCGAAATCCTAACCTTGCCCGAACGCCTTTCGTCCCGGGCCGCTGGGTTTAGTAGTAGGGGACACCCGGGCGGATGCTTGCATCCGGTGCGGATATGTTTATGCGCCACTAAAGATATCTTGTTGAATCCTCGATTTCATATTTTATTTATTCAGTCTTCCCTAAGCTCGAGATCAGTGTCACCTTCGGAATGTTTACCCCATGGCCAGGTCCATGACGGCGGCAGCTCAATCACTATAATGGCGATAAACGCGCTTACTTCGACCAGGAACCGCACGATAAAAGCAATCGCGTAAACATATGGGGGAGACCAGAACTCACCCCAGTCCAGGACCTGCAATAAGGTTTCTGCGGTAATCGTTGTTATGCCTTCCTTCGCTATCGCCGGTATCATCATTGGGGACCTGCTTCAAGGCTGTGGTGTAGAATATCCCCATGAAAACGCTGAGATATTCGGCACTCGTTGCAGCAATGGCTCTTCTGCTCGTGACCCCGGTCATGACACTGGGGTGTGGGGGAGGAGAAGAGACGCCGGTGGTGCTGGCGGCCACGAGCGACCTGGAGGGAAGCGGCATCCTGCAGGCATGGGCCGAGGATTTCCAGTCCGAAACGGGAAATCGGGTGGAGTTGGTGGTGGTCCCCGACGAGCAGGCGCTCGCTATGGCTAGGCACGGTGAGTGCGACCTCGTCCTCACCCATATCCCGGAAGAGGAAGGGCGGCTGGAGCGGTCGGGTTTCCTTGAGGGCGGCCAGGAGATAATGCGCGGCGATTACGTCCTGGTGGGGCCCCCGGATGATCCGGCCGGCGTCCGGGAAACGGAGAACATCCTGGATGCCCTGAAGAGAATAGCGGAAAGCGGCCAGATCTTCATCCTGCGCATCGACGGTTCCGGTACCGGTTACAGGCAATACATGCTCTGGAGCACCTCGGAGGTCGGCGAGACCGGGGAGTGGTTGCTGCCCACGGATGCCGGCGCCGACGACTCCCTGCTGCAGGCGTCCCAGGAGAAAGCGTACACCCTGTGTGACCGCAGCAGCTGGGAGAGGTCGGCCGGCGGGCTGGACCTGGAGATACTCTTCGAGGGAGGCGAAAGTCTGGTCGATCCCTATGCCGCGGCGATGGTCAGCACATTGACCTATCCCGACACTAACTCGGCGGGGGCACGGGAATTCACCGATTACCTGCTTTCGCCACAGGCCCGGGGCTTTTTCGGCCTGGGCGCATGGGAGCCCCCGGTGGAGCAGGAAGAGCAACCTTCGGAGGTCAGATAAGATGTTGAGTGTGGAAGAGGCCAGGGAGCACGTGCTCGCGTCCATAGGCAGGCTCGAGGAGATGGAGGCCCCGCTCCTGGACGCCCTGGGCCTGAACCTGGCGCATGATGCGGTGGCGGGAAACGATATCCCGCCCTTCGACAACTCGGCCATGGACGGGTACGCGCTAAGGGCCGCCGATGTGGCGGATGCCTCTCCCGAGAACCCGGTCGAGCTGTCCGTGCTGGGCGATCTGCCGGCCGGCTATACAACCGACGCCGTGGTGGAACGGGGGCAGGCTTTACGCATCATGACCGGGGCGCCCCTGCCGGCGGGCGCGGATACCGTGGTGCCGGTGGAGTCCACCCGCGCGGATGAAGCCGGGGTAGCGATACTGGAGGGGCTTCCCGGGGGCTCCCATGTACGTAAGGCCGGCGAAGACGTGAGGAAAGGGGAGACGGTGCTGCCGGCGGG
>QZKE01000099.1 GCA_003598015.1 Actinomycetota bacterium | reverse complement strand
CCTGGGTGAAAGATGTCCTTATGGGTCTGGCGGGCTATGCCAAGATAGCGTGTTGAGGTTTTGTCGGGATGGGGTGCCTACTTTTTCTGGACAGCAACGGAACGCTCCCCGTCGTTGACGCTCATCCGGCCAGTCCTTATACTTCATTACGTGTGTGGTTCTTCTACGAGAAATGTGGGTGAATAGTGTGATGGAGTTGGAGTAACATACACTTCTCGTAGAAGAACCACGTGTGTTAGCGGGGCCGTAGCTCAGGCTGGGAGAGCGCTACCTTGGCATGGTAGAGGTCGTGGGTTCAAGTCCCATCGGCTCCACCAGATTTCACGAAAGCCCTCTGCTGAGGGCTTTTTGTTTCGCCTGCCCTCCGAAGCCCCGGCGCAGGAGGGTTTGATGGCCACCACTACGGGCTATACTAAGAAACACAGTTATCATGCAATAAGGCAAGGGAATGACGCTGAAAGGAGCTGGTCTATTGTGAAAGGGGCCGTGGTCTATTACAGCAGGTACGGCAATAACGAGAAGACGGCGAAGGCCATAATGCAGGGCCTGGAGGAGTCCGGACACCAGGTGGACCTCCTCAACGCCAAGCAAAGCAGGGACCTGGGGGCGGATTACGAGTTCCTGGTAGTGGGGTCCCCCACTCGTGCGGGGAGGAACAGCGGCCCGGTGAAGAAATTCATCAAGAACAACCTGGACGAAACCTGGAAAGGAAAGCCGTTCGCCGCCTTCGGCACCTGCCTGGCCAGGGCCTGCGAAAAGGGCGAGCCGACCGCGGCAAAGGATATCCACAAGGAGCTCGTGGACAGGGGATTGCATGCGGTGGCCGAAGCCTTCGATAACGCCGTATCCGGGCTCAAGGGCCCCCTTGCCACGGACGGAGAAGAGAACGCCAGGGAGTTCGGCAGGAGAGTCGGGGCCGCGCTTGCCGGATAGCCCGGGGCGGAGGCAGTAACCGGCTGAGTTACGGGGCAGTCCCATGGCGACGATACAGAGGGATGGCGACGTTGGGCCGTATAGCGCAAGGCGCACCAGGGGAGGACAGGAGATGAACGCGTACGATCCCGAGATATCACGTATGTGCGATGAAGAGGATATAACCGGCTTGATCAGGGCGTTGTCCCAAGATGACGCGAGCAGGAGGGCGGATGCCGTCAAGGCGCTGGCGCAGCTGCGCGATGCCGGCTGCGTCGAACCCCTCATCTCCGCACTGAAGGACGACAACGACATGGTGCGTGCCAGCGCCGCCTGGGCGCTGATGAAGATCGCGGACCCCAGCGCGATAGAGCCGCTCATCGCCGCCCTGCGCCGGGGGGATGGTTACCTGCGCACAGCCTCGGCCGGAGCCTTGGCGGAGCTTGGCGATACCAGGGCGGTGGAGCCCCTCATCGATGCCCTGCGCGATGACGAAACCGGGGTGCGCATAAGCGCGGCAAGGGGCCTGGCCAGGATCAAAGACCCGCGCGCGGTGGAGCCCCTCATCGCCGGCTTCAAGGCTGGGGACACCGGGATCATGGTCAGCGTGCGCGGGTATATCGCGGAAGCCCTGGGAGAGCTCGGAGACCCCCGCGCAATAGAACCCCTGCGCGATGCTCTGCGGGACGATAAAGAGGAAGAGGTGGTGAGGGAAGCAGCCGCAAAGGCACTACAGAAGCTGGAAGAACGGGACGCGAGGTTCGCCGGGGGAAGATAAAGCGATAACGCGGACGTGGAGTACTCGCGGACAGGCGTGAGGTTGCTGAATGGACTTTTTCAGGTGTAGGCGTCATGCTGGATATGATATCGTTTTATGCGCGACGGATTATAGCCCCGATACGAATCCGGGGCATGACGACCGAGCCGAGTCAGAGAAGGAGGGAGGCAATTGAAGAAAACGCTGGTGTTATTGATGTTGCTGGGATTGGTGGCAGGCCTCATCGTCGCTGCCGGTTGTGGTGGCGATAAGACCACTGTGAAGATCCCGGGAGGAGAAGAGGTAACTGTAGAGGAGGACGGGGGCGAGGTTACCTACCAGACGGATGAGGGTGAGGTCACCTACGAAACCTCCGACAAACCCCCCACCGAGGCGGATTTGGGCGCCCCTATCTATCCCGATGCCGAGTACGTACCCGGCAGCGGCGGAACCGCTTCGGCCACCAGCCCCGAGGGGGAGTTCGCCACGGCCGGCGCTGAGTTCACCACCGAAGACAGCTACGACGATGTCGTGGGCTTCTATACGGACGAGCTGGGCGCTCCCATGTACGAGGATACGGCCATGAAGGAAGCTACCTGGATGCTGCAGATCAACGAGGAGTCGTTCACCGTTGTGACCGTTACGGAAGAGGGCGGCGAAGTGATCATATCCATCGGGAGGATGGCGGGAACCACGGGTATGTAGTCGATTCTTTCAGCGCGGAGGCCGTGCATGGCCAGGCCTCCGTTTATTATTTCCCTCCTCGAAACCCGTCTCGCGAGTGATTCTATCGCGCCAAGTCCGGAACAGGTTTTGTCGCCACCCCACGCCCATGGGCCGTCGTGCCCGGTTGAACACCACGTTTGTTGACTATTAAGTAACATGGAAGTATAGTAATGACACGTCAGTTCTGAAAAGCAGCCGCCCGGGGAATCCCGGACGAAGACCAATGCATTTGAGCAAGCAGTTCGGAACCGCGCGTGATAACATCGAGGCCCTCTCGGGGACAGAAAAAAAGACAGGAACAAGAGCATGCGGGAGCGCTTTTGCGAAAAGAGTTGAATATAAAGACATAAAGTGTATAATATCGGTCGGGCCGAGGTCGAACGTCTACGAGAAGGGGGTCGTGATCCATGGAATATCCCTGGTTCAAAGAGTATGAGATCGTCGGTATACCGAAAACGCTGATGCCGTATCCGGATGAACCCTCGCATTATTTCCTGGACCAGGCCGCGGAGAAGCGCCCGAAGATGGGCTGCGTGCAGATGGGCCTGGAGATCTCCTATAGCGAGCTGAGGGAGCACGCCGACAGGTTCGCTAACGCCCTTGCCGGCATGGGAGTGGATAAGGGGGACAGGATCGCCACCCTGCTGCCCACCTCGGCCCAGTTCATCATCGCCGATGCGGGAATATCCAAGGCGGGCGCGGTGCATGTGCCCTGCAGCTTCCTGGAGCCGCTCGACACCCTGTCCCATAAGTTTACGGAGAGCTCGCCAAAGGCCATCATCTGCCTGGAGGAGGATCTGCCGCTGGCGGAGTCGCTGCGCGAGTTCATGAGCGCACCCAACATCATCATCACCCGGGTGGACGATTATTCGGACCGCCCTTCACCGCGTGCCGAGGTGCCGGACGCGATGTGGCTGACGGATATCATCGCGCAGGCAAGGCCCGAGCCGCCACGCGTTTCCATCGAACCCTCCAAGGACCTGGAGACCCTGCTCTTCACCGGGGGCACTACCGGATTGCCCAAGGGATGCATGCTCACCCACCGCAACACCGTGGCCAACGCCATGCAGAATCCCGCCATGTTCGGTCCCATCGCCGGCATACTCGAGGGCAACGTGTCGGTCTTGATCGGCCTGCCCTTCTTCCACAGCTACGGCCACTGCATTATGCATACCATGATCAACGGCATGTACAACCTGCTCATCATCACCGATCCCAGGGACACCAAGTCCATGTTGAGGATGATCCATGACTACAACCCGGTGCTGCAGTTCGGCGTGCCCACCCAGTTCATGAAGCTCCTGGACGAGGACATCAAGGCCACCAGGATCATCGGCATCTCGGGCTCGGCCGCCCTTCCTCCCACCGTGCAGGAGAAGTTCGAGAAAGAGAGCAAGACCTTCGTGTCGGAGGGTTACGGGCTGTCCGAGCTGTCGCCGGTGACGCACTTCAACGTCTCGGCCAACATACGCGCCATGGGTGGGCGCAAGATGGTGCCCGTCATGAACAAGCTGATGTTCAACGCGGTGAACAAGGCGTTCATGAACTTCCAGGCGAAGATGCTGGGCCCGAAGACATATGGCAAGATCTTCCTGACCATACTCGGCCTGGTCTCGGACCGCAACCGCAAGTCAGACAAGCTGAAGAGCGTGGAGAAACGGGCCACCATCGGCATACCGGTACCGGATACGGTGATCAAGGTGGTGGAAGTGGACTCGGGCAGGACCATACCCTTCCGGGAGATGGTGGAGGAGGGCGCCGTTGGCGAGCTGCTCCTCGACGGCCCCCAGCGCATGCTCGGGTACTGGCCGGAACCGGGCAGGGGCCTGGACGAGGAGGGCTTCGTGCACACCGGCGACGTGGTGAAGATGGACGAGAACGGCTACTTCTCCATCGTCGACCGCACCAAGGATATGGCCATCGTATCGGGCTACAAGGTCTACACGCGCGAGGTGGACGATATCCTCTACGATCATCCCGCCACCGAGGTGGCGGCCACCATCGGGGTCCCCGACCCGGAGAGGGAGGGGAGCGAGCGCATCAAGGTCTTCATCCAGCTCAGAGCGGAGTACCGGGGCAAGGTGAGCGAGGACGACTACATATCCTACCTCAGGGAGAAGGTCGCGAAGTACGCGGTTCCCAGGTCCATTGTCTTCCTGGAGGAGATGCCCCTCACCGAGGTGTTCAAGGTGAACAAGAAGGTTTTGCGGGAGTTGGAGCTGGAGGAGATGAACGAGGCATAGCCCTGGTGGCGCCATGGGGGGCTTCTCCGCTGGATGTGGATAGCCGTGGAGCCCTAATGCTCGCGTTCTGCGGGGACCGCCGGGGATAGCACCGGTTCTGGAACGACACGATATGCCCCCGCGGCCGACATCGAAGGGGCGCCGGGCGTAATTATGCGGAGATGCCCAACATCCGAATCAGAGCTGCGCGGCAGGCATACGGTCACCCGCCTTCGCCTCACCCCTGGTCGTTACGCATTGAGCGGGGCTGCCGTTTCGATGTTCGCAGAATGGATTAAAGGGAAATCGTCCCCGGGGAAGGAAGTATAAAAAGGTGGCAAAGCGTCTTCGCTCGAATCTCAAACCACATGGGGGGTAGAATCATGCATCGCGTAGCCGGCAGGGAGATGAGGAAGCTCATCCTGGCGGTCACCCTGATGACCCTTTTCCTGGTCCTCGGGGTTATCGCCTACTTCATGACCGACGTCATCCTGACCACCAACAACAACATCGAGAAGAACAAACAGATGGTCTTAGACAAAACCGTTATGACCATCAAGGATCTGGGAATGCACACGAGCCAGATCGGCAGCAACACGAAGTTTTTGGGGATGCTTAACCCGGACATACTGAACCAGATCCTACATGGAGAGGCTCAACCCCTCTACGACCTGGTCTTGCAGCTCGCCGCAGTCACCAACCCGCTCGAGTACGTGGGCATAATTGCAGACGGCGAGGTGGTCGACTATCTCATGCCGTCAGGCCTGGAAGTCGACCCGAGTGAGCTTCCAGACATGCCGTCCGGAGAGGATTACGTGGTCCTGGACAGCCTGGCCGACAAAGAAGGCTACTTCGTGTCCGTTTTCTACGCGATAGATCTGAGCAGCTACGGTTTCGGCAAGTTCTACGTTAATGATATCGTGGACCGCACGGCGGAGATGCAGGAGATAGACGATTACTTCGTATCGCAGCGCAACGATCTCATCGTGCGCATGTCCGTCGCAGCGGGTATCGCCGTTCTGCTCACCCTGCTCATCACCACCTTCGGCCTGCGCTATTTCACCTACAGGTACATCATGAAGCCGGTGGAGAAGCTGAACCGCATGGCGGAGGATATCGCTGACGGCACCTTCGAGGGAGAGGTGGAGGTGGACAGGGAGAGCGCCTTCGCGGCCCTGCAGGGGCTGCTGCGCAGCGGCCAGCTAATCCTGCGCAGGATGGACAAGGAGATCGAATAACCAGGGGTCGGGTCTCGAATATCGAGATTGTAACCATTATCCGGTGGCTGTCTCGATTTTAGAGACCTGACCTTTTTACGAGAGAAAGCCGCTATCCAGGATGCAGGACCGGACCGCTTCCAGGGCGGGGCAGGAGGGTATCTCCAGGAAACTGCGCGCATCGGCGTCGAACTCTCGCACCGTATCGTCCTCCGGTATCCAGCCCAGCAGGGGCAATCCCGTGCGCGAAGCCAGCTGGCGCGCGTCATCTTCGCCGCGGGCACGGTTGACGATCAATCCCAGTTTGCGGTAGTCCACGGCATCATCGGCCACCTTGCGGATGGACTCGGCCACGCGCAGCGCCTTGAGGGTGGTGTCGCTCACCAGCAGGAGGTGGGAGACCGAGCGCATCACGCGGCGGTTCACCTGTTCCACCCCCGCCTCCGCGTCGATGAGGGTGAGGTCGAAGTGGGACGAGAGGGCTTCGACGGCCTCCCGCAGCAATGTATTGAGCTGGCAGTAACATCCCTCTTCCTCCGGGCGTCCCACGGAGAGAAAGGCGAGATTGCCGGCGTCCACGACTATCTCCATCATCTTGTAGTCCACGGACGCCGCCAGGTCGACGGAATCGGTGGAGTGCTCGCGCACCGCGGAGATGATCTCCTTGCGCACGTCGTTTACGGTGCGTTCGGGGAAACGGCTCAGGGCCATGCCCAGGCCGACGGCGGGGTCGGCATCGACCACGAGCACCTTGCCGCCCGAGTTGTTGCTGAGCAGGCAGGAGAGGAGGGCGGAGACGGTCGTCTTGCCTACGCCGCCTTTGCCGCACACCGCTACGACCCTGTTTGCCCCCCTTGGCTCCTCGCCCGCCATGCGCTACCCCTTGCCTTCCCGCTCGCCCTTCAGCCTTTCGCGTATCTGCCTCAGTTCCACCACCTCGTCGCATACGTCCACGTATTCGCATTCCTCGCAGTCGAAGTTCATCTCCTCGTACATCTTGATCAGGGCTTCGACTATGTCGAGCACCTTGTCGGCGGGGCCGGCCAGCTCATCGACGTCTTTCTTGGAGGAGGTGACCATGAGTACCTCCGCGGCGTGGACGAAGTCGAGCTGTTTCAGGGACTGGATGAGGGCGCTGCCCAGGATCTGGGCACTGAATCCTCCCGCCAGGGCTTCCTTGCTCACGCGGCACCATATGGATTGTCTTCCCGGGAAAACGCGGGTCATGAAACCCCGCAGCCTCAGGTTGTAGGTGGCGTCGCGCAGGTCGCGGTAGCAATCGTATTCATCGGAGAAATCTCCCCCCACCATCACCACCTGCGCGAAGGGGAGACTCGCTGAGGCCGACGCATGAAAGTCCGAGCCCACCAGGGTTATGCGGCCGTCGGCCAGGCCGTCCCCCGTGTCCCAGAGCAGCAGGGAACGGGAAGCCATACCCGGGTTGCCGAGCTCGAGGCCGGTGTCCTCGCTCAGGATGACCTGGGTTACGTCGGCACGCGGCAGCACCGGCGTGAAGGGCAGCTCTTTCGCCGTACCGGCCTGGTATTTAGCTGCGATGAAAGCCCTGATCTCGCCCAGGGGCTGATCGAAGAGTCCCACGCTAGTCAGCTTCCGCTAGAAGGGCGGCGCCGATGGCCGCCGCGAGGTGCGTATCCAGGGGGAAGGGCATGTATTCGCCGTCCATGCGCGAACATATCAGGTCCACCACGGTCCTCACCTTGGACACGCCCCCGGTGAAGGTGTAATGGGTCCCCATACCGAAGCGCCTCGCCTGGGAAGTCACGATGCGGGCCACCGAGTCGCACAGGCCCGCGACGATGTCCTGCGGGGACTCCCCGTTGTTCACGTGGGTGATGACCTCGCTCTCCACGAACACGCCGCACTGTGAGCTGATGGATACCCGTTTGGTAGCCCGGGAAGCGGCCTCGTCGATAAGCTCCACGGGTATGCCGACGGCGTTGCTCATGACCTCGAGGAAGCGCCCCGAGCCGGAGGCGCACTTGTCGTTGCGCATGAAATCGATGACGTCGCCCTCACCGTCCAGGAGGATGGAGGTGATGCTCTGGCCCCCGATGTCCACCACCAGTTCGACGTCGGGGAGGAAGCAGCGCGCGGCCCAGCCGATGCAGGCTATCTCGTCCTCCAGGAAAGCGGCGTCCTTTATGAACTCCGCCCCGCTGCCGGTCCCCACGATACCGTCAAGCGACTCCAGGTCCGTGCCGGCATCCCTGCACAGCGCGTCCATGAGGCATTCAACCTCGCCGGCGATGTTGCCGGTGGTCTCAACGATCTTGGACGCGACCAGGCGGTCACCATCCATGATCACCGCCTTGGAGAAGAGACTGCCGATGTCGCACCCCATGGACTTCAAGATCTAACCTCCACAAGCATCCACCAGCTGCGTTACTATTCGCATTTTACCATCCTCCGGTGCGGTGATGCGTTCCGCTCTTACTCCGCCTTGCGCCTGGCGCCGCGTGGTTTGCGCGCCAGGACATTATCCACGAAGGAGGAGATCTCCTCCTGCAGCACGCTCATGGGGGTCATGCGCCTGATCCAGGAATCGCCCTGCAGGCACAGCGTGGGAACCCCCGCCCGTTTCTGTATCTCGTTGCGCACCGCCGCGACCACGCTCCAGGTCTGCTTGCAGGAATGGTGCCCGCAGTAGACGGCCGCGTTCGCCCCCAGGTCGTTTACGCAATGGACGATGTCGTCAAGCCAGCGGATCATCATCGAATCGCCGCCCATCTGGCGGGTCATGGGCATGTTCCAGGCCGATTCCGCGAGCCCGCGCAGCATGCTCTGCATATCGGTGGTGTCTATGATGGTCGGGAAACAGGCGGTGAGTACGTCGTTCAGGTAGACGACGCCCTGCTCCTCCAGCCAATTGAAGAAGCCGGAGAAATCGAAGAAGTAGGGGAGATAGGTCCAGACGGTACGTGCCCTCTCGGGGGCCACGTAGTCGTCCTTCTCCATGATCTCCTTCACCGTTTCCACCATAGTCGTGAAAAGGCGGATCCCTTCGTCCCGGCCCCACATGGTGAAGCGCGTGGCGAAGGTGAACAGCGAGAAGATATTGGGCACGGGGCACGGCACGAACTTGCGCAGGTCCCACAGCTCGTAGAAGAGCTCTGTACATCGGTTGGACTTCTCCAGGACCTCGCGCAGCCTCTCCTCGTCGAGCTCCTCGCCGATGAAGCCCTCGAGCTGCCTGACGCAGGCCAAGAAGTTCTTCTGGTACTGCTCCCTGCCCCTGCGGTCGGTGTAGTTGGGCTTCTCGATGAAGAACTGGGGGATATCGTACTCGCGGGCCACGAACTCGTGGATCTTGGAGTTGGCGTCGCACGCGCCGGGTGCGGACTGCACGATACCGTCGGGGATGATGTCGCAGCCGGTGAGCACGGAGCCCAAGGCGATGGTGTTCGCCGAGCACAGGAAGTCCGGTATGCCCAGGCCCATGGCGTAATCCCAGTAGCGCTCGCCCTGTCCCTCCAGCGAAACTACGCCCAGGGTGGTGATGACCTCGCTGGTGAGGAGCACGGCCCCGCGAAAGGCATGGATGAACTCCGGCAGGTAATTGAAGGTGCCCAGCAGGAGCTTCTGGCCTCTTTGCCTGGCGCCTACCGCTTCCTCCAGCCAGGCGGCGATCATCTTGAGAAAAAGCATGCCCGCCCGGCGGTGGCGGCGGTGCAGGATGGAGGAGAGGGTGCTGCGGATATCGGCGGGAAGGACGTGGAGGAGGCCCGCGATCTCCTCGTCGCTCATCTCATCCGGCAGGCTATTGACCAGCGTGAAAAGAGCGTAGGCACGGTCGAACAGTCCGGGGATCTCTTTATCCGCTTGCGTCGCCATCTCTCTCACCCCCCGATCCTCTCCAGGAAGGCCTGCACCCTGGTCCTGATGCGGCCGATGTCCGCTCCAGCCCCGTACTCCTTCTCCAAGATCAACACCGGTATCCCCTCCTTCTCCAGGTCCGTGCGGAGGCTCACGTTCTCCACGCCGTGCAGGTCGCAGAACTTGTTGTATACGAGCACCGCACCTTCGACCCCGGCCCGGCGCGCCGCGTCCATGACGAAGGCGAGACGGTTGGGGTAGTCGTCGAACATGCGTGCGCAATATAGGTTCTTCAGGTAGGACTCGGCCATGGCGTGGATGGGGTCGCCCTCCAGTTCCGGCAGGGCCCAGAAGGCGCGGGTCCCGTAGCAGAGGGCGTCGGTCACCACCAGGCCGCCCACGCCCTCGATCTCCTTGACCAGCCCCAGCTCGTCGCTGGCGCTCCCCGCCAGGAGCAGCCTCGAGCGGTAACCGGAGACCTCCCGGCTGCGTACCGTCGCGAGCAGGCCGTCCAGGTATTCCTCGAAGACGGCGGGGGGCAGGGAGGACTCCAGGAGGAGCGCGGCAAGCACATCGGTGCCGGTCAGGCACGGCCTTTCCTTCTCGCGCAGGGAGAAGAGCTCCCGCAGTTTGCCCCTGACGCGGTTACTCCTCTCCATCGCCTCGAGCAGGGAAGCGTCGGAGACATCCACGCCGAAGTGCGCGGAGATGGCTTCCCTGTATAGTTCGAGTTCCTCGGCGAAAAACTCCAGTGCCTCCTCGCTGATGAGGTGGGGGACGTGCAGGTAATGGAAGAAGTCCAGCTTCTTCACGTACTGCCAGTTCTCGAACATGCCGCGCAGGTGATCGCAACCGTTTGTCTCCACCAGCCCGTCCAGAAAATCGTAGCTCCCGTCCAGGCCGAGCTGCAGGCAGGCCCGGCAGAAGCCGCAGTTGAAGCGGGCCAGGTAGGCGTCGGCCAGTTCCCGATCGGGGTTTCCCAGGGCGCGGATGCGGTAGGGCAGCACACCCGCCGCGTCCAGGAACTCCCGCGGGGTGGCCACGCAGGCATAGCCGACGATGCGGCCCCCTCCTTCTTTCCACTCCCGCAGGTAAGGGTTGAAGATGTCGCCGGCATAGTCGGTGAGGCCTTCCATGAGAGCTCCCTCCTTGGTTCGCTGTTGCCGCTTCCGGGCATCCACCCGCCGCGCGCCGCGATCTCGCCGGGACGATCCCGCGGGCGCAAGCGGAGGTAAACGCAGTTGCCGGCGCAGTTCCTGGACGCTCCGCCGCGAGTACTTTCGAGACAGCCGGATGTACTTTTATTGATTCTATGTTCAATGGCGCGGCAAGGACAAGGGGGAAATCCCGCGTATTCCCGGGGGGTTTTCCCGTAGCCGAGCTTGTTCGGCACGCTACATATACCTGTTGCTCCTTGCTCTGTATTGCGATAGATCTCCTAACACGAGGGTCTCGTGGTTTCCCGGGGATGGCTCTCGTGGACCGCGAGCTTGCTCCGGGTAAGAAGGGATACCTCCAGGCGGCATAGAAATAGAACGGCGAAACGCCACCGGGGCAGGAAGGTGAGGACATGATGCTGGCGACCTACACCGAGGCCTCGCAGCAGGCCTTGAATAACCTGCGCAAGACCGGAAATTTTCAGTGGTACCTGGTGCCGCTCCTGGGCCATGATCGTCTGTTTCGCATCGGCGGTGACTTGCTTCATCGTCTTCGCCAGGGTCCTCGAGTGGATCTGAGTTGCAGGGAACATCGCACGCACCAAAGCAAGAGCACAGGGTACCCGGCGGATGTCCTTCAAAAGGGTAATGGGGCCAGGACGAAACCCGACCCCACGATCCCACATCTTACTGGCCCAGGATTCCTCCCAACAGGCCGCCCGCGGTACCGCTCCCCCCGCCCTTGGGATCCTGCAGGCTGGTCTTCGGGGCTTCCTCGCTCGGCTGGATAACGACGTATCCGTTGCCCGTAAACGCCAGTTGGAACAGTTCTCCATGCCGGGAGCCGAGTAGCCCGCTAAGGCTCTTGAGGTTGGCATCGACATGCACCTGGGGATCGAGACCCTGCGACCAGGCGACGGTGGCATTGGGATCCGTAAAGCAAGGCTGTTCGGGAGTGACTTTAAGTGTCAGCGGATCGCCTTTGCAGATAAGGGCCAGGTACCCGGTACCGGACAACTGCACAGTCCACAGGCCCGCGCTCACCATTCCCGCCGCGCCCTTTATCATCTTGATATCCCAGGCGATGCTGGGCGTGAAGGCCAGCAGGTTGAGGGCCTCCACGGTTATGGTTTCGTTATTGAGATAGAGGAGGATGACGTTGTTCGCTGCATCTGCGAGGAAGAGGTCGCCGTTGCCCTGGCAGAGCATGAGACTGAAAGCTTCCCCGGATATCGCCTTCTTTACCCACTTGGCGGCGCCGCCGCTCCCCTGGCGTGTGAAGCTTATCTGCCCCTGGTAGGCCACCATGGAACCCACCTTGGTCAGGACCTGGCCCCCACAGGCGGCCATGTTCACGCGCAGCAGTTTCTTGCTCTGAAGGCTGAATGCGTCCGGGACCTCCACCTCCTTGGATTCCTCCACCAGCGAAGCCAGGCTGGTCGGAGCCAGCTCGCCCGACAGGGAGGCGCTTGCCGCGGCTGCGGGAGGCGCGGCTTGGGGAGGGGGTGCCGCGGGAGGTGCCGCCTGCGGGGGCGGTGCCTGGGGCGCGGCCTGCGCGGCCGCGGCCATATCCTTCAGGTTCTGGCCGCAGAAACGGCAGAACGCAGCGTTGTCCGCGTTCTCCTGGCTGCAATTCGGGCAGAGCATCCCGTACCTCCTTTATCCAGGTAGCCATCGTTCGCACGTCTGCGTAACGAAACAGTCTATAGATTGATTATATCCCCAGAACCGTAAAAGAATAGCGGCTTGCCGGAAGTTTTTCGTCAGGCCCAGGGATCAAGCCCGGGTTTTGACTTGAGCCTGTTGGTTCAGATCAATATGCAGAGATATCAGGGAGGGCAGGAATTCCTCGTCATCCATGTCACGTAAACGGTTCAGGCCCGAACCCAGGTCTGACCACTGGTACGATCCATCAGGGTGATGCCGTCATACCTTGAGCTGCCAGTAGAGCCGGAGGGCGCTGTCCGCGGCCATCTCCGTGCCGATGCCCCTGCCGCCGGCATCGGCACCCGCCAGGAAGAGGCCGTCCACGGGGGTGGCTGAGCGCGGGCGGAAGCTGCCGCTCTGCCCCACCTCCTGGGCGATCCCTATGCAGTCCCCGGATATCCTGCCGCTCAAGCAGGAGACGTCGGTGCACATGATCCTTTCCACCGCCACCGTCGCGGCCGAGATCTCCGGGAAGATCGCGGCGGCCATCTCCTCCGCCAGGTCCAGCAGGGCTTCCGCCTGCGCGCCGCGGTCGAGGCGGGAGGGAGCCGGGACCCCGAAAATAAGGCAGTCCCCCCCCGGCGGGACCAGGGAAGGGTCCCATCTGCCCGGCGCCGTCACGAAGAGGAAGAGCTCGGCGGGAATGCTCCCGTCCTCCAGGTAATCGAACATGCCATGCGGGGAGAGACCCGGCATGTGCAGCAGGCAGGGGGTACGTATGGAGGAGATCTTGCGGTCGAGGAAGAACTTCACCGCGATGAAGGCCTCCGAGTCCCGCAGCCCGTCGGCTCTATCCACGTATACAGCGGGAAAGGCGTCGCGGCCGGCCAGCTCGATGGTGCGCCGGAGTCCGGCACTGGAGACGACTGTATCTCCGGGTATGAATTCGCCCTCCGCCGTGATCACGCCGCGCGCACGCCCCCCAGCGATCTCGATGCTCGCGACCTCGCATCCGAGGCGTATCTCGCCGCCCCGCCTCTCCAGGGCGCGCAGGAACGAGGCGGGTATGGCGCCGGAGCCTCCGCGGGGATAGCAGAGCCGCGAGGCCCGCATGGTGCTGGCCAGGATATAGGCGAACTCACCCATGCTGGCGCGATGCCAGGGAAGCACCATGGTCAGCATGGCCTGGGCATGGAAGGTGCGCAGAAAATCGTCGCAGTCGGAGATGGAGGAGAAGAAATCCCGTACGCAGACGTCCTGCAGCTCGCCGTAGAGTGGATAGCGCCGGTCGTTGAAACCCCTGGCCAGGGAGAAGAGGCGGGCCGGCCCCAGTTCATGCAGGGATTTCACGGCGGTGGAAGTCCAACCCATCCTCTGCCATCCCCTGAGATGCCCCTTGAGGAAATTGAGAAGGGAGACGGGGTGGGCGATGGAGGAGGCCATCTCGAGCTTGTGCCCGCCGCTTAGGCTGAGGGTGAAGGCGGGGGTCGCGGCCGACCACCTCGGGCCCACGCCCAGGATGCGGCTTACCTCCCCGAAGGGGCCCAGGGGGCCGCGCCCGAACATATGCACGCCGGTGTCCACGACGTATCCGCCATGGGGCAGGGAAGAGCATTTGCCGCCCGAGAATCCGTTCCTCTCCAGGATGGTGACATGGTGGCCGGCATGGGCCATGAGGGCCCCGAAAGCCGAACCTCCCGGCCCGGAGCCGATCACGATCACCCTGCGTGCGGACATGCATCCCTCCTCATGCTCGCGACGTGCCGGTATTCACCGCCGCACACGACCATCGTGTAGCGACCGTCAGGGTCAGAGCCATCATGGGAAACAAAGCATCGTTCTCCAGGCCTGCCGGAATCGGCATCGTCTCACGCCGCCGGTTCATACCTCGGTAGACTGCTGGGAGATGAGGTTGTCGTCCTGGTCCACGAAGGTGAAGACCAGTTCGCCGCGGGGGTCGAAGGCCGATCGCTCCGCCAGTACCAGGTGGTAAGGGCTGGTGAGCACCTGTACGGTCATGCTGCCCGGCTCCGGCTCGACCAGGTCCACCTCCACCCGCACATCGCCGCCGCCCTGCGTGGCGTGCATGATGGAGATAGCATACCCGCCGGTGTTCTTGGGACCCTGCATCGCCGCGATGACGATGTATTTCTCGAAGTCCACCTCCCCGATGGGCTCCTGGAAATAAGCCAGGGACACGAGGCGCTGGAACTCTTCTTCATCGCTGATGGCCAGGCATTCCGGGGGGGCGTCCTCGGGAATGGGGATCTCGTCAATACGCCCGTAATCGCTGGTCACGCCCTGTGTAAGGGTCTGCAGGGGGATCTCGCTGCCCGTGCGGTCTCCTGAGCCGCCCGTATCTTTATCGCTGGCAGCATCCTCACTAACTCCACAGCCGGCAGCGAACATGCAGGCGAGCGCGATACACAGGCACGCGACCAGCAGCAGGTACTTGCGTGAAGAGCGGATTGCTCCATGCATGGCGATCACCCCTCTGGATAGCATGTTTGATCGGTTTCGTTGACGCTCCACCCCATTATTATATGACAAGGCGGGTACGCGGCAAGGAGCGATGCGCGGAGCTGCAGCGGAGAGCCGCGGCGTGCATGATATTGAGCGGCGATTATGTTAATATCGAAGCGCCGATTTCGCCCCCACGTGGCATCGCGGGACGGGCGTGAAGGCATTATGTGCATATGCTGCGTTCTGTAACATCGGCGGGAACGGGTATATAATGTATAGGCCGCTCAAGCGGCTTGCACCGGGCGATGTATGGTTCAGGGAGAACAACCGAGTTGACCTCATCCTTGGCGCGATGCCCGGTATCCTGCAAGGAGAAACCGTGGGGGCTGGTCCCCCGAGGAAGGAAAGGAGAGGGTTTATGGCAGAGGTAAGATTCGATGACCGCGTCGCAGTAGTGACCGGGGCCGGCGGCGGCCTGGGTAGGGAATACGCCTTGCTCCTTGCTGCCCGCGGGGCCAAGGTCGTGGTGAACGACCTGGGTGGAGCCTTCGACGGCACCGGTTCGGGACATACCGCTGCGGAGCAGGTCTGCCAGGAGATCAAGGACGCCGGGGGAGAGGCCGTCCCCAACTTCGACAGCGTCGCCGACTGGGAGGGCGCCTCGAGTATCATCAAGACGGCCATCGACGCCTACGGTAAAGTGGATATCCTGGTCAACAACGCCGGTATCCTGCGCGACAAGAGCTTTCTCAAGATGGAGATGGAGGACTACGAGAAGGTCATGGCCGTCCACCTCAACGGCACCTTCTTCTGCTCCAAGGCGGCCTTCCCCCACATGCGCGAGAACGCCTACGGCCGCATCATCTCCGCTTCGTCCGCGGCAGGTGTCTATGGCAACTTCGGGCAGGCCAATTACGGCGCGGCCAAGATGGGCATAGTCGGCCTCATGCACGTGCTCAAGCAGGAGGGCGCCAAGTACAACATTATGGCCAATGTCATCGTCCCCGTCGCCGGGACCCGTATGACCGCCACCGTCCTGCCCCCCAACCTGCTGGAGCTCCTCAAGCCCGAGTTCGTAGCGCCCCTGGTAGTCTGGGCCTGCTCTGAGGGATGCGCCTTCTCCGGGTACACGTTCGTGGCCGGCGGCGGTTATTTCAGCCGCACCGCCTTCATGGAGGGACCAGGCGTGTTCTTCGATGTGAGCCAGTCCATCACCCTGGAGATGATCGACGAGAACATCGACAAGATCACCAGCCTGGATGGGGCCGTTCCCTACGGGAGCGCCACGGAGCAGACGGGCAGCATCCTGGGCAAGATGAACATCAGCTAACAGGGCGCCGGAGCCAGGAAAAATAAAGGGGTTGATAAGATGCCGATCGATCTGGCAGTCGTAGGGAAGGAGCTCCCGCCGCTGGATTACGACTTCACCACCCGGGACGTTATTCTCTACGCCCTGGGCATAGGGGCCGGCTATGAAGCGGACGAGCTCAAGTTCGTATACGAGAACGGCCTGGAAGCCATACCTACCTTCGGGGTCATCCCGCCCTTCCCGGCCCTCATGGGGCTGGTAGCGGTGGAGGGGGTCGAGATCAACCTGGTGATGCTCGTCCACGGCGAGCAGTACCTCGAGATACGCAAGCCCATCCCCGTAAGCGGCAAGCTCACCACCAAGCCCAAGATCGCGGCCGTCTGGGACAAGACCAAGGGAGCCGTCATCGAACTGGACGCGGATACGTTGGATGAGTCGGGAGAAGTGGTCTTCTACAACAAGTTCTCCAGCTTCATCCGCGGCGAGGGCGGATTCGGAGGGGAGCGCGGACCGGAGCCGGGCAACGAGCCCCCCGGGCGCGATCCCGACAAGGTGGCCGAGATGCAGACCCTGACCATCCAGGCCATGATCTACCGCCTCTCTGGCGACTACAATCCCCTGCACGTCGATCCTAACTTCGCCGCCATGGCGGGGTTCGACCGTCCCATCCTGCACGGCCTGTGCACCTTCGGCCACGTGGGGCGCGCGGTGCTGCGTGAGTACTGCGACAACGATCCGTCCAAGTTCAAGGCCATCAAGGTGCGCTTCAGCCGCCCGGTATGGCCGGGAGACACCATCATCACCGAGATGTGGAAGGAAGCGGACGACAAGATCATCGTGCGCGCCTCCACCAAGGAGCGCCCGGGCGAGTACTGCATCACCAACGCGGCGGTTTGGCTGAACGCGTAATGCTGTCCAAACACGAGAGGGTGGGGGTTCCTCCCCGCCCTCTTTCTATATTATGTATGCGTGGAAGCCAACGCTGCTCGTATTGTCAAAACGTATACGTGCCAGGCCTGGCTTCGCCAGGACAGGCGCTGGGGCACCGTCGCGCCGAAGACGGCGCTGTCGCTTACGCGATGCAGGCTGACAGGTGCGGTCGAGCAGATGATTAATAGTTGGGGACGAAGTCCTCCTCGCGCACGGCTTGCATGGAGATGGCGTCCTCGGGGCAGGTTACCTGGCAGAGCCCGCATCCCATGCACTTTTCGGCGGCGATGACCGATATTTCCTCGCCGTCGCGTTCCTCCAGGGTCACGGCGTCGAAGAAACAGCGCTCCACGCAGTCGCCGCATCCGCTGCATGTATCCGCATCCACCACCGCCAGGAAACGGCTGGGATCGACGATCTTCGTCGCCTCGATGGGCAGGCCGAAGGCCACGCAGCAGTCCTCGCAGCAGTTGCAGATGATATGGCTGCCGTAGGCCTTGTTCATGGCGACGTGGATAAGCCCGGCCTCTTCCGACATGCGGATGATCTCCATGGCCTCGTCTTCGCTCACCTCGCGCCCGCTTCCCCTGTCTATGGTGTAATCCGCGGCTTTGCCCAGCTGCAGGCACACCTCGAGGGGTTTGCCGCACTTGCCGTCCACCAGGCGGCAGGTACAGTTGACCACCGCGAGCTTACCCGCGTCATGCACCATCTGCTCCACGTCCTCGAAGGCCAGGATGCTCTGTCTAGCCTCCACCGGTTGATTCACGGGCACGACGCGCGTAAAGGGTTTGGGTATCACCATGCTCACCATGTTGATGTAGTCCGGAAGCTCCTCCTGGGTCTGACGTCCCCATAGCGCGAGGTACTCTGGTGTCGTGCCGTCCCAGAGGATGGTGGCGTCGTGGAACTGGGTGATGTCGCGGCACATGCGGTAGAGCGTGCCCTGCGGCTTATCCGCTTTGAACACGAGGCCCTTATGATAAAGGAGGTCGAGTTTCTGTTCCATCTCCTCAAGGGGATACCCGAGCTTGTCGGCCAGTTCCTCCGCCGTGCCGGGGGTAGCCAGCATTATGCGCGCCTCTTCTTCGTCGGCGATCATGCGGAAGAGCTCGGGTATGAAGGCGCTTCCCTTGGTGAGGATGCGCTCAGACAGCTTTTCGTAGAGATCCTCGTCGTTCATGAAAGTCCTCCTTGCTCCAGCCAAGCCATGCCGTGGGATAACGTACTGATTATACACCCCTTTGATTACAGGGCTGCGGTCACATGGTTGTCATCGGTCAATGACCACCGCTCTCCGCGGTTTCCTCGTGCGGAGCTTCCTCCTCGTGGGTCTGTTCGCCTTCCTCGTGTGGAGCCTCTTCCTCGTGCGGCTCGACGCCCTCTTCATCACCGTGGCCCTCTTCTTCGCCGTGCCCGCCGCCGGGTTCCATGGTAGCCATCAGCCCCTCGTAGAAGGTCAGCCCGGCATGGTACGAGCCGATAAGGGAGTGATGGAAGTCCTCCATGCCCGCGGGCACCTTGACCTCCTCCAGCCCGGCGATCACCTCCTGCAGCGCCGCGACCGCCTCTTCGAGTGCCACGACCACCGTCTCGACCCTCTCTTCCTCCATTTCGAGATCTTCTTCGCCTAGGAGGTGGGATATCTCCTCCAGCTTCTCCGTGGCGGCTTCGTTCAGCTCCGCTACCTCGCTTTCATACTCACCCATGCTGGTGCTCCCGCAGCCGGTAAAGAGCAGGGAAGCGCATAGGCTTGAAAGGACGAGTGTTATAACCAGGATCGCGAATCGACGCCGCAAGATATTCACCCCTTAAAAAATCCGTCGCCTTGTTCGCATGCACAGCCGATATTGCATTAATATACCCGGTTCTCCTTTCCAAGCCTAGGGGTTAGGCCAGGCTCGAGGCCGGAGGATACGAGAGGCGGCGCTGACGTCGGAGGAGCGATGCCGTGCGGAGGAGAGCGCCGTATGGGTGAAGATGTCCTTCTCGCATAACCTGGACCGGACGGCTATCCAGGCAGGCTCGACCTGGGGTTAAAGGCCGTCCCTTCACATTCCGATGCAAGGAGAGCAACCACTGCGGATGGGTCTGACCCGGCTCATTGCGGATGTTTACTATGAGTCATAAAAAGGAATCATAGAGGTAGAAAGACCTCTATAAGTGAAAGGGGAAGAAGATGGACCCGAAGATGATGCAGAAGATGATGGTGGAGGGCATGCGCAGTGGGATGCGCATGACCTTCGATACCATGACATCCGTTCAGGAACAGATGGAGAAGATGTGGAAGGTCCTGTTGGAACAGAGCGAGGACGTCCGCAAAGAGGGAGAGAAGGTTCTGGCGGAGTGGCTGGAGAACATGCGCAAGGGCCGGGAGGAGTTCAGGCGTAATCTCGAGGACGGCATGCGCAAGATGGAGGACTTGATCGGCCAGGAATAACATGAAGAGGGGAATATCCATGCAAGAGAACACGGCTGCTTGGACCGACATATGGAAAAAGTGGCAGGGTATGCAGGCCGGCATGTATACGAACTGGATGGAAGCCTGGTTCCGCATGTTCGGGATGGGAGGGGATGCGGGGGATGAAACCCCCGCTAAGAGCTGGAGTGATGCGCAGGGATTCTACCGGCGGTGGCTGGAATACGTACAGGAGATGATGAGCAAGTTCGCCGTGCCTTCGCAAGGAGTCGGGCCGGAGACCTTCATGAAGATGTTCCAGAGTGCCGATGTCTACACCTTGCTTTACTCCATGTGGATGAGGATGTTCGAGAGCTATCGCAAGATCGTCGATGATAAAGGGGTGTTTAAACCCGAAGCCATGGGCGAAGTCATGGATGCATGGGCGGATGATTACCGGGAGATCGTCCATAAAGTCTTCACTCCCGCACTGCCCGAGCAGCTGCAGTGGATCGCCGAGCTTTACTCGGGCGATATACCTCTCACGGCAAGCGGCCTTTTTATGAACCTCATGACTCCCTGGTACGAGTACGCACGTGAACTGGGGGAGAGGGGGTTGAGCATCGATAAGCTATCCCCAGAGGCGGGGGTCGAGATATACGAGGGATGGAGGAAGGCCTACGAGGAGAGCTATGGCCGGCTTCTGCGGGCTCCGGTCATGGGATACTATCGCGAAGCGGCGGAAAAGCTCACCCATACCATGGATTCCCTGAACGAGTTCAACATCATTCTTGCCGAATTCTATGCCTCGCTACAAGGGGCGGGCGCCGAGAGTTTCGAAAGGCTTCAGGAGAGGCTGGCCAAGATGCAGGCGGAGGGCAAGGATGAACCCATGTCGTTCCGTGAGCTCTACCGCTTGTGGTGGCAGACGAACGAGGATATATACATCGAGCTCTTCCGGACCGAGGAGTTCTCGAAGCTCCTGGGGCAGCTGGTGGACAAGGGGATGCAGTTCCGGGCGGATTTCCAGGCTTACGTTGAGGAGGCCACCAAGGAACTGCCCTTTCCCAACCGCTCGGAGATGGACCATCTCTACAAGACCGTGGACAGGCTGAAGCGGGAGGTCAGGTCGCTGAAGAAGGAGCTCCGGGAGCTCAGGGGCGCCAGGGGGGAGGGATAGGCATGTTCAAGGAATTCATGGACCCCAAGTTCTTCGTGGAGGAGCTGGAGGACGTCAACCGCAAACTGGTAAAGGGCGCGGAGATACTCACCACCATCTCGGACATAGAGGTGGAGCCTACGCCCAAGGAACTCGTGTTCGAGGAAGACAAGACGAGGCTCTTCCACTATCTGCCGGGTGAGGCCTTGAAGTGCCCCACCCCCATCCTCATCTGCTACGCCCTGGTCAACCGCCAGTACATGATGGACCTGCAGTCGGACCGCAGCCTCATCCGCAACCTGCTGGGCCAGGGGCTGGATATCTACATTATCGACTGGGGGTACCCGGACCACGGCGACCGCTACGTGACCATGGAGGACTACATCGACGTATATCTGGACGATTGCGTAGGGGTAGTGCGCGAGCGCACGGGATGTGACAAGATCAATCTACTGGGCGTTTGCCAGGGCGGCACTTTCGCCGTTATGTATGCGGCCCTGTACCCGGAGAAGATACGCAATCTCATCACCATGGTTGCGCCGGTCGATTTCCACACCACCGACGGATTGCTCAACGTGTGGAGCCAGTATATGGACATCGACAACATGGTGGACACCATGGGCATCATCCCGGGCGAATTCATGAACGTGGGCTTCCTCATGCTCAAGCCCTTCCAGCTCATGGTGGACAAGTACGTGGGGCTCATGGACAACCTGGACGATGCGGCGACGGTGGCCAATTTCATGCGCATGGAGAAGTGGATCTTCGACAGCCCGGCCCAGGCGGGGGAGGCCTACCGCAAGTTCCTCAAGGACCTGTACCAGGACAACAGACTGGTCAAGGGCGAGCTGGAGATCGGGGGCAGGCTCGTGGACCTGAAGAGGATATCCATGCCTCTGCTCAACATCTACGCCACCGAGGACCACCTGGTACCGCCCGCCTGTTCCATACCCCTGAACGACCTGGTGGGAAGCGAGGACAAGACCCTGTACAGCTTCCCCGGGGGCCATATCGGTATCTACGTGAGCTCGCGGTCCCAGAAGGAGCTCGCCCCCAAGGTCTCGGGATGGCTTATCGAGCGCTGCCCTAAAGACCAGGACGGCAAACAGGTCTGCGGCTATCCCGCCGCGGGAACGGAGGGCTCGACGCAGGCCAAGGCGAAAGCCGTTAAGAAGCCTGCCAGGAAGCCCGCCTCCAAGGCGAAGAAACCGTCCGCCGCTAAGCCCGGAAAGCAGGCCGGCGCTAAGCCCGGAAAGCAGGCCGCCGCAAAGAAAGCCGCCAAGAAGAGATAACGCGTGTCGATTACGCGCATCGCCCAGTCGGCAGCACGCCATGAGGGTCAGCCGCAATGCGGGGGAGAAAGGGGCGTCAAGGTGGAAGAAGAGAAACCGGTCCGCCACGTACTCGGCATCCCGCTCATCAGCAGCGGTGAGGGATTCCACTGGGGATTGATCGCCTCGGGAGATGTAGCCGTAGGGCTGATAACCTCGGGCAAGTTCGCCTGCGGCCTTGTATCCTCCGGTGCCATCGCGGTCGGCCTGTTCTGCTCGGGCGCCGTTTCCATCGGCCTGTTCAGGGCCTCGGGAGCTATCGCGGTGGGCAGGAAAAGCATCGGCGCCCTGGCCCTGGGTATGAAATCCATGGGAGCGATCGCCATCGGCAGGCAGGCAAAAGGCGCTATCGCGCTGGGAGAGCAAGCAGAGGGCGCCATCGCCTATTCCTGGAGGAAGGGCTAGGACCCCTCGCTTATTGGGACCTGCAGCGGGCCTTCCTTCATGTATGCCTTCCATAGGTGGGTCAGGGTGGCGGCGCCCAGGCCCAGGGTCCACAGGTGGATGAAGAGCATAGTGGAGCGGTCGCTGTCCAGGGGCCAGTACTTGCGGTTCTCCAGGGAGTAGAGGATGTCCATGAGGGCCAGGAAGATCAGGGCGCTTCCCGCAGCCGTACCCAGGAATTCCCCCTCCCGTTCACCACGCCACAGGTGCCACGCGGCGAGGATGGCGAGGGCGCTCATCCATGCGTCGGCAAGGGGGAAGGCGCGCTCGAAGGCCTCGTCCTGCTCGGTCTCGGTAGCCTGAATCTTGCCGGAGAAGAAGAGTATCCAGAAGGTGGCGGTGCCCACCCCGGTCAGGCCTAGCAACGCGCCGAGGAGCCTGCGTCCCCGGCTGACATGTGGCTTATCCATAACTGGCATGGCTCCATTATAACAGCTATGCACGGGCGTACGGAGCCGTATGAGGAGCGAGTTGTCCATGGAAGCGGCGGCTGGCGCGAGCGGAAACTAGTACGGCTGTTACGCTGACCTCGCCTGGGGGAACGATCAGAGCGGCCGGTCAGTGTCGCGCAGGAAAGCCGCGAGGAAAGAAGCCAGGTTTTCCAGGGCAAGGTCCCTCCCCTTCGCCATCTCCTTCGCCCTGGTGATGGTGTCCCGGCCGGTTACGGAGAGGCGGAAGCGCTTGTTCCAGAGGTTGCGGCGCGACTGCCCCTTGTACTGCAGGAGTTTCTCGAATCCCACGAGGTCGTGGGAGAGCTCGTCGCTGATGGTACGGATCGCTCCGAAGGGCAGGCCTTCACCCGCGGCGACCTGTGCCGCCGCCGCCCCCTCCATCTCCACCGCCAGTGCGTCGAACGATTCTCCAAGGTGCGCGCGCAGTTCGGGGTCGAGTACTATCTGGTCGCAGGTGAGCACCTTGCCCAGCACGTATGCCATCCCCTCGGCCGCGGCGGCACGTTGCGCTCTTTCCACCAGCGCCGGGGAGGTGGTGAACAACGGGTGGAAAATAACGCGCCCCTCCTCGCACAGCCCTGGACCCGTGACGCTGTAGTCCCCGGAATGGGCCACGCCCACGTCACCCGGAACCAGCTCGGTGGCGATGATCAGGTCTCCCAGCCTGAGGTCGGGCGACAGCGCGCCTGCGATGCCGCATACCAGGAGGGCTTCGATGGGGTGGCGGTCAAGCAGAAAACGGGTGCCCGCGGCCGCTGCCACCTTGCCTACTCCAGTCGCCAGGGCTATGACCTCATCTCCGTACGCCGTCCCCTTCACCAGCCTCATCCCCCCGGGAGCAGCCAGGTCGGTAGCACCGGCGAGGGTGGGAAGAAGCCGTTTGAGCTCGAAGGGGGTTGCGCACAGCAAGGCGATCATACCGGCCTCCAGGGCATTATTCCGAGAGTGAGTTTTCCAGGTGGACGAAGAGCTGGGGGTCCTCAGCCAGCTCCCGCAGCGCACGCAGCTCGTGTTCGTCCCTCTTGCGCGCCGCCAGGCGGATGTAGAAATGCGCTGCCTCCAGGACCTTGCGATAGGTCTGAGGATGAAGCTCGCGCACGGCCATCTCCAGGGAATCGTCCAGGGAGAAGCCGGACTGTCTCTTGCGCTGGGCCAGGGCGAAGATGCGGGGATAGTCGGCAATAACCTCGGGACGGCGCGGGCGGTCCTCGGCGACATGGGGCTCCCCGCTCGTTCTGTGGCCGCGTATCTCTTCGGCAAGCCCCTGCCTGTCCGCCAGTTCCCGCAGCGCGCGCAGCGACCCCCATCCGCGTTCCTGCCGCAGGCGGGAGATGATGAGCCTGGCCTCCGTTATGATGTCCTTGCAGGTGAGGGGATAGCTCTCCTTCAGGCAGGACTCAAGGGCCTCCGGTACGCTCATGCCCTTGCCCACCAAGGTCAGGGTCTCAGAGAAGACAGCCTGGTAGTCTACGAAATCCGTGGGTCGCGGATAATCGTCCATGCAGACATTCTACCATCGCGCGGCAGGCTTTTCGCCCGCTTTGTTTGCAGAAAAAGGGGGCGCGTGAGCGCCCCCCTATTATCTCGAGAGAGGTCTCAGGGTGCGAAGCCCTGGGAGTCGTGGCCCCCCGGCCAGTTGTAGGAGTGGTAGCCCTGGTAGAAGAAGTACATGGGCCGCTCGCAGATCACCGGCTGGGTAGCCTGCACGTACGCGGAGAGCTGCAGGTTCTCGCCTGCGTCCGTGTTCACCGGTATGGTGAAGCGCGTCTGCGGCTGCACGGTGTGGTTGCGGGTGATGGGCGCCCCTCCCTGCACGTAGTAGGTGACGGTGATGTTGGCCGCGGCGGCGCTGGGATTCTGCACCGTAAGCCACTCGTCGAAGCCCTCCCCCGTGTAACCCTCGCCGAAGTACCACTGGGTGGAGGGGGAGTTCACCCCCACGGCGCAGTGTCCGCCCGGCAGGCCGCCGTGGAGCATGTCGAAGTACATGGGACGTTCCACCAGGATGGGCTGGTTGGAATGGAGGTAGGTGGAGAGGTCCGAGGCCACTCCGGAGTCCACCCCGGCGTTGATGGTGAAACGCGAGTTGGCAGCGATGGCGTGGTTGCGGGTGATGGGGGCTCCGCTGGGCCGGTAGTAGGAGACGGCCACGGTGGCCGGCGCCGGGTTGGGGTTCTGGATGGTGATGTACTCGGTGAAGGGATCGAAGGTGGCTCCCTCCGCCAGGTACCAATCGTTGGCCAGGTAGGGCGAGCCCATGACGATGTGGCCCCCGTCCATGACTCCCTGGTAGGCGAAGTACATGGGCCGCTCGGCCAGGATGGGCTGGTCGGAGGAGAGCGCCGCAGACACCTCCAGGTCCAAGCCCGCGTTCTGGTTGACGCTGATGGTGTAGCGTGAGGTCGGGGCAACGCGGTGCTGCCTGCGGATGGGGGCACCCCCGTTCACGTAGTAGGTTACGTCCACTACTGCCCAGCCGGGATTGGGATTCTGGATGGTGATCCACTCCTCGAAGTTCTGCCCCGTATAGCCCTCGGCGAAATACCAGTGGCGGGAGAGCTG
>QZKE01000062.1 GCA_003598015.1 Actinomycetota bacterium | reverse complement strand
GGTTGGTCGTCTTCCCGCAGAGACCCGGACCGTAGTAAACGATCTTGGCGGCCATCTGCATGGTGGCGTAATTGAAGAAAACCATCTCTCCGTCGCGGGCCGGCCGGCCTCCTCACCTCAGTGAACGGGAAATTCTACCATCCGGTCCCGACCGAGGCGGCCGCTGCACACCGTCACGTGTGACATGCGCCGCGCCCATCGGTTCATACCGCCAAGCACAGGGAGACGCGCATGCTCGCCAGCATCGGCTACGCGCGCGTGCCCTGCTTCCGGCGCGCGGTGGTGGGGATAATCTCCACCGGAGATGAACTGGTGGGTGTGGACGAGGAACTGCCTGCGGGGAAGATACGGGACTCCAACAGCTATACCGTTTACGGCATGGTGCGGGAGGTAGGGGCGGAACCGCTGCGCCTGGGCGTGGTCAGGGACGAGGCGGCGCTCCTGGAGCGCACCATCTCCGGCAACCTCGACCGGGTGGACCTCTTCATCACCAGCGGCGGAGTCTCGGTGGGAGACTACGATATGGTCAAGGATGTCCTGGGTAAGCTGGGCGAGATGAACTTCTGGCAGGTGGCCATGCGGCCGGGCAAGCCCCAGGCCTTCGGGCACATCGGCGGCAAGCCCCTTTTCGGCCTGCCCGGCAATCCCGTTTCCGTGATGGTCTCCTTCGAGCAGTTCGTGCGCCCCGCCATACTCAAGATGATGGGGCGCAGCGACATCTTCCGCCCTGAGGCCACCGCCGTCCTCGACGCCCCCATCGGACGCAAGACGGGGAGGGCGGAGTTCATCCGCGTAGTAGCCGAGTGGCGTGAGGGCCGCTACCACGCCCGCCCCACCGGTCCCCAGGGCAGCGGCATACTCAAATCCATGGTGTTAGGCAACGCCCTGGCCGTACTCCCCGAGGACGTGGGCCGCCTGGAGCCCGGCGCCGAGGTCACCATCCAACTGCTGCGTTGATGGGGTCGTATCTTCGATCCTCGGTTTCATACAACCCAGGACGTTGATATATGTATGGTGGTTGGAGTCAGGATTTAATCTGATATCAGCCGGAGTGCGAAGATACGACCCCCTCCTCCCCTCCCTCCTCGAGGTTTCATTGTTTGAAAGATATATGGAATAATATGTAGATAGATCGCAGAAACTACCATGCATTGTCCGGGCAAATACAAGTAGACTTACCTGGAGCTTCTTTGTTCTTTAGGCGCACCGTTCGATGGCAGGCTGCCGGAACAGGCGATGGGTATGAAGAAGAAAAAGGGAAGCCGGCGTTTCCCCCAAGGGAAGCGAGAAAGGGGCCAGCGAGCCGGCTCCTTAGATACGATGGCCGAACCCCCGCAGCAGAGGAACGAGGAACGCGCCCGCGTGGAGAAATCACTGAGGAGCAGCGAGGAGCTCCTGGCTGATATCGTGGAGACGGTCCCCGTAGGCATCGTCATCGTGGACTCAGGCAGCAGCATAACCTTCGCGAATGCCACGGCGGAAGAGATACTGGGGTTGGAGCGCAGCAAGGTAGCGGGTCGCACCTATAACGATCCGGCGTGGAAGATAACTGCCGTGGACGGCGGCCTCTTCCCTGACGAGGATCTGCCCTTCAGCAGGGTCATGGCCACCGGAGAAGGGGTACGCGGCGTCGAGCACGCCATCGAGCACCCCGACGGCACCCGCGTCATTCTCTCCATCAACGCCGCGCCGCTGCACGACGCCGAAGGACATATCATGGGAATGGTCACTTCCCTGAGGGATATCACGGACATGAAGCGGGCGGAGATCGACCTGAAGGCAAGTGAGGCGAGGTTCAGGGAGCTCTTTGAGAATATGAGCAGCGGTGTCGCGATCTACGAGGCCATTGACGGGGGCTGCGACTTCCTGTTCAAGGATTTCAACCGGGCCGCGGAGAGGATCGAGAAGGTCGACCGCCGGGATGTGATCGGAAAGAGCGTACTCGAGGCATTCCCGGGGGTCAGGGACTTCGGGCTCTTCGACGTATTCCGGCATGTCTGGAAGTCCGGGAAACCCGAACATTTTCCCATAACCTTATACCAGGATGAGAGAATCAGAGGTTGGAGGGATAACTACGTTTTCAAACTACCCTCCGGGGAGATCGTAGCCGTCTACGACGATGTGACCGAGCGCAAGCAGGCGGAGCAGGAGCTGCGGGAGAGCCAGGCCATGATCCAACGCATCATGGATGCGACGCCCAATATTATATATATCTACGACCTGCGCGAGGGTAAGAACGTGTATATCAACCGTAAGATACTCGATCTGCTGGGTTACTCCCCCCAGCAGATCCAGGATATGGGGGATGCCATCATCGACAAGGTCATTCACCCCGACGACCGGGAGAAGGTGGCCGGATTCTTCGCGAGCTTCGACGATCTGCCCGAAGGGGAGGTGCTCGACCTCGAATATCGCCAGCTGGCTGTGAACGGCGAAAGCCGCTGGTTCTACTCCCGCACCACCGTCTTCTCCAGGGACGAGGAAGGGCGGCCGCTTGAAGTGCTGGGCGAGATTCAGGACATCACCGAACGCAAGGAAACGGAGGAGAAAGCGCGAAGCCTCAACCGTTTCTACTCCGTGCTGAGCGCCATCGACAGGGCCATCGTCAGGGTCCGCGACCCGGAGGAACTCCTGAAGGAGGCTTGCGGCATAGCCGTGGAACAGGGACTTTTCGAGATGGCATGGGTCGGGAGGGCGGATGAAGGTGATCGTTTCATCAAGCCCGTCGCCTGGCATGGCGTAGACGAAGCCTACATAAACGGTATCCGCATCAGCGTCGACGACGTGCCGGAGGGGCGCGGCCCTACGGGCTCCGCCGTGCGTGAGGGGAGGCTGATCGTCTGCAACGATATCGCAAACGATCCGCGTATGGCGCCCTGGCGCGATAACGCCTTGCGGCGGGGCTACCGCTCATCCGCCGCGTTTCCATTGCGCCTGCCGGAGGGCGCCAGGGGAGCTTTGAACGTCTACTCCTCCGAGCGGGGGTTCTTCGACGCACGCGAGATATCCCTCATGGAGGAACTGGCCTCCGACATCTCCTTCGCCCTCGCATCCATCGAGCACGAAAAGAAGCGCGGACTGGCGGAAGAGGAGCTGCAGCGGAACGAACGTTATTTGCGCTCGATAATCAGGAACGCCCCGGACATGATCACCATCCTCAACAACGATCTCACCTTCCGTTGGGGCAGCCCTTCCAGCGGAGCGATCACCGGCTACGCGGCCAAGGATATCTATGGCAGGAGCATATACGACTACGTACATCCGGATGAAGTGGAATACGCCAGGAACGCGCTGGATTTCGTCGTGAGAAATCCCGGTCATCCCTCCCTTGTCGAATTCCGTTTCCGGCACGCGGATGGCTCCTACCACTATCACGAGGGCACTTTCAGCAACCTCCTCGGCGATCCCTCCGTAAAAGGTATCGTCTGCAATACCCGCGACATCAGCGAGCGCAAACAGGGCGAGGAGGATATGCGCCGCGCCATGGAACGCCTGCGCAGCCTGCGCGAGATCGACGCGGGCATCCTGGAGGCGCGCTCGCCCGCAGAGACGGCGCAGGCGGCGTTGCGGCACCTGCGCCGCCTTATACCTAGCCGGCGCGCCGGTGTGGTTCTCATCGATACAACCGCACAGGAAGCGGAGATCCTGAGCTACGATACGGACGACGCCACTTCGCTCAAGCCGGGCACCAGATTCTCCACTGCCGAAGGCTTCCTCATCGAGAGTATGCTCAAAGGCGAGATAAGGTTGATCGAGGATATCGATTTGATTCGCAATCCGAGCCCCGTCTTCGCGCAACTGCGGGCGGAAGGTATGAGGTCGGGAGTTTACATCCCTTTGACCGCGCATGGTGAATTGGTCGGTCTTCTGAGTATGGAGTCGGACAGGCCGGGCGCTTTTTCCATGGTCGATATAGATGTCAGCACAGAGATGGCATCCCATCTTGCCGTCGCTCTCTACAACGCGCGCCTCTTCGACGAGGTCCAGCGTCATGCCGGCGAGCTGGAGCTGCGGGTGGCGGAACGCACCGCCCAGCTCGAGGACGCGAACCGGGAACTGGAGGCTTTCAGCTACTCCGTCTCGCACGACCTGCGGGCTCCCCTGCGGGCGGTCGACGGCTTCAGCCAGGCCTTGCTGGAGGATTATTACGACCAGATCGATGAGCAGGGCAAGGGATATCTCAATCGCATCAGGACCGCGGCGCAACGCATGGCGGAGCTGATCGACGACATCCTGGGCCTGTCCCGGGTCGCGCGCAGCGAGATGCGCCGGGAGCCGGTGGATATGAGCGCGCTCGCCGCCAGGATAGCCAGAGAGCTCGCGGTGCAGGAGCCCCATCGCAGGGTGGAGTTCGTCATCGAGCCGGGCGTCGTGGTCTCGGGAGACCCCGTCCTGCTCGGGATAGCCCTCTCGAATCTCCTGGACAACGCCTTCAAATTCACGGGAGGGCGCGAGGAGGCGCGCATCGAGTTCGGACTCGAGAAGATCGCAGGCAAGGACACGTGCTTCGTGCGCGACAACGGCGCCGGGTTCGACATGGAATACGCCGGGAAACTCTTCGGCGTATTCCAGCGCCTGCATTCCGCGGAGGAGTTTCCGGGCACCGGCATCGGTCTGGCCACGGTGCAGCGCATCGTCCACCGCCACGGCGGCGAGGTGTGGGGGAGGGGCGAGGTGGACAAGGGGGCGACCTTCTATTTCACGATTCCCGGTGGGTGAAAACGGGGATAATAAGAAAGGGGGGGAGTGAAGATGGAGGAAAAATACATATTGCTGGTGGAGGACAGCCCGGACGACATCGAGCTCACCCTGCGTTCCCTGAAGAAGAGCAACATCATGAACGAGGTGGTGGTGATGAAGGACGGCGCCGAGGCGCTCGACTATCTCTTCGGGACGGGAAGCTACGAGGGGCGCGACACCGGCGTCATGCCCGAACTGGTGCTGCTCGATCTGAAGCTTCCCAAGGTCGACGGGCTCGAAGTGCTGAAGCGGCTGCGCGCCGACGAGCGCACCAGGATGCTCCCCGTGGTCATCTTCACCTCCTCCAAGGAGGAGAGGGACCTGGTGGAGGGATATAACCTGGGCGCCAACAGCTATGTGCGCAAGCCGGTGGATTTCGCGAAGTTCGCCGAGGCGGTGAGCAAGGTGGGGATCTACTGGCTCCTGCTCAACGAGACTCCGCCGGGGAAAGGGGATCTCCTGTGAGCAGGCCGCTGCGCGTCCTCTTCGTCGAGGACGTGGAGGATGATGCCCTGCTCCTGGTGCGCAAGCTGTCGCAAGCGGGTTTCGAGCCGGTCTATACGCGCGTGGATAACGCCGGGGACATGAGGGCCGCCATGGAGAACGAGGAATGGGACATCGCCATCCTCGACTACAACATGCCCCATTTCAGCGGCCCGGCGGCCTTGAAGCTCATACGGGAGATGGGCCTGGATATCCCCGCGATCATCATCTCCGGCACGGTGGGAGAGGATATTGCGGTGGAGACGTTGAAGTTCGGCGCCGATGATTATATCCTCAAGAACCACCTCATCAGGTTCGTGCCCTCCGTGGAACGGGCGTTGCGCGAGACGGAGGTTATGAGAGAGCGCAGGCAGGCCGTCGAGGACCTGCGCGAAAGCGAAACGAGGTATCGTGAACTCGCGGAGAGCATCCAGGACATCTTCTTCGCCATGGACCAGAATCTGAGGTACACGTACTGGAACCGCGCTTCCGAGAGCCTCACCGGCATCCCCGCGGCGGCAGCCCTGGGAAAGAGCCTCTTCGAGATCTTCCCCGCTACGAGGGGGACCAGTGTGGAGGAAGCCTACCGGGATGTGCTGGCGACGGGCATGCCGCGCACTTTCGTGGACAATTATACGTTGCCGGATCGCGACTACTGGTTCGAGGTCACGGCCTATCCCAGCGTGTCCGGGCTGGCCGTCTTCGCCCGGGATATAACCGATCGCAGAAGATCGGAGGAAAGGCTGGCCCTGCTGAGCAGATCCCTTCTCAATCTGGGGGCGGATCCCGAGGGGAATATCGATAGAATCGTAGCCGCCGGACTGGATATCCTCGAGGGGGACATCATCAAGTACTGGCGCATGCAGGGCGGCGGTTACTCCCTGCATACCGCGTTCTCGCGGCTGGAGGGGTACGAGAGAGAGGCGGCCAGCCTGGATCGCGGACCCCTGGAGCAGTTGTTCATGTGGCACAGCGGCGATATCGCCGCAAGGGGAGAAGAGGCGGCCTCCATCCAGACGGTCGATCCCGACGTGACGAGATACGGGCTCAGGTCCCTGATAGGACACCCCGTGATGCTCAGGGAGGATATCATCGGTTGCCTCTGCCTCTTTGCCGTGCGCGAGAGGGAGTTCAGCCGGGAGGAAACGGACCTTGCGAGCATGCTGGCGAGGGCCATCTCCATCGAGGAGGAGAGGTGGATCGACGAGATCGGGCTGCGCGACTTCATCGATATAACCTCCCACGAATTACGCCACCCCATCACCATCATGAAGGGATACGCCATCACCCTCAAGGAATCGGAGGGCAAGCTGGACCCCCAGGTGAGGTCCGACACCCTTGAGGCCATAGACCGCGGGGCCGACCGACTCGACGCGCTGTTGGGCGAGCTCCTGGATACCACGCGTATAGAAAGGGGCAAGTTCACTATCGAAAGGCAAGCGGCGGCCTTCGATCCCATCGTCGCGCTAGCCGTCCAGGAGACCAGGAGGAAGCACCCGGACAGGGAGACCGTCAGCCACTCCGGTGGGGGGACGGGAACATTGCAGGTGGATCAGAAGAAGGTCTACCAGCTCCTGGTAGCCCTGCTGGACAACGCGGCGAAATTCTCCCCCGCCGGCACGGATGTCGAGATAGAGGCGGGAATCGTGGAGAATGAACTCCGCGTCTCCGTCTCGGACCGGGGCGAGGGCGTTCCCGCGGGAGAGCGGGAGCGCATCTTCGAGCGCTTCTACCAGGTGGGCGACGTCGTTCACCATTCGATCCCCGGCATCGGCTTGGGCCTCTATATCGCCAGGCAGATCGTGAACGGCCATCATGGCAGAATATGGTATGAACCCCGCGCCGGCGGCGGTTCCGTCTTTCACTTCACCCTCCCGCTCGAGAGTTGAGGGGATCGGGCCTTCGATCTCCGGTCTCGTGTCAGGCCTTGGGGTCAGGCCCGGCTTGAGGCCTGACCCCAAGGCCTGACGGTAGCCACCCACATTTTTCGGAGAAGAACCACATGTAAAACTAGGCCGTTGAGTGGATACGACCCCCACGGCACCAGCTCCGGAGAACCTCCCCGGTTGATTATCCTAAAAATAGATAGTAATATAGTATTCACTGGTCATAATCACTAGCCAATAAACGGGGAGGGACCATGCCGGACTATGACGTTGTGGTTATCGGCGGCGGGATCGGTGGCCTTTCGACTGCCGCCCTGTGCCAGAAGGCGGGCATGAAAACCCTCGTGCTGGAGCAGTCGGACCGCATCGGAGGATGCTGTTCCACTTACGAAGTGAATGGTTTCAACTTCGACGTGGGGGCAAGCGTGGTCGAGATGCCGGGAGCCTTCGAGGAGCTCTTCAGGCGCCTGGGCATGGACCGTGAGAAATACATCCCCTTCGTGGAGGTAGACCCCATCTACGACTACTGCGACATCAGCAGGGGCGTACGTTTCAGCTATCCCACTTCCGTGGAGGGCACGGCCGAGGTCATCGCCCGCTTCGCGCCCGAGGAGGCCAAGGCCTTTCTGGATTTCGCCAAGAAGTTCACCCCCATCATCGCGGGCCTGGTGGACAGCTTCTTCTACGTGCCCTGCATGAGCTTCCTCGACTCCATCAAGCTGGTCATCCGCTACCCCCAGATGATCAAGGTCCTGCCCATGTTCGTGACCACCCACCAGAAAGTGGTGGCCAAGTACTTCAAGAACGAGGACGTGCAGGCCTCCATGGCTTTCCAGTCTTTCTACGGCGGCATGCCACCTGACCTCTGCGCCGGGCTTTACGCCATCATCGGCCTGCTCGAACACGAGGGTATCTATTACCCGCCGGGCGGCATGATCCGCATCCCCGCCGGCATCCAGCAGGCCTTCGAGGACCTGGGGGGAGAGACGAGGTTCGACGCCCGCGTCGTGCGCGTCATGGTCGAGGATCGTGCTGCAAAAGGGGTCGAGCTCTGGGACGGTACGGAGATCACGTCACGAAATGTCGTGAGCTCGATCAATGCCAAGCAGTTGTACATGGAAATGATCGGCAGGGAACATATTCCCTGGCACGTCTGGAGGGGGATAAGATCCATGGAGCTGTCCATGCCCTGCCCCATGATCTACCTGGGCGTGGACTACGAGCCCCCCCTCGTTGCTCATCATACCCTGAACCTCACCAGTGCGCAGGTCATGAACGACTACTGGAGCGACTATTATCTCAAGGGCAAGCTCTACGAGGTGAACGGCAAGCCGGAGATCATGGGACTTATCTCGTGGGCATCGAAGATCGACCCTTCACTGGCGCCGCAGGGGAAACACGTGCTCACCCACATGGGCCTGGCGCCGTACAACCTCGCCGGCGATGATTGGGACCGCTTGAAGGAGCGCTACATAGACGAGGCCATCGCCACTATCGAGCGCAACATCATACCCGATCTATCCAAGCACGTGATTTATAGGGATATGGCCACGCCGAAGGACCTGGAGCGCATGCTGCTCCATCCTGCCGGCGCCGTATACGGCATCCAGACGGATATATCCCACATGGCCGTGTTCCGTCCCGCCAACCGCTCCAAGGCGATCAGGAACCTCTACCTGGCGGGCGCCTCTACCCATCCCGGGGGCGGCATCCCCGGTGTATTGGCGGGCGGTATCATCACCGGCGGCCTGGTCACCAAGGACAACGGGTAAGGGTGCGTGATGCTGTTATGAAGATGAGTCTGAAGACCAAGACGCTGATAGCCGTGGGCCTCGCGGGCGGCCTGGCGGCGTATCTCGCCGCGAGCATCGAGCCATCGGACTGGCGCTATGCCAAGCTGCTGGCCACAAACCTGCCCAAGATGCCCTTCCGTTACTTCGTGTAGGAAAAGCGCCGCTGCTTTCCGGGGAGCAAAGCAGTCGTGGGGACGATCCCGCGCACGTCCGACGTCCGCCAAGGGGGAATGCCCGTGGCCTCAGAGATGGAAGCTTTCTTCAACCCCTCCAGCGTAGCCGTGGCCGGGGCTTCGAGTTCGGCCATGAAGCTGGGCAATGTCACCCTGGCGAACCTCATGCGCTTCGGCTACAGGGGAAAGGTCTTCACTATCCATCCCCGGGCGGGGGAGATCATGGGAGTACCGGCTTACCCGTCCGTGCGCGAGGTGGGGGAGAGGGTCGATGTGGCCGTGGGAGTCCTGCCGCGTGAGTCCATACTCGATTTCGTCCTCGACTGCGCCGCCGCGGGCGTGAAAAACGTCATCGTCTGCGCCGCGGGATATTCCGATGCGGGTGCGGAGGGCGCGGAACTGCAGCGGCGGCTGGAGGAGGCGGTGCGCTCCCGCGGCATGCGCATGATGGGCCCCAACAGCGTGGGCACCATCTCCACGCGGTCCGGATTCGTCACCTCCCTCATGTCCTTGGATCCCATCGAGCCGGGCCCGATATCCATCGTGGCGCAGACCGGCCTCTTCGCTGGCGGCTTCGCCCTGTGGATAAGCTCTACCCAGCTCTTCGGCCTCTCCAAGGTGGCCTGCCTGGGGAACAAGGCGGACGTGGACGAGGTGGATATCCTGGAGTACCTGGAGGACGACGCGCACAGCGGCGTCATCGCCATCTACTCCGAGGGTATAAGGAGGGGAAGGGAGTTCTGGGAACTGGCCTCGCGGGTCTCGCGCGGCAAGCCCATGGTCATGCTCAAGGGCGGAAGCACGGAGCTGGGGATGAGCATGGCCGCCAGCCATACCGGCTCCATGGCCGGCGAGGACGCCGTCTACAAAGGGGCCCTGGCCCAGGCCGGGGTGGTCGTGGTGGACGGCATCGACGCTCTCTTCGACAGCGCCAAGGCACTGGCGTACTGCCCCCTTCCAGCCGGACCCAACCTGGGGGTGGTGTCCATCACCGGCGCGGGGACGGTCCTGGTGGCGGATGCCTGCCACCGCCGGGGATTGCCCCTGCCGCCGCCCGCGGAGAAGACGGTGCGGCGGGCGAGCGAGGGATTGCCCGAGTGGGCGCAGCTCGGGAATCCCATGGATATCTGGACGGCGACCCTGCAGGGCTCGGTGGAGGACGCCTACCGCGTTATCCTCGGGGCATTCGCCGAGCAGGAGGATATGCATACCATCCTGGTCGTCTACACCCTGGTGCCGGAGTCCGAGTTCGATGGGGCGGAGATGCTGGCGGAGATGAGGGAATCCCACCCGGGCAAACCGGTGCTTGCCTGCTTCCTGGGTGCCTCGGAAGTGGACCGCAAACGCTGGTTCCGTTCCATGGAGGAGAAGAGGATACCGGTCTACGATTCTATCGAGCGTGCCGTCGGCGCCGCCTGGGCGCTGGCGCGCTACGCCGATTGGCTCAAGAGAAGCGGTGGTTGAATGGGGTCAGGTCTTTCATTTTGCATACCCTGGTATGCAAACCAAGAGCTTGCGATTACTCCTCTGCATGGAGCATCCCTACAACATGAGCGAGATGCCAGTATGCAAAATGAAAGACCTGACCCCTTAGAGGAAAGGGAGGTAGCGGTATGGGCACACGACAACTGGAAGGCCTGCGGGAAGTCGCCGGACCCGGGGTTTTGACCACGGATGCAACGGTTTTGGGAGCCTATTTCAAGGACCCCCCGCCGCAGTTGGACATCACCCTCGCCGTTCCGCGCGACAGCCTGGAGCTCGCGGACCTGGCCGCCGCCGCCTACGAGAACGATATACCCATCTTCACCCACCGGCGCGGCCTTCTCTCCGCGGAGGTGGCGAAGTCGGGGGGGGTGCTCATCGACCTCAAGGGCATAGACGATATTGTGCGCATCGACGAACCAAACCTCCTAGCTTTCATACAGTACGGGGTGACCTTCGAACGGCTGAAGGAGGAGCTGGACAAGCTGAACCTGCGCATCCTCATGCCGGCCGCGGCCACCTCGTCCTCCATCGTGCGCTCCTACATAGACCGCGATGTCATCCTGGCCAATGGCGCCACGCGCCCCTACCAGTACACCACCTTCCACGCCATCCTGGCGGACGGCCGCCTGTGGATGAGCGGCACCGACCAGTACACCCAGGACGGCCACTCCGAGTTCCGCGAGGACCTCGGGCCCATGTACTCGAACCTCTTCCATGCCAGCGAGGATATCTTCGGCATGCCCTACGCCATGAAGGCCTGGATCTATAAGCGCTGGGAGGAGAGGCGGGTCACCGCCTACGGCTTCGCCGATGCGGAATCCGCCATCGCCGCCGCCCGCCTGGCCTGCCGGCACGACCAGGTCTTCGAATGCGTGGTCGCGGATGCGCGCTACCTCGGGGTGTTGCTTGCCGGGAGCCCGGATGATGCGGACGCCATGGCCGACGGACTACCGCCCTGGAACGTGGTCTTCGGTTTCGACAACCATCCCATGCTGGTGGACGTCTGGGACCGCCAGACCGCGGAGATGGCCGCGAGCTGCGGCGGCAAGCGAAGCGACGGCGAGCTTGCCCGTCTCATGCAGGGCAAGTTCGAGTGGCCCTGGTATATCTCGGAGCGTGCCCATTACCGGGGAGCCGTCACGACCATCGACTGTTTCACCTTCGCGGGCAAAGCGGCCGGGCTTTTCGGCAGGGTGGCCGGGATGGCGGAAGGATATCCCGCCGGCCAGGTGGCCATCCCCTCCTACTACGGCGCCGCCTTCTACTGCGAGACCGACATCTACCACGACGCGGACGACGCCGCGGTGCACGGGGCGTGGGGGGACGCCTACAAAGCGCTTCTCGCTGCGGGGGCCCACGTCAACCGGCCCCGGGGTGAAGTGGCGAAGGAGATCTACGCCAGGATGGACCACGAGAACATCCGTATGATCAGGAACCTGAAGAAGGTCATGGACCCCAAGGGGCTCATGAACCCCGGACAGCTCATGGAGGGGGTGTAGGCATGGACGGCGGATTGACCAGAAAAAGGGAGAAGCTCACCGACTACCGCGACGACTACTGGGTCTGCGGCAAGTGCAAGATGTGCCAGTCCATGAACGTGCAGGTCTTCGAGAGCGCGCGCTTCTCCGCCAACTGCCCCTGTGGCACCCGCTACCGCTTCGAGTCCTACTACGCCGCGGGGATGATGGAGATCGCCCGCGCCATCACCAACCTCGAGTTCGACCCCACGGAGAAGACGGCGGAGATCATCTACTCCTGCACCCTGTGCGGGCTTTGCCAGGAGATGTGCTTCCCCCTCAAGGGCATGCATACCACCCGCATCATCCAGCTCATGCGGGAGAAGGCGGTGGACGAGGGGTGGGGCCCCCTGGAGGGCCACGCGGCACCGCTCGAATCCACCGCCGAGAACGACAATCCCCTGGGTCTCAAGAAGGGATTCAAGGGCAAGGCGGTCAAGGGCCTGGGCGTGAAGGACCTCACGCAGGAGAAGGCTGAGAACATCCTCTTCGTGGGCTGCGCCTACGCCTCGGGTAAGGATATGCAGAAAAAGCTGGCCTCCCTGGTCAAGGTCCTTGGAGCGGCCGGCGTCGATTTCGGCGTGCTGGGGGACGCGGAGCCCTGCTGCCGCAGCTTCAACCTCGCCCTGGGGGACCGCGACGGTTTCGAGGAGCGTGCCCGGGAAAACATCGAGCTCTTCGCCTCCACCGGCGCCTCGCGCATCATCACCGCCTGCCCCCACTGCCTGCAGGTGCTAGGCGGCGAGTACGCCCCGGCCATGGACCTGGAGGTGGTGCACGCCAGCGAGCTCCTGGCCAGGCTGCTCAAGAAGAAGAAGCTGACGTTCAGCGGGGAGACCGGGCTCAAGGCCGCCTACCATGACCCCTGCATGCTGGGGCGCTGGTGCGAGGTCTACGAGCCGCCCCGTAAGCTCCTGGCGGCCCTGCCCGGTTTCGAGTTGCTGGAATTCGAGCGCAGCCGGGAGAACGCCTGGTGTTGCGGCGCTGGCGGCGGTGTGAAGGCGGGAAATCCGGACCTGGCCGAGTGGACGGCGGCGGAGCGCCTGGAGGAAGCCGCGGCGGTGGGCGCCGAAGCTATCGTCACCGCTTGCCCGCACTGCGAAAGCCATTTCAGCGCCCAGGGCGGCCTGCCGGTCTACGACGTCTTCGAGTTGCTGGCCGCGGGGCTGGGGGAGGTGGTGTAGATGAAGGGCAAGGACCTGCAGCAGGACCTGCGCGAGCGCAAGATCATCAAGGTGCCGGTGAAGCACGAGATCGACGGTACACACGACCTGCCGGAGAACCTGGAGAAAGCCTATCGTGAACTCCAGGAAGCCCTGGGCGAGGAGTGGGTATCCAACGATATCAATATCACCGTGGCCTACGCCCGCGACCAGTCCGTGGTGCCCATGAACCACCCCCATATCGTAGCCCTGCCGGGGTCCACCGAGGACGTGGCGGCCATCATGAAGATAGCCAACAAGTACCTGATAGACGTGACCCCCTACGGTACCGGCCTCAATACCCTGGGCATGACCATCCCTCCCTACGGCGGCATCCTCTGCGACCTGCGGCGCATGGACGAGATCGTGGAGATAGACGAGGAGAACATGTTCTGCACTATAGGGCCGGGAGTGACCTTCGCCCAGCTGCAGACGGAGACCCTGAAGAGGGGGCTGCGCCTCATCAACCCCTCCACCAGCGCCAACGCCTCGGTGGTCTCCAACATCATGATGGGCAACATCTCCACCCTGGCCAACAAGTACGGGGTGGGGCTGGACCACATCATAGGGTATGAGTTCGTCCTGCCCGAGGGGCAGGTGATGGTCTGCGGGCCGGCGGCCTACGGAGCGGACAACGCGCATATGCCCGGCCCCGGCCCTGACGTGAGGGCCTTTATCCGGGGATCCATGGGCACCATGGGTATAGTCACCGAGATGACCCTGCGCCTCTATCCCAACCCCAACGAGACGAAGCTCACCGTGCCCATCAGCGACTCCGAGAACTGGGAGTCTATCGCCCCCGCCCTCAAGGCTATCAGCCAGCGCAACATCGTCATCGAGAACGCCTACTTCCAGAACACCTACATGGGCATCTTCCTCGCCGAGACCAATGCCGAATCCGCCAAGCTCATCCCTATGTTCCCGCGCCACTACGTAGTGCCGGTGACGGGCGGCTACTCCGCGCTCGAGACGGAGATCAAGTGCAAGGTATGCGAGGAGGATATCCTGGCCGTGGCGCCGGAGTTCGAGTTCATGGACTGGGAGGTGGTGGAGGACATCTCGGAAGGCCGCATCCTGGGGGTGGACAAGTTCACCAAGTTCTTCCGCGAATCGGTCAGGGTGCAGCGGGTGAAGGGGAGCTTCTTCGTGGGCTTCGGCCTCGATCACCTGGATAACCTGGTGAACATCAACAACGATATGATGCGCGCCATGACCTCCCAGGTGGGCACGGACGACAACGTCTTCTCCGCGGATATGATCGCCTCATACTTCCAGCCCTACGACATGGGCAGGCTGGGCTTCATCGAGTTCGACATCTTCATCGACCAGTCCAACCCCGAGGACTCCCTGCGCACCATCTCCGGCACCCTGGCGGCCATGGCCGCGTCCTTCCGCAACGGCTCCGGGGCATGCTTCGGGGTATGGGCTCTGGTGGAGGGGGCGGGGCCGCTGCACGACCTCATCGGCCTGGTCTTCCCCCAGGCGGGCACCTACGTGGACACCTACCGCGACATGAAGATGATCTACGACCCCAATAATATCTGCATGCGCAGGTTCGACTACGACACCCTGCGCATGAAGAAAGCCGCGCTGTAATTAATAGGAGGTTGAGTTCATGGCGGACTACGACGCAATAGTGATCGGGGCGGGATGCGGCGGCATCAGCGCCGGGGCCCTCCTGGCCAAACAGGGGCGCAAGGTGCTGGTGCTCGAGCAGAGCGACCGGGTGGGAGGCTGCTGCTCCACCTTCCAGAAGGACGGATACAGCTTCGACGTGGGGGCCTCCATCGTGGAGGTGATCTACCCTATCGAGAAAGCCTTCGAGGCTCTGGGGACCAGCTTCCAGGAGGAGGTGGACCTCATGCCCTGCGACCCCATCTACAGCTATATCTTCGAGGACGGCTCGCGCGTCAACTATCCCGTGTCCCTGGAGGGCACGGCGGAGGTGATATCCAGCATCTCTCCCCAGGACGGCAAGCAGTGGTTCGAGCTCGCGGATTATTTCGCGGACATGATGAAGCAGACCATTGCTTCTTTCTTCACCAATCCCTGCAACAACATGATGGACCTGGTGAAGATGGGCATCAAGAACCCACGCATGCTGAAGTTCCTGCCTCTCTTCGTCACCAGCTACCAGGACGTGATCAAAAAATACTTCAAGAACGACATCGTGCAGCAGACCATGTCCTTCCAATCCTTCTACTGCGGATTGCCCCCGGAGCTTGCCCCCGGGTTCATCGCCCTCATTCCCTACTCCGAGCACGAGGGTATCTGGTATCCGCGCGGCGGCATGATCCAGATACCCCGGGCCTTCCAGCGTGTAGGCGAGAGGCTGGGCATGGAGCTGCGCCTGGGCACGGACGTGGATAAGGTCCTGGTGCGCGAGCGCAAAGCCGAGGGAGTAAGGCTCAAGGACGGTACGGAGATTACCTCCGATATAGTGGTGTCCAACGTCAACGCCAAGAAGCTCTACCTGGAGATGATCGGGGAGGAACAGCTTCCCTGGCTGGCGCGCTTCGGCATCAAGAGCTACGAGGTCTCCATGTCCTGCGTGATGATCTACGTCGGCCTGGATTACCGTCCTCCTCTCGAGGCCCACCACAGCCTGACCATCGGACCCCTGGAGTTGATGAACGACTTCTGGTGGAACGACTTCAAGAAGGGCAACGTTCCCGAGGACGTTTACGGCCTCATCTGCTGGCCGACGGAGTCTGATACATCCCTTGCTCCGGAGGGTTGCCACGTGCTCAACATCATGGGCATGGGGCCGTACGATCTCGCCAGGGGCACTTGGGACGACATCAAGCAGGAAGTAGCGGAGAGGATGATCCACGGGCTGTCGCGGACGGCCATACCGGGGATGGAGGACCACGTAAAGGTGCTGGAGGTCTCCACCCCCCTCGACTTCGAGCGCAGGCTGCAGAATCCCAAGGGCGCCATATACGGCCTCTCCATGGACCTGCCCAACCAGGCGGTGTTCCGGCCGTCGGCCAAGTCAAAATCCATCAAGGGGCTCTACCTCACTGGCGCCTCCACCCATCCCGGCGGGGGAGTGCCCACAGCCATCGCATCAGGTTACATCGCCTCCCTGCTGGTGGACAAGCATGAATAGTCTGAAGTCTGAAGTGGTCGGAAGAAAAAAAGAGTCTGATGTGTGAGGGAAGGATGAAAAATGCTACGAGAAGACAGGCCTGAAGTTAGCGGGAAGGGTCGTACGAGGAAGGTTCTTCCATTCGTTTTAATCGCAACAATGGTCTTGCTCGCGTTCCAGTTCACGCAGCTGGACAAGTCCAAGAAACGCTTCATCGTGCACCTGCTGAAGCAGGCGCCGTACCTGCCAGGACGCTACTACGCCTAGGCACGGATATCGCTGGGGCCGGGTGGCACTCAGCCGGCCTCACCCAGTAGGCGCTCGAGGAGTTCGCTGGTGGATCCGCGCTCGCACCAGTCACGGACATATTCGAAATCCAGGGAATCCTGTTGGACCAGGACTATCCCGAGGGCATCCTCATAATGCTTGTGTATCCCCGTTTTCTTGAACCAGTCTAGTTTTACGATGACGATGTCCTCTGGCGATGAGAAAAAGACCGGCGCACCGCGAAGCTCTCCCTCGACCCTGCGTGAAAACCTCTCGCGGTCGAACACCGTATCCTCGAGCATCCAGAAATCGATCTTGGTGAGAGTCTCGTTGTGGATGAGATTGAACATCGAGTGATGCCGGACCGCCTCCTCCATTGCTTCCTTGCTCGCATAGAAATCTTTGTAAAAAACCTCGTGAAGGCTCTCCGTGTCCGACATATCGATTTCCACGATCAGATCGATGTCATGGGTGGAACGAGGCTTGCCGTAGTAGGTGACTGCGAAAGCGCCGGTGACCATGTAGGGGATCCTCATGCTGTTCAGCCTCTCGGCGGTCTGCAAGAGTATCTCGATCTGGTTCATCCGTACATCCTCTTGAGTAGCTCGGACTTGAGCTCCTCGTCGGATATCCCGGGATGATCGCGCCTTATGCCGGCGATGGCCAGCTCTTTGACTGCGTCGCTCAGCCCGACGGAGATCGCAAGCCTTTGCTCGCCGCTCATACCACGTATTCGCTGGAGGTAAAGGGCCTCCATATCTTCAAGAGGTTCTTCTCCCCGATCGCACATCTCTCAGTACATCCTTTACTTGTGAGGCGAGTTATCCCGTCCTGTCCGTTAGGTCATCACAGGCAATAAACAGGTACTTCTAATTATAGTCCTCGAGGAGGACAACCGTGATTATATGGATCGCCGATGAAGATCAGGTTCAGGTGCCGACGTCTACCTTTGAGCCGATGCGCGCGATACAAGCATCGATATAGCTGGGATCATCTATGGTGACGCTTATGGCTCCCTGCTTGCAGACCATAGCGCAGCGGCCGCACCCCTTGCACTCCTCGCCGATGACCGCCATCTTGTCCACCACCTCTATCTGCTTGAACATGCACACCTTCTCGCATGCGCCGCAGCCGTTGCATTTCTCGGCATCCACTGCGATGGACAGGCCATCCAGCCTCACAACGGTGTCGCGGGTCTCCCGGGAGGCGTGTGGGATGCTGGTGGACAGGCAGCAGCAGGGGCAGCAGTGGCAGATGGTCATCAGGTTGTTGTGGTCCCGGACGCCGAGCATGATGGCGTCCAGCTTGAACTTCCCCAGGCAGGAGACGAGCCCCGCCTCCGTGGCCTGGTGCAGGTGTTCCAGGGCCTCCTCCATGCTCACCAGCCTGCCCACTTCGGGGTCCACGTCGAGCACCGCCGGGCCCAGGAAGGTGCAGCCGAAGTCCGGATCGAAGTCCTGGCATTGGTTCTCGCTGCGGCATGGGCAGCACGAGAGGATGAGGTGGTGGCTAGCCTCCCGGATGAAGCGCTCGATGATGGAGATGGGCGCGGCGGTTCCCGCCGGCAACTCCAGGTTCTCGTACACGGGTATGTAGGTAAGGGTGGTGTTGTCCATGTCCAGATGCCGCCATCCCAGCTGCTTGAGGACGGGGTAATTGCTGAGCCTGGCGACGGTGTTCTTGTATTTGTACATGCTGAGTATGCGTTCGAAGCTCTTCCTGTTCCTGCCCTTTTTCTTCGCCATCGTCATTACCCCCTGTATAACGTAGACATCGACAACCAGCTTGTATGTTAACATGCGCCCTATTTTCGACGCAATGTCGATTTATATCAGATGAGCTTGGATGCTGGAAAAGCGGTTCCAGGTCGCATACGATTATCGCAAACCAGGCAATGCAGGTTATGCATCGTTGTCGTAGAGTTTCAGCAACGCAACGGGCAAGACCTCCGCCCTGCTAAACGACTTCGGTGGCGAAGATGGGGGGGATGGAGAGGTGGGTGAGGGAATAGCCCTTGCCCAGGGTCTCTCCCGCCATGTTCCAGGCCTGCGCGAGTGAATCGGCATACTCGCAGCCCAGGCGTTCCACCACGTCGCGGCGCCTGGCGCCCACCACGATGACGCGGTCCAGGTGCTGCATGGCCAGGCCTCCCCAATACCACACGTAGAAAGGATGTACGCCGTGGTAGGAATGGTGTTCGCGGTAGGCGCGTATGTACTCCTTGCGGTCGGCGAAATCCTCCTCGAAACGGGTTTCCATCTCCCGCGCATCCAGGGTCTCGGCCAGCACCTTCTCGTAGAACTCGATGTAGGGAAGATGGTGGCGGCGGTGGAAGCCCGGCAAGAAAGGCTGCATGAGCACCAGCACGCCCCCCTTGCGCACCACCGGCTTGCGCATGTGGAGATTGAAGACGTAGCCCAGGGCGGAGTTCATGGCCAGGAGTGGATTAATTCGCGAGAAAGCGGCATAGGGGGAGATGTTGGGGAGGGAAAGAAAGAGAGCGTCGCTCTCCCCCTCCACCCGCACGTTCTGCTGCTGGTAGAGCGCCTCCAGGGTCCTCTCGTGTACGGCATCCGGATCACCGGCGTTTACGGCGATAGGTGCGTAAGCGCTCCGCAGGAGCGAGGAAACGGCGGCCTTCGCCGCCTGGGGTAAAAGGCGAGAGAGCTTGAACGGCAGGGGCACCCTGGCTTTCTCGAGGGAGAGGTAGCCATCGAGCGGTCCCGGCCACACCCGGTTGTTGAGCACCGTCTCCACGCTGAGTACCCTCGCGAACCTGGCCAGGTACCTCCCCTGGGCGCGCAGGATGGCGTGGAACTCGCTCCCGGGGTTCATGACCGTTCCTCCATCGATAAGGACGGAGGCGTTGTGATGGGGACGGATAGAGCGGTAAGTCCCCAGTCCCACCATGTAGGATTTCCACCCGCCGTTCATGCTCGTCCAGTTGACGTTGATGTAGATGGTAAGGTCTGATTCCAGGAGCCTGCGGTTGACCTCCACGGGGTAACCTTTCTCAGTCTTACCAAGGTCCACGACGCCCGCGGGGTCCTCCGCGTCGTGATTCCCGATACGTGAGGGCCCCATCACCGCCCATACCCTCTTGCCCAGGAGATGCTTGAGCTCCCGCTCCGTCCATTTGCGGTGCAAGCCTACGGCGCAGACCAGGGATACCCTCTCCCTCTTCACCCCCAGGGAGAAGAGCTCCTCGAGTACCGCCTCCACGGCCAGCCCCCGCGGGTCTTTGAGCACCGGTGGCAGGGGAAGGCACGGGTCGTCGAAGGCAATGGTCACGCGCGACTCAGGTCCCACCAGCTCCGCCAGGGAGGGGCGGCCCAGGGGGTCGCGCAGGGACCTCCTCACGGCCCCCTGATAATCATCCATCGCCGGTAGCGCGGGTGGCGGCTCGATTATCCGGGTATTATCGGGGAGCTCGACACGCAGGATGTCATCTCCGTAGAAGACCAGCCTGTGCATGGCCATGATCCCCCTCCGCTAGCCTGTTGTACGATACAACAGCCGGGCAACATCTCTTCCCGGCATCAACATCGTAGCAAATACGCCGCAAAGGTTAAACGCACCCCCCGCGCAGCGTCAGGCCCAGGCCTGATACGAGTATCCCCTGTCCGCTGTAGGGTAATCACCCGTTTGAGCTATGGGGAACGATCCCGCATATGCCGACCGAATGAGCACCAGGTAGAAAGGCCGCAGACACGAAGGCCATCCACCTTCGCAATAGACCGTAAGGGTCGAGAAGCACCGGAAAGAACAGGAGCGAAACCGGAAGATGCAAAGAGACGCTTTCAAAAGAGCCCGATCCCGGCAGCGCCGCGACCCGTCGCGTACGCAAGGTGGGAATGCAGGACTCAAACCGGTTAAGGGGGTATGAAAGATGGCAAGGGTTCTAATCGTCGAGGACTCGGAACTTCTACTGCGCATAATGCTTGACGCGATCGAGGCGGGAGGGCATGAGGTTATCACCGCCGGAGACGGCGAGGTAGCCCTGAAGAGATTCATCGAGGAAAAGCCGGACCTGCTGATCACCGATTGCCTCATTCCGAAGATGGACGGCTTCAAACTGGTGAAGAATATCAGGGAGTTCGAAGCTCCCCAACGCACCCCGGTGGTGATGACCAGCGCCATCTACCGTAAGGCCAGTTACAGGGACGTGGCCATGGAGGCCGGAGCCGATCTCTATCTGACCAAGCCGACCAATCCCGAGGAATACCGCGAGTTCGCGCAGAGGGTCGATCGTCTCCTGGAGACGGTCACGGGCGGGGTCGTTTCCCAAGAGGTACCCCGGTCCTGAGTGGGCGGGCTGGGATATAGGGGGTGCATTATGAGCGCGAACGGCGACAGCGGACTGGGCAATACCCTGGTGGAAAGCGGCATCATCACCACTGAGCAGCTGGAATCCGCCATCCACATCCAGAAGCTTTCCGGGCAGAGGCTCAAAGATGTCCTTATCGGCGAAGGCTATACGACGCGAGATCAACTCAAGCAGTTTATAAGCGAGCACGTAGACATACCATACGTGAAGCTCAGCATCGACCTTATCGATCCCGAGGCGGTGAAGCTTGTCCCGGCCAATGTAGCCAGGAACAACATCGCCATCCCGGTGAACATGGTCGGAGACATCCTGACCATGGCGGTGAGTTGCCCCTTCGATACCGCCGCCCTGGATATGCTGGCCTTCGCTTCTGGCTACAAGCTCGAACCCATCCTCAGCGACGAGGAGGATATCCTCGAGGCCATAGAGTATTTCTTCAAGGAGGGGGGCCTGGAGGAAGAGGTGCTGTCCTGGGACGAGGACAAGCTGGAGGTAGTGGACAGGTATCAGGCCGATCCCGTCGACGAGGTGAAGATAAACGAAGGTCCGGTGGTGAAACTCGCCAACCTCCTGCTCTCCCGGGCCATAAAGGAGGGAGCGAGCGATATACATATCGAGCCGCAAGAAGGGCTCACCCGCATCCGCTACAGGATAGACGGCGTCCTGGTAGAGGCGAAGATCCTGCCCTTGGAGATCCATAACGCGCTGGTCTCTCGTGTCAAGGTCATAGCCAATCTGGATATTACGGAGAGAAGGCTTCCCCAGGACGGGCGTTTCTTCGTGAAATACAAGGGGAAGGATGTGGACTTCCGCATCGCCACGGCCCCTACCATCCACGGCGAATCGGTGATCATCAGGGTCCTCGACCAGTCCAACGCCGCCGTAAGCCTTGCGGACCTGGGGTTCGAGGACGACGAACTGCAAAAGCTCATGCGGATTCTCGAGGAACCCCACGGGTTCATCCTGGTCACGGGGCCCACGGGAAGCGGCAAGACCACCACCCTGTACGCCATGCTCAACGAGATATCCGATATCAGCAGGAAGGTGATAACCATCGAGGATCCGGTGGAGTACCGCCTGAATACCGTGAGCCAGATCACGGTGAACAACAAGGTGGGTCTGGACTTCGCGACCATATTGAGGTCCGTGCTCAGGCAGGATCCCGATGTGATCCTGGTAGGAGAGATCCGGGACAGGGAAACGGCGAGCATAGCCGTCCAGGCGGCCCTTACGGGCCATCTCCTGTTCAGCACCCTGCATACCACGGGAGCGCCGGAGACGCTGCCCCGCCTCATAGAGATGGGCATAGAGCCTTATTACATCCGGGAAGTAGTGAGGGTGATCATAGCACAGAGGCTGGCGAGAAAGCTGTGCCCCCGTTGTAAGGAGAAATACGCGCCAGATGCCGAGCTGCTGTCCGAACTGGGCCTGGACGGATCAGGGCACTATGCTTTCTACAGGCCCTCGGGGTGCAAATACTGCAACAACATCGGCTACAAGGGGAGGACAAGCATCTACGAGGTCATGCCCATGAGCAAGGCGCTCACGGCCATGATGTCCCTGGAGGTAACTCCGGAGGAGATCAAGGAGAAAGCGGTGGAGCAGGGCATGTCGACCATGTGGTTCAATGCCGTCAGGAAGGTCGCGGCGGGGATCACCTCCGCCGAAGAGATCAAGCGGACCATCCCCAGATGAGAGGGGTGACGGAGATGAAAGATTGTGCAAACCATACGGGTACGAGAGCGGTGGCCGACTGCGCAAACTGCGGCAAGCCGCTATGCGCGGACTGCATCGAGGATTACGAGGGAGAGGACTCTCTCTGTTACGACTGCATAGTGGAGCGCCAGCTCTCCGACTTCAAGGACAAGGGGGATGCCGAGAGAGCCGAACGTGTATCGACGGAGGAGGGCGGCACGCGCAGGCTCGGTTCGATCGCGTTCATCGTCGTCGCGTCCGTTTTGACGGCGTTGGTCCTTGGGGCGGCGGGATTCATCCTCTACGCACATTTCACGCGAAGCAGCGCAGCCGCCGGAACGCCGGAACAGGAGATGGTATGGGACAGGGACGATTGCCTGCTCTCCATGGAGAATGTCCGGGAGGCGCTGACCGCCTATCGTGGCGATAAGGGCGCCTATCCCGACTCCCTGACGGCCCTGGAGGGGAGCTACCTGGAGGAGACGGCGACCTGCCCGGTTTCCGGAGCTCAGTATGTGTACCGGAAAACCGCGGCGGGCTACCTCCTGGAATGCCCGAATCCGGATGTGCATGGCGTCGCGAGTATTACCGCCGGCCCCTCCGACGTGCCGCATTACGATGATAACCAGCCTTCGGCCTACTGGGATCATTAAGGGGGTTGTACGATGAAACGCAAGTCGCTAAGCGCAAAGCTGAAGGCCCCGCGAGTCCTCTCCGGCTCCGACGCGTTCACCTTGATAGAGTTGATCATAGTCATACTCTTGATCGCCATCCTCGTGGCCCTGGCGGTACCCGTTTTCATGACCGCCGAGGCGGCAGCCCAGCGCGGCGTATGCTGGCATAACCAGCGTTCGCTGAGGTACGCCCTGATGAGATGGTCGGGTGAACATCCCGGCGAGTTGTTCGTGACCGACTCCTGCCTTCCCGGGGACGGGGAAGCCTACATCGACTTCGAGGGGAACGTGCCCGGGGATGGGGGACGCGCCCTCGCGGAATATTTCGACGAGGCGACCAACCCCTTCCGGTGCCCATCCTATGAGGGAGGCGAGGGGGGCTACGCCTATATCACCGACGGTACGGTCGTTGCCTGCCTGACCGACAACCAGATAGGGATCAAGAGCGACGGCACCCCTTTCAAGCATGACCGTCCCCTGGAGGTGGGCTGGAACCATCTCAGCAGCGCGGAAGCGGATGAGGGGAAGGAAGGGGAAGAAGAGGAGGAAAAGGAGAAGAAAACGCCGCTGGGAGATACCTTCGAGGAGATATCCTCGGGCATGATCCAGTTGATCGAGGACTATTACGCGAAGACCGGGAAGTATCCCAGCAACAACGTCGCCAAAGCCCTCGCCGAGCTGGGACTCAATCCCGATGACTGGCAGCTCCCCGTAGACCATGTCCTCTACAAGCCGGCGGGCAGCAATCTGAAGATATCACCGGAACAGGGATACACACTCACGGTCACGGGCAAGGATGGAAAGCAAAGGACCGTCAAGCCCAACTCCAACCTGGTCTACGACACGAAGACGGACAAGTGGTACTACAGTAGCATCAATAAAAAGAACGAGGTCGACATCTCCACCCTGAAGGTGGGGGGCGGATAAGTAGACGGTACTTCGCCAGCCGCCCGTTCCCGGCAGTTTCATCAGCCGGGAGCGGGCGGCTGTTATTCCAGGCAGTCGAGGGATATTCTGATCCCGCGTGCCTTTCCGGCGGGAACCTCAATATAGAGGCCGGGCCCGATCGCGGAGAGAATCCTCAACTGGCCGGCTTTAACGGTTCGGGCAGTGAGGTTGACGCGAGGCGGTCCGGAATAACAGAATAGCGGGTATGCTGGAGAGAACGCGGGTGGCCATGCGGCGGCTGCTGACCATGGCCAACCTCTTCGAGAACCTGTCCGCTGCATACGGCGGCCGCGAGGCGTTCACCCTCGCCAGGCCGCCGGGATACCGCTCGCTCCCTTCCCGGAGCCTTTCGTTCATCGCATGCCTGCGCTTCACCAACCTGGCGGCGGAGGCGTTCATCCGCGACCTGGACTTGAAAAAGGGGGATCGGGTCGTCCTGTGCCTGGACGATCCGGCGCACGCATTCCTCGTCTCCGCGGCGCTGATCAAGGCGGGAGGGATCGCCGTACCCCTGGACTATAGGCTTCCCGCCGCCGAGATGGCCCGCCGCGTCTCGGGCTGTGGCGCAACGCTTGCCGTGGTGGATGGGAAAACGCTTGCAGAGAGGCCGGAACTCACCGGCAGCTTGTCCGGGGTGGAGAGGGTCATGGCGTGCGGTCCGCGCTCGCGGGCACCGCACGGCATCCCCTGCCTCGACGAGGCCATGGACTCGTCCTCGGGATTCTTTCTTCCCTATACCCTCAAGCCTGGCAACGTGGTCGGCCTCTTTCATACCGTGATGGGGGACGGACCCACCAAGGCGGTCATGGTCACCAACGAGGGTCTGCTGGGACCGCATATCCGGGCGGCGGCGTTCTTCCCCACCCGTCCGGGCGACACTTGCGTTCACGCCCTACCCCTGCGCTCGACGGAGGGCTTCACGGCAGCCGTGCTGGGGCTGTGTATGGGCCTGAGCCTGCTTTTCGTGCCGGATGCTTCGCCGCATCCTGTCCTCGATGCAGTGGAAACGGGAAGGCCCGCCGCGATAATGGCAACCCCCGGGCTGTTCGCTGCGATGTTGCGGGCGGGCGCGCCGGGGCACGGCCTCTCAGCGGTTCGCTTCCGGCTCTCGGCCGGCAGCAGCCCGCCGCCCGCGGTGGAGGAGAGACACCGGGGCTTCCCTTCTCCGCTGCGCGGCAACCTGCGCCGGCCCGCTTGCTACCTGGAGGCATACAGCGCGGGAGGTAACGCCACCATGCTGGCGCTCAGGCCGGCGGGTCCCACGTTCGCCTGGCCGCAGGGGTGTCCGGGCTTTATCATCCCCCCCAACCGCGCGCGGGTCGTGGACGAAGAGGGGCGGCGGGTGAAACGCGGCGAGGAGGGGGAACTCGTCATCAGGGGCCCCGCCGTGACCCCCGGATACTGGAACGACATAGAGGGGACCCTCGCGGCCAAACGGGACGGCTGGCTGCACACCGGCATAAGAGCCAATAAGACCGGATTACTGATAACGCTTCGATAGATTGTATCGCGTAAGCTAGCCGAGTTGTCGGGGGCGAGGCGTATTGCGAGGAGTCCGCGACGAAGCAAGCTCGTTTGAGTATCAGGTTTCGATAGGTGAATCTTAATTTGCGACGGTGTTTCATCGCCTCAACGTTTCCGAACGTTGAGGCGATGAAATATGAACACCCGGATGCAAATCAGAAACCGTGTGTATAAAACCGCAAGGGTTGGTAAACATCACGATCAGGCATCGCCTAGATCAAAAACACCCTGCCCGAGAACAATGGGGTCGGTCTGGGTATCAGGTAATGGGATGTGGGGTCAGGTCTTGTCATTTCGCCACGAACCCTTTTGAGAGAAGAGACATACGGTGGGCGAAACG
>QZKE01000011.1 GCA_003598015.1 Actinomycetota bacterium | reverse complement strand
GGCGCGCGGGCGACGCCCACGGTGACTTCTCCATCGCCGTGCGCTCCACCAACGGCGTGCCCCTGGTGGCCGAGCGCCCCATGTACTTCCGCTACCACAGCATCCTGCCGGAATGGCGCAGCGTGGACCGGGAAGAACTGGTGCATTCCCTGGGGACGGGGGAGATATACAACGGCAATACGGCGTGCCGGCGCGTCGCCCTTACCTTCGATGTCGAATACGATGCGGCGGCAACGGCTACCATCCTCGACGTGCTAGCAGCCTGCGACGTGCACTGTACCATCTTCTTACTGGGGACCTTCGCCGACCAGTATCCCGATCTCGTACGGCGCATGGCGGACGAGGGGCACGAGATCGCCAGCCACTCCTACAGGCACCGCGATTTCACCTCGCTGTCGGCGGAGTCGCGGTATGCGGATATCGTAGCTTCAGAAAACGCCATCACGCGGGCCGCCGGATATTCGCCGCGCCCATACTTCCGTTTCCCCTACGGGTTCAGGAACACCGCCGCGCTGGCGCAGCTCAACTCCATGGGTTACCTCAGCGTGTACTGGAACGTGGATCCCTCCGATTATACCGGCATATCCGCGGGGGCTTTGTACTCGCACATTATGGCAAGGGCGCGTCCGGGGTCTATCGTGGTCATGCACGCGGTTGACGCCGCACAGAAGGCAGGCGCGCTACCCTCCGTTATCCGCGACCTGCGCGCCTCCGGCTACGAGCCCGTCACCATTACGGAGCTTCTGCTGCCGCCGGAATGAGCACGCGGAAGAGGCATGCCGCCAACGCGGGAGAACATGACGGTTTGAGCCGCGATTCTCTCGGGGTCGGCAAGGATATTGACCTTATAATAATATGGAGATAATACTACTATTGACATATTGACAATAGTAGTAGATAATCGCTAAGTATGCGAGTGGATTCCTGGAGATAAAGGCAGGTGACAGTCATGTTCTGGAGGAATACGCACGGGGAGGGAGAGGGTGCTTATGGAGGCCACCTCCATCATCCGAGGATGATCCATCATGGGCGGATGACCGGCGGTATGCCCCTCGAATTCCCCGGTCCCAGCGGTGACAACACCAGGCGTTTTCTGCGCCCGGTGGTCATGCTTCTGCTGGCCGAGCAACCCATGCACGGATACGAGCTCATGGGAAGGCTCAAGGAGTTCGGGATAGGTCAGGGCGGAATGGATCCCTCCCTCCTCTACCGGCTGCTGCGCTTCCTGGAGAGAGCGGGGATGGCGGAGAGCACCCTGGACGACTCGGGGGCGGGACCCGCGCGCAAGGTGTACAACCTCACCCCCGAGGGTATGGAGGTACTGGATATGTGGGCCGCCAATCTCGAAGAGGTATCCGACCTGCTGAAGAAGTTTAAGGGACGCTACGATAAGCTCACCCAGTAGGCGCACGCGATGAGCCCGCATGGCGGGCACAAGACATCCGCGCTGGGTCGGGCCTGGATGGGCAGTGACCCGCCTGGCGCGGAGATCGTATCGCGACATGCGGGAAGAGCGCCTGGCGGTACCCCGCAGGATACCCGTACGCACAATCGAACGATCATGATACGTTATTTTCGCGCAGCGGTGGGCACCGTATATATAGCGGATGATAAAGAGCAACGCGGGAAGCGCCCCCGCTACGGCGGAAAGTGAGAAACAGGAGGTAAGAGAGATGGCGGATTGGGTGTGCAAGAAATGCGGCTTCGTAAGGGACTCCCGCTGCAAGCCGAAGAAGTGTCCCAACTGCGAGGCTCAGAATGCCTTCGAGAAGAAAGAGGAAGCCAAGAAATCCTGACGGCTGGACTGTCCGGCGCACGGAATCCGTTGTTGCGGCGGTCTCCTCCGGATCCCCGGGGGACGGGGCATGACCTCTTGCCGGGGTGCCGGGGCCTATGGCGCGGAAAAGCACGCCCTCGAGAGACCTCTACAAGAAGCCCCTTGGGCTGGCGAGGGAACCGCCGCGATCGTATGACCCCGATCATATCTTCTGCAGGGTGAACCGCGATTGCCCGACCCATATCATTTACCAGTATATGTATATTTGAGAACAATCATATTTCCCTTTCCGGTATGCCCCCGGTATTATCCTGCGCTCGTGACGAACGATGTCAGCGATGTATGCGGGTATTACGCCGGCTATGCGTATATAAGGTTATGGAGTGTTGCCGCATAGCCGGGAAAGGGAGGCGATATGGACAGCTTTCGTGATGAAGCCGCGCCCCGGCCGCGAGTGCCCCAGATGAACAAGCGCATCGTCATGGAATCATACAAAGCCGCCTGCCTGCTACTCGACTGGGTCAGGGCAGCGACTTTGGAGAGCATGGCGAGGGAAGCCTCCATGTCCAATGCAGGACTGGCTAAATGGTCGTTCCTCGAATACATGTCCAGGCCGGAGGTGACCTCCTACGCACAGATCGAGGATCGCACGCGGCTGCTGCAGATCCTTGCGGGCCTGGAACTGGCCCTGCTGCTGTCGGCCGATAAGGAAGAGTCGTTCACGATACGCCGGGAGTGGCAGAAGCTCGGGAAATGGATGAGGGAAAACCATTGCCTCGACCCCATCGCCTGCGGCCTGGATTTCAAGGCCCTCATGGGAGATGAAGTCGATTTGAGCGCATCCAAGACGCTTGTTTTCCTGATCGAGCATATGCCGGAGCTGAAATCCGGCTGGAACGAGGGAGGGGCCGATGCCCTGAACGATTATCTCTACGTCCTCTGGCTGGAAGTCCGGGGAAGCAAGAGGTGAGGGATCCCCATGGGTGTTGCCGGGGAAGATAGCGAGATGCGGTACGGCAGGAACCGCTGGCATGGAGAGGGAGGCCGGTTTTGAGGACAGCCGTGGCCCGGATAATACGCGCGATGTGGATCGCGTTGTGTGCCGCGCTCGCTCTTGCCATGATAAGCGCAGGTGTCTGGTACGGCGCACAAGTGCTGGAGGGAAGGGGAGCCAGTGCCGAGCTCGAGTCGCGCTGGCGGGAATCACCGCCATCCCCAGGCCCAATGTCCTTCCAGCCCGGCGACGTGGTGGGAAGGATCGTAATACCCGGGATTGGCCTGGACGCGCCGGTGGTGGAGATGGCGGATGTCGATGACCGGGAGAATCTGAACAAGGGACCCGCACACCTCGCAGGCAGCGCCTTGCCCGGGCTGCCTGGCAACTGCGTCATCGCCGGACACCGTACCACTTATACGCATCCATTCTATTCCCTGGACTCGTTGCAGGAAGGGGACGCCGTCATACTCATCGACCTATCGCGAAAAGAGTACGTATACGAGGTGACGCAGGTGTTGATAGTCAATCCCGAGGACGTGTGGGTAATGGACCCCACCCCCGATCCCAGTGTGACATTGATCGCGTGCCACCCGCTCTTCTCCGCACGCAACCGCATCGTAATCAAGGCGGTGATGCGATGTTCATAACGCCTCGATGCGGGTGGTGGACGATGAGACGAAGCGGAGAAAGCGTGGTTAACATATAATTATTTATTATTTGTATGGTCTTTGGTATAATCAGGGTGAACGCCGGGCACGATATAGTACGAAAGTGGTGCTCGAAGATGACCGTGGATACGAAAAAGCAGAACGATGTCGCAGGCGTCTCTTCCTTTGAGGATCTCTACTCGAGTTATCGACTGAAGCTCATCCATTTCTTTACGGCGAAGGGACTCGAGGTGGATGTCGCGGAGGACTTGAGCCAGGAGGTCTTCTTCCGTTTTCTCAGGTGCAACAAACCCTTGCAGAACGAAGACCACGCCCGCAATCTCCTCTATCGCATAGCGCAGAACCTGCTCATCGACCATTTCCGCAAGCACAATGGAAGCGTCCGCGTGAGGGTGCTGGCGGCGGACGATCCCCTCGAGGAGCAGTTACCCTTCCTCGTCGCCGGGGAGACGGACCCGGAGGAAAACCTGTTGAGCGACGAGGTCTCCCACGATATCCGCACGGCCGTCTCCAGGCTCCCCGTACGTTACGCACAAGCGATCAGATTGAAGGAATACGAAGGCCTCTCCTATCAGGATATCGCCGCGCACATGGGTGTATCCCAGAAGGCGGTGGAGAGCTTGCTGCACCGGGCGAGAGCACAGCTGAAGCAGGACCTGGTTGAAACGGGGAGAAAGCGTGGAGGATGGTGGTCCGGTATCCTCGTCGCAGTGCGAGGCATGGGGGATCGCATCCGTGTGAAGCCACTGCGCGTGCTCGGCCGCATAGGTTCGAAGTGGCAGGGTATCTCTCTGGGGCTCGGGTCCGCCGGAGTAGGAAAGTGTGTGCTCAACGTACTTGTCGCATTGCTGCTGTTGGGATCGGTGGTCGGCACCGGAGTTGCGGCTACCCTGGCGTCCCGCGGGGATATGCCCGCTTCCGTAAATCCCATGGAAGGCGCCGCGCAAGCAAACCCGGATGAAGACGCCGGCGGGCAGGTCGTAGAGGGAGGGATTACCGGGATCGGCCCTTCTCTCTATGATGGGATGGTCGGGGATGACGGTCAAAGCTTGGCCGTTGTCGGCACGGGATCGGGCATCCTGGACGACACACTGGCGGGTGACGGCGGGCTGCTCGCGAGGACCGGCGATACGGCGCGCTACGCGATCGTCTCCGCCGGCGCCGGACTGGACATCGTCCTGGCAGACCTGGGGTACCTGCTCAGCTCCTTGACGGATCCTCTCACGAGCCTGCTGTTCTACATGGGTGTGCCTACACGCCTGGTCGAAGCGCTTGCTAGCCTGGCTGATATGAAAGCAGCCCGGGATATCTCCTCTGGTCTCGTGGAAAGCGTCGTTGAAGCCACCTACGTTGTGGACGAGACGGCAGCGGTGCTTAGCTTGCTTCCACCTGCGGGACGCGGTGGAACCGCGCCGGCACCCGCGTCTCCGGGGGATGAGGGAGAGGGCGTGGCCATGCCTCAGGACGAATCCGCCGTTGCCCACGATACCGGAAATACCGCCTCTCCCGCACCAACCGCCGACCAACCGGACGTCGACCCCGCGCCCCTGCCGGCCGTAGACGGTCAGGTGACCGGGGGTGTCGTAGAAGGGGTGGGGGACCTCCTGGAGGACGTAACCGGGATTGTAGGCAACCTGCTGCCATTCTGAGCGAAGAATACAAAGATACACCTCGCCGCCCGAGATCGCCGCTAATCCCTGTCATACAGAAAGGCACCATGCCTTTCGAGCTAGGTGAGCTTTTCTGCGCAGGTCATATCTGCAGAAAATACTTAATCTCTATATCGCCGTCTTGTGTTTGTAATAATGACAGGATGGGCAAAGTTTTTGAGGGCTATTCTACAACCGCGAGATTCTTACCAACTTGTGCCAAATATATTCTAACCTGCAAGTGTTAATATGGACGATCTAAGGGGCGGTAATCGTGTCTGGAGATTTCTTTGCTGGCATAGATCAAACGGAAGCTCGCATCGGGGACACTGTGATCAAGCAGCCTGTTTTCTGGAAGGATACGCGTGTCTTCGCAGGTATCTTCCCAGCGCCCTTACAAGAGCTCCGTGGACTGCCCCCCGAGCCCCTTGTCCCGGCCCAGTTGTTTCCGGGCACCGGTGTACTTCAGTTGAACCCGGATTTCTCATATAAAAACGGAAGGGATCCTTCCTTGTATTGCTGAAATATGCATCAGAACAGCATTAGCGGTGATGCAGGAGGAAAAACATGGGGAACCTTGCGGGTGAAGGCGAAAACGGGAGTCTGAGGCTTGATTTCGACGCACGTCTGAGGCTGGAATTTCGGGGAGCGAAGGTCACCACCGACGCGGGATTGCTAGCGGTGAGGGAGCTGGACGAGGCGCTGGGGCTCACCGAGATGGCGGGAGCGATGATACGGGATGGAAGGACCGGGAGGAACATCAGGCATGATCTCACTGGGCTGCTGAGGCAATCTGTCTATGCCAGGCTAGCCGGCTACGAGGACGTGAACGACCAGGAATTGCTCCTGCATGACCCCGCCATGCGGGCGGTGATCGGCAAAAGGGCCCTGGAGCGCAATGCAGCGAGCCCACAGACCGTATCCCGCTTCGAGACGGAGATACTCGCGAGCGATGAGAACATTGCGGTCCTCTCATCCATCAACCATGCCTGGGTGGGAAAGGCGATGCGTGTGACGGGGGCCAAGAGAATTATCCTGGACATGGACTCGTCCGAGTCCCCGGTGCACGGGGACCAGGAGGGCTCGGCCTACAACGGGCACTTCTGCTCCCGCTGTTACCACCCGCTTTTCGTCTTCAACCAGTTCGGGGACTGCGAGGGGGCTCACTTGCGCTCCGGCAACGTCCATTCGGCCGATGGCTGGAGGGACCTCCTAGAACCTATCGTCGATAGGTACAAGCATACGGGAAAGAAGCTCTACTTCCGGGGAGACGCCGCCTTCGCATCGCCGGATATATATGAATACCTGGAGGACAAAGGCATACTCTATGCTATTCGGATTCCCGCAAACGACGTGCTCTACGAGGGCATCGACCACTTGATGACCAGACCGGTGGGAAGACCGCCTGCCAAGCCCAGGGTCATCTACCACGACTTCAGCTACCGGGCGGGCTCCTGGGACAGGTCCAGGAGGATCATCGCCAAGCTAGAGTGGCACCAGGGCGAGCTCTTCCCCAGGGTGGGATTCGTCGTCACTAACCTGAGCAGGGTAGCTAAGAACGTGGTGCGCTTCTACAACCAGCGTGGCTTATGTGAGCAACGCATCAAGGAGGGGAAAGGTGCCCTTTCATGGACCCGGCTGTCATGCACCAGGTACATGGCCAACCAGGTAAGGCTGGCCCTGTTCGTCCTGGCCTACAACCTGGGCAACTTCCTCTGGCGCCTCGCCCTTCCCGCAAAGATATCCCACTGGTCGCTATCGAGTGTGCAGCTGAAACTGATCAAGATAGGGGCCAAGGTCGTAAGTCACGCAAGGAGGACCGTATTCCAGATGGCCGAGGTGGCGGTTCCCGGGGAGCTTTTCGCCGAGGTCCTTGCCCACATCCGCTCCCTGGCTGCAGCTCCGACCTGAGGCAGCGGATAACGAAAGGCAAATACACATGAAACACACCTCGAGCGGTCAAACATCTTCGCACATCGCTGAAACCGAATCTTTTCATTCGACAGCGGGAAGGAGCATCGGGGGGAAAGGAGAAAACCGTGGCTTGGACGTGTTAGCCTGCCTTAGAGATGGTAGAATGGTGGTGTCGGGAGGCGCATATGGGAAATACCTGTCGGATTATGGAAAGGGATTCTGGGTTCATGAAGAAGTTCATTCCCAAGATGGCCGTCGTTGCATCGCTCTGCTCTGCGGCAGGGTTTCTGTTATACAGAAGATTTGAGGACCTTTACCGATTGGGCCAACTGGGCTCCCTCAGGCGAATATTGAAGCGAGAGATGGGCGTTGAGAAGTCTGCAAGAATAGTTGACGGCGTTGAGAGGCATTACGAGGAGATATCCGCTCGCTGGCCTGCCACTCTCAGAGGAATAATGCGCCTGCACCGGATATTTCTCATCATGGCGTTCGCTATCTACAAGGCACTGGTGGATGAATTTGGGGGTGATGAAGATATCCCGCGCATGGCGGAGAGATTGGTGTGGGAGTCGGGACCCACCTGCAAGCGGCCTACGGAGTTATTCTTCAAGCTGTTCTTCGTAGGCAGCAAGGACCCCTTTGCGCGCTTTGCTCCATTTGCCAAGAGGTTTATCGATTTTATGTATCCGTGCCCTCTGTATGCAATAGAGTATGTTGAAGAGGAGGGGGTTGTGGGCTTCGACTACGTGAAATGTCCCTATCCCCGGTTCTACGAAGAGCATGGCATGGAGGTTTTTGGGAGGGCATTATGTCAACTAGATTTCCGGTGGGCGGAGCTTCTGCCTCCTCAGATAGGGATGCGGAGGGAGCACACCCTGTCAGAGGGAGCTGATAAGTGCGACTTTCGTCTCTATAGGAAATGAGGTTCGCTAAAGAGAAGCATTCTTTAAGATCATGCAGTTATATTTAGCGAAAGAGAGGCGAGCCCAACCAGGCGGTGACGACAGGAGCTTGCCGGTATCCAAACCATATATGGACATATAGATAGGGGAGGGTAGGAGAGAGCAGCGTGTCCAATAACCGCCCGTCCGTATCGGATTTGAAAAAGGCGCATAAGCTGTTCCTTCAGAATGAACCACGCGACTTGTTCTACAAGGTTGCGAGCGAACTTGTACATTTAGCTTGATATGTCAGGAAATATAATATGAGAGGAATTCACGAAGCAGCCAATGCCCTGGCATTTATCGCTATATCGCAAAACGAATATCTTAAACAGGATGCAAGATATTTCAATTCCTCGTATTTTCAGGTCTATTTCCAGAGATTCTCGCCTAAAATGATCTCAAGGGGAAATGCGGGTTTATAGATATTCAAGATAAAGTGAATATGGATTTTGAGATAACAACTTCATGCCTGAATTCGCTATGGGATAAAACAATTACAGAATTAGGTAAATACTTCTATGAGAAGCATAACAAACTCTACTGGATAAATATAAGATTGAATTCGCTTTGAATGTATACGAAAACCGCGATACGGATATCGGCCCTTTTACAGAGTTCCTCACACTCGTAGCCCTCAGATCGCCGCGGTTCAAGAACATAGCAGGATACAATTACCTCAGGGCTCTCGCTTCGCACGAGCCATATCTTTTTATCTTGCATGCGGGGACAAGTTCGGAGACAGCGTTAAGGATCTTCAACGAACACCTTCTCTTCCCCGGCATGCTGGCCACTATAGAATTCACCGATAGTAACGGCTGGTTGGCCTGCGAGACAAGGGAGCAGAAGGACCTTATCTTCCGCCTGCGCGGTCGCAAGATAAAGGCAAAGAGCAGCGATACTAATCGGATGTACCTCCATACACCGCTGTATCAGCAGCCCCAGATTGTTGAAGCAAACTTCAAGGAATATGCGATAAACCTCAAGTCCTCGAACGCGGAACTGACCCTTGGGTCATCTCATCCTGGCATCGGATGACAACCTGGAGGCACTGGCCGCCATTAACGGCGCCTGGGTGAAGAGAGCGATGGCTTCAACCAAAAGTGGAAAAGTCATCCTGGACATGGACTCCTCGGAGTCGCCGGTACACGGGAAGCAGGAGGGCTCTGCCTACAACGGCCACTTTCTATCCCGTTGTTATCATCCCCTCTTCGTCTTCAACCAGCATGGCGATTGTGAGGGGGCTCATCTGATGCCGGGCAACGTACACTCCGCCGACGGCTGGCGGGGCTTGCTGGAACCGATCGTCGAAAGATACAAAGATACGAACAAGAAGCTCTACTTCCGGGCAGATGCCGCCTTCGCCTCCCCGGATATCTACGAGTACCTGGAAGGAGAGGGCATACTCTACGCGATCAGGCTGAAGGCCAATGCCAGGCTCTATGAGTACATCGAACACCTGCTGACCCGTCCGGTGGGAAGACCACCCGCCAAGCCCCAAGTCTTCTATCATGACTTCACTTATCGGGCCGCTTCCTGGGACAGGTCAAGAAGCGCGAGCGGCCGAGGCTCATAAAGGTGACTGGGTGATAAGACCTCTTAGGCGAGCCAGAGGTTTGGACGGGTCCGCGTGCACAAAAAACGGGGGCCTAGCTCCACCGGAAGGATCGATGCGTTACCCGGAGATGTCCTCCCAAGCCAATAGGACTTCACGAACCCCTTCGGAAAGGGGCAAAGGGAAGTTTACCCTTGACTTGGGTCTTTGAAGGTGACCCCATCTATCTGTTTAAGGGATAGCAATATGGTGTCGAGTACATTACGCTATGAATACTCGCGCTGCGAGTATCCTGGGTAAAGCGGCCTGAAGGGAGATGATCCGTAGACAATGACCAGGATAGGACTCTGTCCCGCCTGCGGTGCTGCGAGAAAAGTGACGAAGCTTCACATCTGGATGCCCAACGGCACCATACTCGACAAAGGCAATCCCGAGCACCGCATGGTCTTCATCGAGAGCGACAGTCTGCGAGATACCTTTGCGGGCATCGAGAGGATCATGGGTATCTCCATAGAGCACATCATCATCGAGAGCCAGCGCAGGTCGACTTTCGAATCCGTCAATATCGAGCTGCCGGCTCTCGTCAAGGCCCTGACGCGGTGGACGGGAACGGGGCCCATAGCGCGCTATATCGCGGCCGGGGGAAGGCATAACGGCCTGGGCGACATCCAGCTCGTCGACTTTCACAGGAGGCGTGGGAAGGATGACTACATTGTCCTGCGCATAAGCGAGCCGTACTCCCTGCCCCATTTCTGCGGTAACTTCGCCGGTGCCATGGAGGCGATCGACGGGAGGGAGATCTCGGTTACCTACGAGGAGATCGCGCCGGGCGAATACGAGCTTACGGCACATATATCCTCGCATGCCGTGGAGTTCAGGGAGAGGCTGCAGAGGAAGGTGCCCCGCTTCAAGCAAGGAGACATCGAACTCGAGAGGTGCGCTACCTGTGGAGGACCCCAGGTCCTTTCCAATTACGCCTGGCGGCTGGAGCGCGGGGTGATAGAGAACAGGGAGAGCAAGCGCCGCATGGTCTTCATTGGAACGGCGGCCCAGGAAGCCATCGTCGACGAGCTCATCAGGGAGCTGGGGGATTCCATCACGCAGGCGGCCATCGAGGCGCAGCGCGAACTCGTGGCCTCAGGGTTCTTCTCGAGCGGCGAGATAAGGGAGGTTACGGACTTCAGGGACCAGTTCGCCTACCGCGGCCTGGGAAACCTGCGCGAGATCGAACTGGAAGAGGACCACATGCATTTCCGCCTGGAGAACCCATGCCTCCATTACATGGTCGTCGGGCTTGTACAGGGCCTCTACGAGAGTGCGTTCGGCGTGCGCAGCGAGGTGGAATGGGAGATCACCGGGGACGGGGACCTCGTCGTCGACGTCCGCTCCACCGGGTGACGCCGGTTTTCGGATCGGCCTCCACCAGAAACCTTTATCACCGCGAAGCGCCGGAGGCTTTTTGTTCCTTCCCTTCCCGGAAACGGGGACGGTAGACCGGGCACTTCGCGACGCAGAGGCCGCAGCGCACGCCGTTCATACCCGGCAGCCCGAGCTTGATGTAGTACTTGAGGCATGCCGCATTACGTCTAAGAGATATAAGATCTGCAGGTGGTCTTGGGATTATCGCAGCAATATCATGGTTAATTCTAATTACTAAGGATTTATAAGGATATATCAAAGGAAATATCCAAGACCCTCAAGGACTTGATGGAAAGGGGACTAGCCAGGGAAGCCGATGCTGACCTGCGGGCCTTTATCTTCACCTTTATCGCGGAGGCCGTTTTCCAGCGAGCATCCTTTGACGATAAGTACTCCTTCGAGGAGATAGGGCGCATGGTGGCCGACTGGCTTTACCGGGGCATAGCACCTCCACTCCCAAACGCTTGAAAATGGGCGCATTTTGGACACAGCAGTGAAATCGGAGGTTGAGATAGACATAGGTTCCAGCTAAAATTTTGACCTCATTTTGATGGAAGCAGGTGGAACTCGACCGAGGCGGGCTCCTTCACCCTGCGTGAGGCGTCGAGAACCTCGATACCCACCATGTTCCCTTCCTCGTCGAAGTCGATGATGATTCCGGGTTTCTCCTCATCGCTCTCGACTATAGGATTTTCGTTGAACCTTATGGTAAGGGTATCGGTCTCCTTGTCATAGGTTACTTTCATGCCTCGGTCCTCCAGTACTTGTCGACCTTGCTGGTCCGATAAACCGTTACTACCTCGACCGGTGACCTGTCTATATCGACGAAAACCCGGTACAGATAGATGCGAGGTGGGTCACCCTCCCGTCTCCGGGCTTGATATACCTTCCGGCCTTCACGAATCAACTGTTCCTGCTCATGCGATTCAATAATCTCATATACCTTCTCTTTTGGTATACCCCGCCTCGACATCTCTCGTAGCGCGTGGTCTGTAAACCGGAAATTCATACCGGTATTCTCCCCCTGTCCTTCTATGCCCTGAGTCTATTTTGAAATAGCGTATCATGCAGCGACGACCTGTCAGATTGCAGCTTGAAGGCTGCATCCAGGTAATCTTGATGCTCGGAAATGGGCACGACTTGGACAAAGTCGGATATCTTGTACTTCCCTGGTCAACTGCAAACATGGCAGTCTTTTCTGTGAAATACAAGCTTAAGATGCCTATTTACAGAGGGATTATTCTCCGTGCTCGCGACGTATATGGCAGAACACAGCGCCTTTCGAGGCGGATGGACTTTGTATCATCCCTGTTTTGGCGCGATCCTTACAGGCAGAAACCAGGTATTGCAACAGAACTCGATCGCAGCATGTATAAAGGGCAGGTCGAGTTGGCGGCAGCTACAGGTTCGTCTTCATAGGTGAGGCGACAAGGCCACCGCTGGAGAAACCGGGAGAGACCATCCTCATCCGAGACTACCGAACCCGCTTACGTGGCGTTGGCTCTCGTACCGATCATCTTGCGCTTTTTTCTCTCGAGGTACGCCCTATATCCGGCTATCAGGTTCTTGACGGCGAATGCGATCAGGCTTCTGGTGACGTGGTTCTGCACCAGGAAGCTGTGATACAGCATGCCGAGCAGCCTTATCCGCGCCGCATCACCCCGTCTGGCTTCCGGGAGCGGTTTTGCTATCTCGACGGGTTTGGGGAAGAATCGCTTGGGGGAAAAGGCCCACCTGAGAACGAGGTTGGTGGTGACGGCAAGAATGTCCCATGCCCGTTCCTCGTTCTTGTGCACGGGCGTTTCCCCGGCGGCCATCTGCACCAGCTCCAGGGGAAGGTATACGTCCAATCTACTGTTTGTCAGCACCTTTATCAGCGAGAGGAACACGTAGCAACCCGGGCAGGGGACGACCAGGACGTCAGCGCCCGTCGCCTCGGCCTCCTGCCATCTGAGATACAGGCTCTGCAGGAGGTTGAGCAAAGTGTGCAGGGGATTGCCCGAGGTCGGCCCGAACAGGGTGGGGACGGTTCCGGCCCAGCCGCAGCAGAGTGCGTTCTCCCGGGTATGGCGCATCTCGACGACTTCACAGCCTATGCGTTGCATGATCTCGCGTGTGGTGTCCGGCAATATCCCGTCCATATACCTGCCGCAGCAGTTGTCATGGACGGTGGCTTTGATGTTCAAACCGTCGCTCACCGCTATCTTCCCGCTCTTCAGCCGGTCCAGTATCCAGTTGTCCAGGAGCTCCACGTCGAAGTCGAACTCGATACCGAATCTCTTGGGCAGGACGTCGGTGAACATCGAGGCCTCGACCACCATGAAGCAGTACAGCTTCTCTACTCCCATTTCGGAGAATTTCTGTTTTGCGAGATTGCCAAGGCGCTCCGCCTCCTCCAGGAAGCCGATCCTGTAGGCATCCTCCCCCATCCCGAACATGCTGTCGCTGCCCGCAATGGCGGGCTTCAGTTCGTCGAGGAGTGACGTCTGGGTGATGTAGGGTACGAGGTTGTTGTAGAAGCCAGTGAGTAGAACCTCCTTTCTGGGATTCTTCAGATTATCCTCCCAGGAACGCAGGAGCGAGAGCTCATCCCCTCCCATCAATACCCTGGCGGTGGTCCACATATTCTCAGGTTCATTGGGAAAGATGAACTTGGCCATGTGAGGGAGGCCCTGGACTTTGCCCGCTTCGTTATAACACTCTAGAATAAGCCCGTAAGGATGCGCATGCTGAGGGCAGACAAGATCACAGATGTTGCAGGTGACGCAGCGCTGGAGCACGAGGGACGCACCCGTATCTCCGCGAATAAGCGCTTGTATTTCCTGCTTCGCCTCATCTTCCGCAAGCTCGAGCACGGGGCAGCGCTCAAAGCAGATTCCACAGCGATCGCACAGATCTTCCCTGAAGAAACGGAACCCGGAATTGTCTTTCATTCCATAACCACCCCCCGCATCGTTTTTGGCCATCAATTCTATAATATGGTTCTTATCCGAGAAGTGCTTGCCTGTTCTCACCATACTCTACCCACACTTCTCGGAGAAGAACCTATAATAGCGACGCTGCCAGCTCGTGCATGAACGAGATCTCGCGTCAGGAGCGGGCTTGGAGGATTTATAATCATCATAGAGGCGATTGAAAACGGGGAGATGGTCCGCGCTCGCAAAGGCCGGACTCGACGAAGCGACCATACAGAGAATCGCGCACGAAGACTTCCTCCGCCTGCTCCGGTGAATCGCCGCCACAATAGATGCATTGATGACGCTGGATCTTCCCGGCCAATGCCACGGCAGATGAAAGGGGGTGAAGATGCCATGTCCGCCAAGACACAGCCGACCAATGAGTACATTGCCGGCATGCTCGAGGCCATTTCCAGGCAGCTGTCCGAGCTTCGGGACGCGCAGAAGAAAATGGCCACCGATCTGAAGCGGGTCACGCAAGCGGGTCACTGATAAGCCGCGGGCGTTCCGAGGAGGAGGAGGGGAACGCCTTGAACGGCCCGCTGACAAGTAACCCCAGCGGTTTCACTACCGGATCTCCCAGGAGGTTTTTGCTTCCGCCCGATTGTACCGGCGAGCATCGGTACGACCGGCTTCGATGATCTGGATCGGCAGTGCGGTGCGGATGAAGTACCTCCGATCCAGGTGCAACTATCCCAATGGATATGTTCTATAACTGTGCTTGGAGTGCAGGATTCCGAGGGAATACGGGGTAAAAAAGTGGAGGCGCGGCCGCCGCTTACGGTGAACGCCGAGCACTGCGGAGACCACGTCCTCCATGTATCCGATTCTGTCCGCTGCGACCCTCGTAACCTTAGCCCGCTTTTCTCCTCACCGTCTTGTCCAGCCGGCGCAGCAGCAGGCAGCCTACTGCCAGAGACACGATTATTATGAGCAATACCGTGATCTCGGCACCGGTGAAGGGCAGATGATCACCGCTGCCACCTGCATTGTTTCCTACAACCTCACCCTCTACCTGGGTGGGTGGAATCACTGACGGTTCCACGGTTTCGGGGACTGTCTCCGGTTCGATCTCATGGTAGATGGGGAGAAGCGAGAGGATCGGTTTCAGGATGTACTTATAAAGAGCGTCGATTATCATCTGCACGCCGTCCGGCACCATGCCGGCACCGGGGAAACTGAGCTCGAGGGGAAGGACGAGATCGAATATCTCCTTCCAGCCTTCATCCCCAGCCATGTACTTGAGATAGAGTTCCACGGGTACCAGGAAAGCATTATCGTCGATCTTCTTAATGCCCAGGCTTCCCTCCGCGGCCAGTGCTTCGAAGAGTATCGCCTGTATCTCCAGCAAGGGTGCCTTCTCAAGGTTCTTGCCCAATCCGAGCCTGGCCTCGGCAATGTCGTCGAGGGACAGGACTACGAACAACTGATTTTCCCCATCGATTATCTGCAGGACCTGCATGGGGTCGATGGCGGGAAAGCCCGGCAGCTCCGGCACGCCGTCCATGCCCGGCAGAGAGGGCAATGAACCGGAAGACAGATCGCCTATACCCGGCAGGGAATCCAAGCCGGGAATGGCAGCCGGGTCGAGCGCTCCGGTCAGAGTATCGAGACCGGGAACGTTCGCGGGATCGAGAGCTCCCGTGAGGGCGTCAGCGCCGGGAATGGCGCCGGGGTCGAGTGCGCTTCCCAAGTCGGGTACCGGGACCCCCGTACTGGTGTCCCCCGAACCGCTCACATCCGCCTGTGTCTCCACGCTATCGCCGGGTGTCAGAATGTCGATGATCTGCCCGCCTACTTCGTCCAGTTTGTCCAGGGCATCCCCAACCGGGGTGTCCTCGAGCACGCCGCCGGCCATACACAGTCCCATCATGGAGAACAGGAGCAGCGTAACGGCGGCAAGGCATACGCCCGTCTTCACTATTATTCTTCGCCTCATTTCACACCTCCGTTTTCCGACGTCTCGTTACCTTCCGTCCTTGGTATACAAGGGTGAATACGGGCGGGCTGGGAAAAACCTTCGCGCCGCGAGGAGGAAAAGCGGCGTTCATCCGTATGAAAGGTTGAACGCCGCAAAACATACGAGTAAGGGGGTGCCGTAAGAGTGAAGAAAAGGAAGACGACCGGCGGGTTTATTGCCCTGGTAGCAACGGGTATGGCGCTGGCGCTGGCGGCGATGTTAAGTGGTTGCTCGGCGAGCGATACGGTAAGGAAGTACAACCTCACGGGCCAGCTGGAGAAGATGAACGAGGAAGTCGCCGCGCTCAATACGGAGACGGCGGAGTTGGTGGAAACCATCTCCGTACTCGACGAAAAGGAGGGGCAGCTCGCGCAATCGGTGGAACTGCTTCTGATAATGAGTGGGAAGACCAACGAGCAGCTGGCGACCACCTCGGAGCTTGCCGCCATACTCGCACAGGAGCGCGGCAAGGTGGCGGGCGTGCTTTCCCTCGCCCAACAGGTGCTGGCGGTGGAGCAAGGACTCAAGGCGGACACCGCGACGGAGTTGGGCATGGCGGGTTCGACCTTGCAGCTCGTGCAGGGATTGCTCGGCAACCTGAGCGCATTCAGGGAGATCAACAACGCCATCAACAGCAAGCTGGACCGCGCCCTGGAGATCATGGGAAACATGTAGGGGGTGCGCAAGATGAAGCAAAAGGCGATCAAGGCGGTGAAGTTGATCGGGGTAGTGGCCCTGGTGGGTTTCATGATGAATTCACTGCTCATGCTGGCCCAGTTGAAGGGTCTCGACTCCAAGCTCTCCGAGAACGAGAGACTGCTCTCCGAGGCGGTGAGATTTGAGGAATCCATGGGCGCAAAGGGGGAAAGGATCACCGATATGGCGGTGATCTTCGAGGACGTAGCGGTGAAGATGGAGACCGTCAACGCGACGGCTCGTTCCATCGCCTCAGACGCGGCGGATATACGCGTGATGAACGATCAATTGCTCATGGTCAACCGCGAAATAGATTCGGTGATCCTCGAGAACATCGCCATGGCCGGCGAGATAGCCTCCTGCATGTCCGAGGTCGTACAGATCATGGGGGATGTCGGGGGACTGCTGGGTGGAATAACCACCGCGGCATCGCAACAACTGGGCAAGATCGGGGATATGTATCGCCTCGCCCAGGAAAACAATGCCGCCGTCCCGGCGTTGCCGTGAGGAGGTGTTCATGGTGAAACGCTTTATCAAGGCTCTCTTGAGCGCGGGCGTGTGGACCCTGGCGGCAGCGGTGGCGGTGATCACCGCGGCCGGAACCGTGGCGACCCTGGGAGTAGCCCGCAATGTGGATGCGAAGGTGGAGAGCGTGCACGGGCTCGTCGTGCGCTCGAACGAGCTCAACGAGTCCATGCGCGAGTCCCTGGATCCCACGATAGAGCTGAATCAGCAAGCGGGGGTGGTAGGCGGTTATATCCTGGATACCCTGCAGGCGATGCTCGAGATGAGGGACGGACTGGTAGCGATGGTGCAGGCCATCGAGGCGAATAACGGAGTCCTCTCCATGGTGAAGGTGCATACCGACAGGCTCACCACATCACTCGGCGCTCTCGTCCCCTATATCGACCAGCTCGCTGCTGCGGTCGAGGAAGGAAATCTCGCCTCGGCGTCGGCTTTGGGGACGCTGGAGGAGATAAACAGGTTGAACGGCGCCATCGCCGGGGAGATGGCCCAGATGCGCAACAAGATCGCCAACTCGGCCTCCTACCGCATACTCTTCACCTATGCCATGCCGTTATTACCCTGAGGGAGGTGGCGGATTATGAAAGCAAGAAAACTCCTGATCGCGGCGGCCGCCGCGGTGGTGGTGGCGGGCCTGGTAGTCGTCTCGTATACCATTGCCGGCAGCGGGGCCCTGGAAGGCCTGAACGAGAAGTACAACATATTCAAGATGGTCGATGACAGCCTGGGCAATATGCAGGACATGAACGTAGTGATGGGAGAGGTCAAGAGCAACGTCAAAGTACTCGATGGCAAGCTGGACCTTCTGCGCGAGACCAATACCCTGCTCGAGCAACAACTCGCAGTGGTCGACGAGCTGAACGGCTTGATGGCCGGCCAGAAACCGCTTCTCGAGGAGACCAATTCCTCCATTGCCACCCTGGACGGGAAGCTGGGGACCACCCTGAACCTGGCCCGGGGTCTCGAGTCGCCCATGGGCGCTCTTATCGCCGCCATGGACGGTTCCGTATCGCTGACAAGCCAGGTAGTGGACGGCTCGGCTGGAATGGTGGGCGTCGCCTCCTACATATCCGCCCTCTTCGACCAGACGCTGGGCTACCTGGGCCGCATCCAACCACACAGCTCGAAGGCAAAGGCGTATATGGCCGGCGATATACTCAGCCGGCTCTCGAGCTTCGTGCCTTCCCAGGGCATTCCGGGCGTTGCGGCGCCCGCTCCGGCTGCCGGGACGAACGCCGGCACGGAAGCAGCCCCGCCCGCGGCGGGGATCGGCAAGCAGGTGACGGAAGTCGTGGACGACCTGGTGGACAACGTGATCACGCCGGTGCTCGATACGGTCAACGACCTCCTCGGATTATGAGGGGAGAAAAACGATGAAGGTCTTCAAGATACTGATGGCGCTGGTGATAGGCGGAAGTCTCGCGATAACCGGCGTATCCCTGGTGAAAGTCATCGGCGTACAGCGCGTAATGGGAGAGAAACAGGTTGCTCTGCTGGCTGAGGTGGAGAGGCAGAACGATTCCGTCGAGGCCATACTGCCCGCCTTCCAGCCCACCGAGGAGATGGTGGGAAAGACCGAGGCAATGCTCGCGGACCTGCAATCCCTGGTCGGCGTGGTCTCCGAGATGAACGGCCTCGTGCAGGATGCCAACGCCCTGCAGGCGACAACCGCCATGCTGCTGGATGTCAACAACCTGTCCATCAAGGGTTTGTCGTTTGGGGTCTCGGCGGCGAGCGATCCCCTGGCCAGGGTCGGCGAACGCACCGGCCTCACCCTGCAGTACATCAACCAGACCCTCGCCGCCCTGCAGGATATGGCCGCGGGATTGCAGCTCTCGAACTCCTATGCCGCGGACCTCGCGAACATGATGGAGGGGAAGTTCAAGAAATAGCGGGAGGGAAGTCACATGTTTTTCAAGACCCTGTATATAGCGCTGGCGATGCTGGTCCTGCTGTTGGGCGTGCTGCTGGCGGAAGCGGTATTGCGTGACCGCGTATATGCAAAGCGGTTGCTCCTGGGGATAACCGGCATATACGCGCTGGGAGGAGTGTCGGCACTGCTCTTTTCGCTGGCGAAGCTCTGAATCCCCCCCGATTGCTGGAGCTCTCCGGCATGCCTGATGAGACCGCCCGGTGCCCGCGGCGGTCTCATCATTTAATGCCCACAGGCATAGGGGTCGGCCCTGGACTTATGCCTGAGCTGTGCGCCCAGCATGCAAACATTGGGACTATGAGCAGGATTTACCTCCACTCCCCTGCTCCTCCTGGCTTTCTCAGGCATAAGTCCAGGGCCGACCCCTATGCCTGAGCTATATAATATTGCGATATGGCGTGAGTGAACTCGGGGCAGGCGGCGGGAAACTGCTGCCCGCAAGAGGATAGGATCGCATGGAAGCCTGGGCCTATCGCGTAAAAAGAGCGAAGATCGTCCTGATGCTGGCCGGCTTGATATTCTTCACGGGCTCCCTTTCCGCGATCGTATGGGTGCTCGTATGCCTGGCGCAGCGCCAGGCATACGAGCACCTGATGGCCATCCTGACCCTGGCCCTTCTCCCCATCCCCTACCTGCTTGTCTATTTGCTGAGCATGAAGAAGGGTTATTCGGTCTTCAGAAGGATGCGGTTGACGCGGCGATTGCGCGGGATACCTCCCCATGCCCACCCCCATGACAAAGCCGCGGAGGTATGGGATTGGCTTCCTTTCCACCGGCAAGGATTCCAAACGGCGTCCCCGTCTTCCCTGGCCGGGAAGGAGGATCCCGCATGGCTCGAGCTGGCCGAAGCCGATAATGCCGTCAGGCTGGCGACGGGTTCGGGATTCGACGTACTGGTGCTGATGAAAAAAGGCCCCGTGAACCTGATAGCCGGAGAACTGCCCGGAGTAGGGACCTGGTTCTGCGCTTCCCGGCACATCGTAGAGGCCATGGATATGGAGGACTTGATGGCCGCCCTCGTGCACGAGCTCTTTCATGGCGAGACGGGAGAGCTCGCGGCAAGAAATACGGCGCTGGACCTGCATGACCTCGGGGTTTTCGCAACCTCTTTCGTCGCCTATTACGTCTGCGTCGGCCTGATCGTGTCATCGATCCCGGCAGATTGGTCCCTGACGCAGCTTCCCCTGCTGGCGCTCGTGGTTCTCCTGCTCTGGGTGGCGATGAAGCTCTACAGCAGGATAGCGGACCGCTTCCTCTTTCCCGCCGGATCCTGCCCGGCGGCCGACGCATACGCCGGCCACGTGCTCTCCGATCCCGTGCGGGTGGCGGAAGCGTTCCTGGTCTCCCTGCGTTACAGCGTGGAACGGTCGGATTCGCGCCACGCACTTGCGGGCGGCTGGCGCTACCTGTGCGGATTCATGTTCGCTCCGCTGGCTACGTCGCGCCGCAGGGCGGACCGGCAGGTGCGCAGGATCGAAGCGCTGCTCATGCAGCCCGGTAGGGATGGAGTTGTGCCGCACGAGATCGCGGAGATGAACCGGAGGATCGAGGAGGTCGCGGAGGAAGCGAGGTCACTCTATGCAAAACAGCGCGCGCAACCGTCCGGAAGGCTGGCGGCGGTGATAGCATACACGGCCCTCTTCGCCACCATCGCGGTGGTGCTCGGGATCGGGACCGGCAAGAATTTCCTGCCGGTGCGCCTGTGCCTGGACTGGCTGCATGGGGGGCAGAATACGGTGGTGGAGGGACCGGGCAGTGCCGGGAATACCGTGACCATCTACGGTTCGCAGGGAGACGGCGCCGCTGGATACATCTACCTCAGCCCCAGCAGGCTGACGGTGGTGGTCAAGGAGACGGTTACCTGGTCGAACCAGGGCGATCGGGAGCAGGTTATCGTAGGCGATGGCATCCCACGTTCTCCCGTCCTGAAGCCGGGAGAGGAATACACGGTCAGCATCAACCGCAGCGGCCGCTTCACCTATCATGTGCTGGATGCATCGGGTGAGGAGGAAGGAGTGGAGGGAGAACTCTACGCGTATTACTGATGGCGGGGATCCGTGCGGGTGGCTCGTCCTGGCAGGCGTTGCGGTCGCGATGTCCGGGGTGGCGGGAGTGCACGAATTCAATATAATTATGGGGAGCAAGGGTACTAAGAGAGGGAGAAGGGCTGATGCCGGCTATATCCATCCGGGACCTGAAGAAGCATTACGGAGACGTCAAGGCGGTGGATGGGATCACCCTGGAGGTCGAGGAGAGGGAGATCTTCGGCATCCTCGGCCCCAACGGAGCGGGCAAGACCACCACCCTGGAGATGGTGGAGACCCTCAGGGAACCGGATTCCGGCGAGATAGAGGTACTGGGCATCGATACGCGCGCGGAGCCCAGGGCTATCAAGGAACTCATCGGCGTACAGCTGCAGACCACCGTCTTCTTCGACAACCTCAAGGTGAGGGAGACCATCGACCTCTTCAGCTCTTTCTACCCCCGGACCCTGGACCTGGACGAGCTCCTCGACATCGCCGCCCTCGCCGACAAGGCCGGCGCCATGGTCAGCGACCTCTCCGGCGGCCAGCACAAGAGGCTGTCTATCGCCCTGGCCCTGGTGAACGACCCCAGGGTCGTGTTCCTGGACGAACCAACCACCGGCCTGGACCCGCAAGCTAGGCGGCGCATCTGGGAGATAGTGGAAGGGCTGCGGGGACAGGACAAGACGGTGGTCATCACCACGCATTATATCGAGGAGGCGGAGTACCTCTGCGACCGGGTCGCGGTCATGGATCATGGCAAGATCATCGCCCTGGGAACGCCATACCAGTTGATAGACGAGCACGTTTCGGACAGCATCATCACCTTCCGCCTCGATCCGCCGGTTGAGGAGGAGATCGTGAGAAGGCTCCATGGCGTGGTCGGCGTCCAGGCGGATGACGGCGACTACAGGGTGACCACGGCCGTGCCCCAGGAGACCCTCATCGGTATCGTAGCCATGGCCCACGAGCAGGGAGTCCGCGCAGATGACATCAATATGAAGAGGGCGACCCTGGAGGATGTATTCCTCAAGATAACCGGGAGGAGGATCAGGGAGTAATGAACTACTCCAAGATGTTCCTCTACGAGATGAAGATGACCTACCGGGAGCGGGAGGTCATCTTCTGGATGCTCATATTCCCCATAGCCCTCATGCTCATCCTGGGCTTCGTCTTTGGGAGCAGTGGCGACATCAAGCTCACCATCGGCGTGGTGGATCTCGACGGCTCCGCGGTGAGCCGGGCCATCGTCGAGGCCCTGGAGAGCATCGACGCCATCGAGGTGAAGACGGGGAGCGAGGACACGGAGAGGGCCGAGCTCAAGGACGATAACCGCAATGCCCTGATCGTCATCGGGGAGGGCTTCGGCAGCGAGGTCGTGCAGGGCGGAACGGGAGAGATCACCATGATCGTCAACCGCTCGGACGTGACCACGGCACAGATAACCGAGAGCACGGTGCGCGGGATAATCGAGGAGATCGGCCGGGAGATGGCAAAGGCGAAGGCGAAGGAGGGGGCGGATGCCGGGGAGACCATCGCGATCAACGTGGAGGAAGAGCAAGATATAGAGGACTTCGAATACGTCGATTTCATGGTACCGGGCGTATTGGCCATCGTGATCATGTTCGGCGGGATAATGGGCTTCAGCGAAGAGGTGGCGGTACGCCGGGAGAAGGGCATCCTGCGTCGCGTCAAGGTTTCCCCCATATCCCTCCCCACCTTCCTGGCGGCCGGCATGACCATGGTGGTGATCACGGCGCTGATCCAGGCGGTCATCCTGCTGCTGGTGGGCTCGCTGGTATTCAAGATCAAGATAAACGGCAATTATTTCTATATGGCCCTCGTGGTCATCTTGGGAGCGCTCAGCTTCGTGGCGCTGGGGTTCATGATCTCCTCCCTGACCAAGAACAGCAAGAGCGCCATGCTGGCGGGCAACGCGGTGGCCATGCCCATGATGTTCCTGAGCGGCGTCTTTTTTTCCATAGCCTGGGTGCCCGCCGCCATTGCCGTGATCGCGCGTATGCTGCCCCTCTATTACTTGGGGGATGCCCTGCGGGAGGTGATGATCAATTCGGCCAGCCTGGCGGACATCTGGATAGACCTGGTGGTGCTCATCGGCTTCGGCCTGATCTGTTTCGGGGTGGCGGTGAAGTTCTTCCGCTGGGAGTAGAGGGTGACGGCTGCTTGCCGGGGTTGCTCCTGGCCCGTACTCATTTCTTGAGGGTTGACAGGGATATCGATCCTGGGTAGAGCGAGGTTACTTATGCCGATGGAGAGCGAGGTGCTGCAAGTCGGGGAGGTGGCGCCGGCTTTCTGCCTGCCAGAGGGCCTCAGCGGTGAGGAGATATGCCTGGAGGAGTTGCGGGGGGCGAAGCTGTTCCTGATGGTCATGCGGGGAAGCTGGTGAGGCCACTGCCGCAGGTACATGGTACATGTACGCGAGATCATGGAGGAGTACGAGAAGAGGGACGCCGGGGTCCTGGGGCTGACGGCGCAAGATCCCGAGGAGCTGAGGAAATACCTGACCTTTCACGTCATGCCCTTCCGGCTCCTTAACGACGTCGGCCTGGGGGTTATAAGGGATTACGGCCTGGATGATGAGGTCGGGCTACCCAGAGGTGTGATTCCCCGCCCGGCGGAGATCGTTCTCGACCGCGAGGGCATCATGCGTTTCATATATGTAGCGGAGGAATCCGACGATTTCCCCACGGACGAAGCTATCTTCACGGTGCTGGACAGGATCTGATCCGCAGAGGTGCCGCCCGTTTATGCATGCCACCCGGTGGCGGTATCATATACTGGAAAGGCGAAGCCCCGGCTTAAACCACTTGGGGAGGTGAGGTCGTTGCGACCCAACGCCCTGATCATTAACGAAGCGGACAATGTCGCGGTGACCCTGGAAGACATCAGGAAAGGAGAACCCGTCTACCTCAATGATGGACGGCAGATCGCGGCGGCGGATGACTTGCCCTTCAGCCATAAGGTGGCACTGCGCGATCTGGCGCGCGGCGAGGACATCCTGAAGTACGGGGAGATCATCGGGCAAGCCAAAAAGGATATCAAGTCGGGGGACTGGGTGCACGTCCACAACCTGGTGGTCGAGGATTGAGGATGGCGGGGTGAATGCCATGGCCACTTTTCATGCCTATGCAAGGCCGGACGGTTCAGCGGGAATAAGGAATCACGTGGCGGTCATACCTTCGGTGGCCTGCGCCAACGGCGTGGTTGCCGCCATCGCCCGAGAGGTGCCCGAGGTGGTGCCGCTGCCGCACGGCCACGGTTGCGGGAGGGGAGGCGAGGACCTGGGCCTTCACTTCAAGACCCTGGCGAACCTGGCCAGGAACCCCAACGTATATGCCGTCCTGGTGGTGGGCCTGGGATGCGAGGTGATCAAGGCGCAATACCTGGCCGAGAGGATGTCCCATGGCGGCAAGTCCGTCGAGTTCTTCAACATACAGGACGTGGGCGGATCGCGGCGGGCGGCTGCGAAAGGGGTGGAGATCGTACGCGGCATGCTCGGCGGCGCGGCCAAGCAGGAGAGGGTGCCATTCCCGCTGAGCGCCGTGGTCCTGGGGTTGGAATGCGGCGGCTCCGACGCCTTCTCCGGGGTTACGGCGAACCCGAGCGTGGGCCTGGCCGCCGACTGGCTGGTGGAGGAGGGCGGCACCGCCATCTTCACCGAGACCACGGAGATGATCGGCACCAGCCATATCCTCGAGCGCAGGTCAAAGGACGAGACGGTGGCCAGCGAGGTTGCTTCGCGTATCGCCGCCGCGGAGGGCCGGGCCAACGACATACTAGGTCCCATGGCCGCCCAGGTCATAGCCCCCGGAAACATGGACGGGGGCATGAGCTCCATACGCGAGAAATCGCTGGGCTGCATCTTGAAGGGGGGAAGCTCGACCATAAACGAGGTCGTGGACTACGCCGAGCCCCCCAGGGAGAAGGGCCTGGTGATCATGGACGGACCGGGTTATGACGTGGAATCCATAACCGGCCTGGCGGCCGCGGGCTGCCAGCTGATGATCTTCACCACCGGCCGCGGCAACCCCATCGGATTCCCCCTGCTCCCGGTGATCAAGGTGGCCAGCAACAGCCGCCTTTATCGCGGTATGGAGGACGATATGGACATCAACGCGGGAGCGGTACTGGAGGGAGCGACCCTGCAGGATGTAGCCGGGGAGATAAAAGCGCTCATCTTAAGGGTGATCGACGGCGAGAAAACGAAGGCGGAGATCAATCGTCAGGATGGAATCCTCTGCCTCTACACCGTAACTCCCGCCTTCTGATGGGGTCAGCCCCGGACATGGGACATTTTCGTTGTGGAGGATAATTTAAAAACCACGTTTGTCTGAAAATGTCCCATGTCCGGGGCTGGACCCCATAGAGGGACCCCGTCCCTGTTAGGGGATACACAGGGGTGGGACGGGGTCACTACGTAGGCTCTATCGTGTCTTTCGCGTCTCTTTATCGCTGTGGTAGGTATGGATCATCCTGGTGGCGGCGATGCTCCGGCCGGGTCTTGACAACAGTACGGGCAGCATGGACCTGACCGCGCTGGGCCGGCGCAGGCTGGGATTTACAAAAACCTCGTTCTCTCTGTTCTTGTTCAACTCGCCTCCAAACCTTTTTACTCAGACTTTATGACGCACGGGAGGCAAAAAAGTTCACGGCGCAGGGCGATATTTCTCAAGACGCGTTATGGCGGCAGGCGCTTTGCGAAGAGCTGTGGGAGCAATGAAGGATCTAATGCCTTTTTTACAGATAAAAAGGCATTACAAGTGGCTTGCTGTCACGATGTGCCCGCTTTTTTAAGCCCGGATGTGTCGATCGACTCACAGGCTGGCGGCTTTCTTGATACTGGTCTCGCCACCCTTTTCACCGGCTTTCCAGGCATCCGGAGAGGGCGTGACCTGGTCACATAGTTCGTATGGGCGATCCCGGGGTTCTTCCTGCACCCGGCCATGCCGAAACCCATGTAACAAAGTCTTGAGGAGGCCGGCTCGCCGGTATGAGGAATTGATAAAGAGGCCTTGTGCGGGTTTCTTCTGCATCCTTCCCTCCCCGTTCGTGAGTTTAACCGTTTTTGTACCATACAATCGCACAAGTTATGTATCGACACCATTGCAAAGCCGGTTGAGTGTTGGAGGGCAAAAGTAACAGGATATATGCAACATGGTAACAGCATCGAAACATCCCGTCTTACCTGTTCGGAATATTCGTCAGCCCGGGTATGGATACGCACCTTGCCATCGATCGCCACAAAACGT
>QZKE01000036.1 GCA_003598015.1 Actinomycetota bacterium | reverse complement strand
CGCCCCGACCTCTCGTAGAAGGCAGCCAGGCGCGTGCCCAAGTAGGCGGGGTAGCCCTCCTCGCCAGGCATCTCCTCAAGGCGCCCGGAGATCTCCCGCAGTGCTTCGGCCCAGCGCGAACTCGAGTCCGCCTGCAGGGTAACGTCATAACCCATGTCCCGGTAGTATTCGGCCATGGTTATGCCCGTGTATACGGAAGCCTCGCGGGCAGCTACCGGCATATTGGAGGTGTTGGCGATGAGCACGGTGCGCAGCATGAGCGGCTCCCCCGAATAGGGGTCGGTAAGCTCGGGGAACTCCTGCAGCACGTCGGTCATCTCGTTCCCCCGCTCCCCGCAACCCACGAATACCACGATCTGCGAGTTGGCCCACTTGGCTATGGCGTGCTGCAGTACGGTCTTTCCCGATCCGAAGGGTCCAGGCACACAAGCCGTGCCTCCCTTGGCGATGGGGAAGAAGGTATCCACGATGCGCTGCCCGGTTACGAGGGGCTCTACGGGAGGTCTCTTCTCCTCAAAAAGCCGTGCCTTGCGAACCGGCCAACGCTGCATCATGCTCACCGGGACCTCGCCGCCGGCGTCTTCCACTACCGCTATTACATCCTCTACGGTGAACTCCCCTTCTTGTATATGGAGGACCTTGCCCGTGACACCTGCCGGCACCATGATACGGTGGGTGATGACCTTGGTCTCCGGCACCGTGCCCAGGATATCCCCCGGCTCGACCATGTCCCCCACCTTGACCAGCGCCCGGAAAGGCCATTTGCGTTCGCGCGACAGCCCGGGCTCCTCCACTCCACGCGCGATATAATTACCATATTTCTCCATGATTGTGTCCAGGGGGCGCTGCACGCCGTCGTAGATGGACGTGAGGAGCCCGGGGCCCAGCTCCACGCTGAGCGGTTCACCGGTGGTGATCACCTCATCGCCGGGGCCGATGCCGGACGTCTCCTCGTATACCTGGATGGATGCGCGGTCTCCGCGCAGCTCGATAATCTCTCCCATAAGCCGGTCGGCGCCCACCTTGACCAGGTCGTACATTTTGGGATAGGGGAGCCCCCTGGCGACGACGAGCGGGCCCGCCACCTTCACTACGTATCCCTCTTTCATGCCTTGCTCCTCATCTCTGTTCCTCTTCCTCGACATCCTGAAAAGTATGTGCCGCTGGCGGGATTTACCGCTATCCCTCAATCACGGAACCCAATGCCTTCTCCACCCTCTTCCTGACGCCGGCCTTACCCAAGCCGGAGGAGCCGCTGACAGCCGGCACCGTTATCACCACCGGGAGGTCTTCGATAGCGGGGAAATCCGGTACCTGTTCCAGGAGCACCTCGTAGACGGGCTCGGTGATCATGACCACCGCGTATTTCTCCAGCGGCAGCGCGTTCCATACCACTGGCCCTTCCTGCGGGGAGGCAACGGGGTAGGAATCCACACCCACCGCCTTGAAGCCTGCCACGGAGGTGAAACCGCCTATCATCGCCAGTTTCAGCTTGCCCATGTTCTGCTTTCCGCTCTCACCCGATGTAACCTCGTCATTCGATATAGAGTTTTCTCAGTGCCTTCTCAATGGCCGCAGGGGGGATATTATGCAGCTTGGAGATGAGGATCGTACGCACCACGAGCACCTCGTTCTCGCGCGCCCGCAGGTAGGCAAAGATCGGCTCCACCCCCACCGACACCCTTTTCATCCCCCTCACCATGTCCATGAGCTGGTCGTCGCTCCTGCGATCGAAGTCGGAAAGCCTCACCACCCGATCCTCGCTCTCCGCGATCTCCAGCAGCTTGGAATAGTAAATGTTCGCCTCCAGTTTTTTCGCCATTATCTCGGGCGGATCAGCGTAGAGGTCGAGGAGGTTGACGGCGGGGACGAACCCCCCCTTGACGATCATAGCCTCCAGGAACTCCCTCTCTTTAGAAAGCAGTCTCGCTCTGATCACCAGCTTCAGGTTGGCGAGGTCTATGGAAGCACGCGCAAAATCGACGACAAAGGGGCTACCCTCGCGCCTGGCCAGGAAAAGCCGGTAAGTCAGGAAGTGCTTTTCCATCAGCGTGTCCAGCTCCTGGGGGGAGGTCAGCTCCGCCGCATCCTCCATCGCTTCCTTGAAAGGCGAAGGCAGCTCGGCGGGATTTTCAACCCCCCTCCGCAGCGCCTCCAGTCCGATCGTTCCCAATCCTTCCAGAAGGCCCTGCGGCGCATCCTGCCCCTCTATCCTCGCCTTGAGTAATGCTTTCAAGTTATGGAAGTCGTAACGGCAGAGGAAGAAATCCATGATAATGGAGCCCCTGGGCAGGGCTTCTGCCAACGTGGAATAGACGCGGCATAGAAAGGCGGTAAGATCGACATCGACGTCCCGGGCCAGCTTCGCGCCGGCCAGGTAGTCTCCCATGTCTAGCTCGTCGAGGATATTCAGGGCTCCCTCGAAATCCGCATCGATGAGCCTCTCGGTGCGCTGGTTGTTCAGCATCTGCATCTCGAGCACCCTGATCCGGCCCACCGCGTAACCGTAGCGCGTGACCTCGCTGAAGGGCTTGATGCGCCTGAGATCGACGCTGAGGAAGGAGGGGAGGCTCTTCACCCTACCCTCCCTGAAATGGGGGGAAGCGCCCGCCTTTATGGGATTGATGCCCGCGCCGCCCATCCTGCTCATTTAGCGGCACCTCGCACGTCCACGTCGCCGAAGAGCAGCCTGAGCACGCCTTCCTCGTGGCGGGCCCTCATCTCGCGCATGAGGGTCTCCAGGGAGAGGTTGTTGATGAAGTTTCCGCTCCTGAGGATCACTCCGCGCTCGAAATCCGCCTCGCCTTCCGCCAGGGTCATTTTTCCCGCACGGCCTGTTTTCTTGAGGGCCCCGTTTATCTCCTTCAGCAGGCCGCCGGCCAGCAGGAGGCGGTCATAGGGGGCAGCCAGGATCTCCTCGTCGCCGCCGGTGGTGTTCTCCAGGATAACGCGTTTCAACCAGGCGACGTAGCGCTCCTCCGGCAGGGACGCGAAGTCCCGCATGGCCTCCATGAAGGCCTCCTCGAAGAGGTTGTCCTGGGCGGAGAGGAAGGCGGCGCGGCTCTCCGCCAGCGCCTCGCTCATGATCTTGGTCCTCTCCCGCTCCCCACGCTCGCGGAAGGATGCCCGGATGGACGCGGCGTTGAGGCGGGCTTCCTCCTCGCCCTCGCCCCTCAGGCGCGCGGCCTCCTCCTTGGCTGCATCAACGATGGCGCGGCCCTCCGCGCGGGCGTCGTCCCCGATCTTCTCCAGCAGCCTCTCGAAGGACATGCTATGCTCCTCTGTCCACCATCAAACCGCTCCATTCATCCCTTCGGTAGGTTGGGCGAGATCACCAGGAAGAACATGAGGATGGTGACGATGAGGGAGAGCACGGCGTAGGTCTCCACCAGCGCCGGGAGCACCAGGGCTCGCCCCATCTCCTCGCGCCGCTTGGCCACCATTCCCGCCGCCCCCGCGGCTGTCAAGCCCTGGTAGGCGCCGGAGACGAAGCATACGAAGGCCACCGGCAGGCAGGCCAGGAAGATCTGAAATCCCAGGCTGCCTGGGAGCGCGGCCCAACCCTCTTCTACTCCTGGTTTCATGATGAAGATCACCAACACTCCGGTGATGAATCCGTATATGCCCTGCGTGCCCGGGATGACCACCAGGGGCAGCAGGGGCCCGAAACGGTCGGGCATCTCGGTGAGTATGCCCCCGGCCACATTGGCGACGTAGGTGATGCCCATGGCCGAGCCGGCGCCTCCCCCGATCACCGCCACCGCCGCCCCCAGCAGGGCCCAGTGCAGGCCGGTCAGCCCGCCGAAAGTAGCTACGTCCATATCTACCTCCTCTATTCTTTATCTATCACGGTCTTGCGCGTCTCGATCGCGAGGGGGACGAAGGGCTCCCCGCCGTCCTCGTAGAACTTGCTGAAGAACTCCACGTACTGCAGCCTCAGGGGGTGCACGAAGGCGCTGAGGAAGCTCACCGCCAGGTTGAAGGCGTGACCGCCCAGCAGGATTACTATAAGGACAATAATCCCCAGGAGGGGAATACCCCACATTAGACTGGCCATGATGTTTATGACCATCGCTATGGCGATGGTGGCCAGTCCCAGGGCGTAGAGGCGCAGGTAGGATGCCACATCTCCGATGGTGCTGGCGAGCAGCCCGTAGAGGTTGTAGAGCCCGCCGAAAAATTTCCCCGCGATGCTCTTACTGGTTATATTGGAAAGGAGAATAACACCGGTTATTCCCAGCCCTGCGATGCATATTCCGGCAAGGCCGATAGGCCGTACTTTAATCCCGTATCCAAAAGCCGCAACCGCTATACCGAACCAGAATATCAAGGTGGTCCCCTGCTCGCATATGCCCAGCCACACGGAGTTATGGCGCATGTTGTCGCGCATCTCGATGGCCACCCCGATGGAGATGTGGATGAGCCCCAGGGCCAGGCAGATGATCATAAAGGGAATGGGCTTGTAGAGGAGGTCCATGGTGCCGGGAAATTTTATATATGCGGGAAGCCCCGCATTCTCCCCGTAGAGGGCGATGCGAAAGCTATCGATCCCGAAGTATCCCGCGGTAAGGATGCCCACCACGATGGATACGATCCCGCAGTACATGAAGAGGCGCAGGAACCTCCTGACGTTGTCGCTCACGTCGAGCTTCTTAAGGGCCAGCCAGAAGGCTCCAGCCAGGATCAGCCCGTAGCCCACGTCGCCGATGCACATGCCGAAGAAGAGGATGAAGAAGGGAGCGACGAAGGGGGTGGGGTCGGTCTCGGTGCGGTCGGGCAGCCCGAAGAGCTGGATGAGGGTCTCGGCGGGGCGGATGCGGCGCCGGTTCACCAGGAGGGTCGGCGCCAGTTCTTCCTCCCCGGGGGGCGAGAAATCTACGTCCAGGGTTACGCCCAGCCGCTCCAGGTTCTCGCGCACCTCGGCCTCGCGGCTCTCCTCCACCCAACCCCCTACGACTATGGTCTTCTCCGTATGCAGGAACCTCCTCTTGGCCTCCTCCTTGGCGAGCTGGCTGTGGAGATAATCGTACAGGGCCAGTACCTTGGGTTTGATGGGCAGCAGGTCCTTTATCCTCTTCTCCAGCTCCTGCTTCCTCTCTCTCTCGGCGGTGAGTTTCTCGCCAGCCAGGACTATCTCCTCCTCTACGGTCCTTTTCTTGCCGCCCAGCTGCACCTGCTCGAGATCGAGCTCCGAGGAGAGTACGTCGAAGTCCGGCAGGTCATCCAGGTGCACTATGGCCGCCACGTATACCCGTTCCCTGTCCCGGTTTATCTCCTCCCAATACGTATGGGGACAGCGTTCCTCCATCTCCTCTTTCCAGGCGGCGAGGACAGCGGCATTGACGATGGCCGTTCTCAGCCGCAAGCTCTCCAGCTCCGCCATCTCCCCCAGGGGGCAATCCAATGCCTTCCAGGGAAGCATGGCGGCGATATCGTCCTCCAGGTCGGAGATGGCGTTCTCGGCATGCCGGTGCCGAACATCCAGTTCCTCGAGCTCGCCATAGGCGGCCTCCAGGTCGCACTCCCGCTCCACCTCCTCGAACTCCTCGAGCGTCAGGTGTACCTGGCCTTTGAGCAGGCCGGAGATGAGGCCGCCCTTGGCGTCCTCGAAGCGCTCAAAAAGCTCGACGATGAATTCGGTCTTGGCGATGGACAGGCGCAGCGGCCTGGTATCGGGCTCGAAATGGCTATGAAACCATTTCAGTTCCTCGTCTTGCGTGGCGGCCGCCGCGAAATCGTTGATATGCACGGCACCCAGGTGCTGAAGGCGGTCGACGAGCTCCTCCCTCGTGTCCCGGGGGGCCAGTATGGAGACCTTGCTCATCCTAGCTATGGGCATCCTTCACTCCCGCGTTCCCATCAGCCGCTCAGTCCCCTCTCTCCAGCCTCTCCATGAGATAGGCGACCGCATCCTTGCGCCTCTCCACCACCACGGCCAGCAGCCTCATCCTGTCGTACATGTATTCCACCCGGAGCTCCTCCGCCTCCATCCTGGCGTGCTCGATCATCTGCCGCATCTCCGCTTCGCCTTCCTCGCGCGCCTTCGCCTCCGACTCCTGCTTGAGCTTGAGGACATCCTCCCTGGCCGCGGAGATGCTCTCCTCCGCCATCTGGCGGTAGTATCTTGTTGTCTGTTCCGCCTTGTCCTCTGCTTCTCTTACCAGGCGCAGCTTTTCCACCATCGAGCCCATGATGCATTGTCCTCCCGTGCATGCGAACCGCCGCCCGCATCGTGCCTTTCACATGCCCGACTAGTGGGCCATGGAAGGCCTCCCGTGCTCCCTGCCCGCATATACGATTTCAGCACTTCTCAACATCAATTTCGGACCTTGAAATATAAATTTCAGACTTCCTAATATTATATTTTCTCTGTCCCGTTTTCAAGCACCTTGCATGACGGGCATCAAGCCGGCTGCTCCTCCCCGCGGCCCAGCCTTTGCTTTCCTCTTCCTCCCCCCCATCCTGCGTTAACGCGGAGTAATGACACCAACCGCGGAGCGCGCACGAATGATCGCTCTTCCGCTCATTGCCTGGACTTCCACGTAGTGCAGGTGGTGGCATGATAACCCGAAGCGTGAGCCCCGCAGCCTGCTTCTCCTGCGGGCGCCCCTCACGGGCAGGTGAAACTATTAGGATAATGTACGATTATATAGCACGGCAGGTAGGTTTCCTACCCCGTCAGGATGTTCTTGAGCTCGGCTTCCTTCTCCGGTTCCGTGACCGCGATCACCGTATCGCCGGGCTGCAGGACGTCCTTACCCTGGGGTATGATCACGTCCTCTCCCCTGATTATGGATACCAGGACGCAGCCCCGGGGGAGGCCGAGGTCTCGCAGTGGTACCTCGCAGGAGCGGCAGCGGTCCTCGGGGAGGTCCAGCTCCACCACGGCCAGTTTGCCCTTTTTCAGGGTGTGCAGAGTGATGATATCGCCCACCGTGGTGCGTTCCTCGATGAGCTGGGCGATGACCGTGGTGCTGGATATGGCGTCCACCCCCAGCTTGTTGAAGATACGCTCGTTCTTCGGATTGTTGACCCGCGCCACTGTGCGCGGGACCTGGAAATAGGTCTTGGCCAGCTGGCAGGCGACAAGGTTGTCGTCGTCGTCTCCCGTGACCGCGGCGAAGACGTCGGAGCCGCCGACGTCGGCCTCCTCCTGGTAGCGCAGGTCGCAGCCGTCACCATGGATGATCACCGCCGTCGTGGAGGTCGCCAGGCGTTCGCACAGCTCCTGGCTGCGCTCGATCACCACTACGCGGTGCCCCTTGCCGTCCAGCGCCTCGGCCAGGAAAGCTCCCACCTTTCCTCCGCCCATGATCACGATCTTGATCTCCGTTCACCCGCCTTTCGATGCCATCCGCGCCATCACCAGTATACCAAGCGGGCTCACCGTACCGGCGCTTTCTCGCGTCTTCCCTTTCTTCCCAGGGTCCAGCCCGGTTCCACCATCTTCCTCACCCTGTCCTGGCGCCCCGCCAGTACCGCCGCTACCACCTTGTCCCCCCTCAGCATGATCGGCTCCCGCGTGGCCACCTCCGTCCTGCCCGCATGGGACACCAGGCCCACGCGCAGCATCTCCTCTCTCTCCAGCCTGCCCACGGGCTTGCCGCTGAGACTGAGGGCATGCGAACTCCACCAGCAGGACCCGGTTGTTGGCCGTCCAGGCGAGGACCTTCAGCCTGTCGCGCACTATCCTCTGCATGAACTGCTCCGCGAGGATGGTGGTCCCGCAGATGTAGTCGATATCCAGGGCCTGGAAGGTCTTCTCCTTGTCGGGGTTGTAGAGGCGCGCGGCTACATTCTCCACTCCATATATCCCCCTGGCCACCTCCGCGGCCATGAGGTTTGTATTGTCGTAGTTGGTGAGAGCTGCGAAGACATCGGCATCCCGTATGCCCGCTTCCTCGAGGACGTCGAGGTCGAAGGCCACGCCCGTGAGGGTCGCCCCGTTGAAGGACATCTCCAGGCGGTGGAATGCCTGGGGGTCGCGGTCGATCACCACCACGTTATGGCCCTCGCTGGACAGGAGAAGAGCCAGCTGCGAGCCGACCCTGCCGCAGCCGGCTATAATAACCTGCATATCACTTGCTTCTCACACCAGGCCAAGCAGCTTCCTGAGCTCCTCGACTTTGTCGGGCTCGGATATGAAAAGGATCTTGTCTCCGGCTAACAGGGTCAGGTCCCCCCGTGGTATGAGGATACGGCGATCGCGCAATATGGTGGCCACCAGCGTTTTAGTTGGAAGGGGGATGTCCCTGATGGTTCTCCCCACCACCGCGTTTCCTTCCTCGAGTTGTATTTCCTCCACCATGAGGTTCTCGCGCCGTAATTTGAGCAGGGTGACCATCTCTCCCAGGGTCAGCTCCTCCTGTACCAGCTGCACGATGATGGAAGCGCTGCAGACGGCCTCGTCGACGCCCCAGTCCGGGGTGAACAACCATTCGTTCTTGGGATTGTTAACCCGGGCGAAAACCAGCGGAACGCCGTATTCGAACTTGGACAGATACGATATCACCAGGTTGTCCTCGTCGTCTCCGGTGACCGCGGCGACCACGTCGGCCCCCGCCACCTGGGCGGCATCCAGGACGGAGGGTTCGCAGGCGTCGCCGTGCAGGACATCAGCATCCGGGAACTTCTCCTTGAGCTCGTCCACCCTGTCCTGGCGTTTCTCCACCACGATCACCTGGTGGTCGTCCCGAAGGGAAGTGAGCATGTGGAGTCCTACCATACCCCCGCCCAGCACTATGATGCGCATGTTCATCCCCTCACTTCAGGCCCAGCAGGCGCTCGAGTTTGCCCTGGCTTTCCTTCGCAACGGCGATGTACAGGATGTCCCCCTCCTTGAAGATAGTGCCCTGCGTCGCCAGGCGGGCGCTGGCCCCACGCACCACGCTCACTACCTGCACCTCCATGGGGACGTTGATATCCGCCGCGCTCCGCTCCGCCAGCTGGGGCGGCAGCTCGATGCGGATGAGGTCCACCTCGCCGTTGCCGAACTGGTATTCGCTGTCCAGTTCCGCGTGGGAGATGAAACTGAGCATGCGGTGCCCCGCCCAGGCGACGCTGGCGATGGTGGGTATGTTCAAGCGGCGGTATATCTCCGCTCGCCGCGGGTCGTAGATGCGGGTTATGACTTTGGGGACGCGGAAATGTTCCTTGGCCAGACGGGCGCTGACGATGTTGCTGTTGTCGCCGCTGGTCACGGAGGCGAAAGCGTCCGCCCTCTCGATACCCGCCTCCACCAGCGCATCGCGGTCGAATACCACTCCCTTTATCTTCTTGCCCGAGAAGCCGTCCCACAGGTTCTCGAACGACTCTGGGTCCTTATCGATGACGGCCACCGAGTGCCCCTCTCGCTCGAGCATGTAAGCGAGGTAGGAACCGACCCTGCCGCAGCCACCTATGACCACGTGCATCTCTTCACCTCCCACATCGCGGGAATCATGGCATGATCTCCTTCACAGGTCGACTCGCAACGAGCGCTCAGCTCCCTGTAACGATAGTAACACCAACCGTCTTCAAACCCCAGGAACATGCCCTCATCCCTCCCTGCCCTTTTTCTGGCGCCTCAGATAGGTACGCAATATGAGCTTGCGGATCTCGTCCGCTACCGTACATATGGGTATGAAGGGAACCAGGAACAACCAGTCCGACCAGGCTATGGGGGCGGTTTCAAAGGCCTTGTTCAGGAGGGGCACGTACACGATGAGCACCTGTAACGAGACCTCGCTCGCTATGCCGAGCAGGTACAGGCGGTTGGAGAGCAAACCCACCTTGAATACGGACTCCACGTTGGTGCGGCAGGCGAATCCGTTGCCTATCTGGGTCATCATGATGCCGGTCAGGGACATGGTGGTGGCCTTCGCGTAAACCAGGGGGTTCGCCTCAGCGTAAGCCCTCAGCTCCGCCCCCCACCTCCAGTTGAACATATACAGATAGCCAAGCATGCACACCAGGGCTTCCAGGGGCCCCAGGAACCCGTAGGCGCGCAACAGTACCCTTATATTGAGCAGTTTCTCCTCCCGGGAGCGGGGCGGGCGCGACATGATCCCCAGCTCGGGCTTCTCCGTGCCCAGCGCCAGGGCGGGCAGCAGGTCGGTCCCCAGGTCCACCGCCAGGATCTGGATGATGGTCAGGGGCAGGGGTATGTTGAACATGACGAAGAGGATGAAGGGCACGATCTCCGGTATGTTCGAAGCCAGTATATAGGTGATGAACCTGCGGATATTGTCGAAGATGGCCCGGCCTTCCTCGACCGCGGCCACGATAGAGGCGAAGTTGTCGTCCACCAGGATCATCTCCGAAGCCTCCCTGGCCACATCGGTCCCGGTGACGCCCATGGCCACGCCTATATCGGCGGCCTTGAGGGCGGGGGCGTCGTTGACGCCGTCGCCGGTCATGGCCACCACCTCGCCCATACCCCTGAGCACCTGGGCGATGCGCATCTTGTGTTCCGGCGAGACGCGGGCGAAGAGCACCTCCTCGTCCCGCAGGTGCATGGATAGCTCCTCGTCGGGCATATTCTCCAAATCCATGCCGGTTATGATCCTGGGTTGTCCCGTTACCAGCCCGATACGCCTGGCGATGGATTCGGCGGTGAGGCCGTAGTCCCCCGTGATCATGATCACCCTGATGCCGGCGGTACGGCACTTCTTGATGGCCTCCTCCACCTCCGGCCGTGGCGGGTCCATCATGGCCGCCAGGCCGAGGAAGGTCAGGCCGGTTTCGGTATTGTCTATATCGTAGCCGGAGAGCTCAGGCGGCATGGTGCGTGAGGCTAAGGCCAGGACGCGCAGCGCGGAGCGGGCATAGCGGTCGTTGACTCCCTTGATGCGGTCCCTGTCTTCCGGACTTATCTCCCGAACCCCCTCTTTGGTCAGGATATGGGAGCAGCGCTCGAGGACCACGTTAGGGGCACCCTTGCTGTAGGCGATCTTTCCTCCCTTCTCCTCGTAGATGACGCTCATCATCTTGCGGGCCGAATCGAAGGGCAGTTCCGCTATGCGCTTGCTGTTTCCCACTGCCTCACCCGGATCCACTCCGCCCTTGCCGCCGAGAACCAGCAACGCGCCCTCTGTTGGATCGCCGATTATCTTGTAGGTGCCTTTCTCCTCACCTTCCACCAGGCGCGAGTTGTTGCAGAGGACGGCGGCTTTCAATGCCATGTCCAGTCGAGCCATCTCCTCCCTGGAGAGCTTCTTCTGCTTCTCCCCCTTCCCGTTTCCGTTGCCGCTCGCGAGGAACTCACCCTCCGGGGCATAGCCTACACCGGCCACGGATACCTCGACCCAGGGTGTCCACAGGCTGCGCACGGTCATCTCGTTCTGGGTAAGGGTGCCAGTCTTGTCCGTGCAGATCACGGTAGTGGAACCCAGGGTCTCCACGCTGGATAGTTTCTTCACCAGGGCATTGCGCTTGGCCATGCGCTGGGTGGCCATGGCCAGCGATAATGTTACCGTGGGGAGCAATCCCTCCGGCACATTGGCGACAATGATGCCGATGGCGAATATCAGATTGTCCGCGAAAGGGAGCTTGACCACGAACTGGCCCAGGAGATAGAAGAGAATCCCCAGCCCCAAGGCGATTACTGCCACGAACCTGGTGATCCTCTTCATCTGCAACTGGATGGGCGACTCCTCGTCCTCCACCGCCTGGGTCATGGCGGCGATCTTCCCGAATTCGGTGTTCATGCCGGTTGCGTAGGCTATGGCCTTTCCAGAGCCTATAGCTACCGTGGTTCCCGTGAACACCAGGTTGAGCCTGTCGGTAATGGACATCTCTTCATCCAGCACAGGGTTGGCGTTGCGCCGCACCGGTTCCGATTCACCGGTGAGGGCGGAGTTGTTCGTGCGCAGTTCTGCGCTGCCGATAAGGCGCGCGTCGGCGGATACATGGTCTCCCTCTCGCAGTATCATGAAGTCGCCTGGTACCAGTTTCGCAGCCTCAATCTCTATCTCCTCGCCGTCCCGGATGACCGTCGCCATGAGCGGCAAGAGTCTCTTCAGCGCTTCGGTCGCTTTCTCCGCCTTGTATTCCTGCACGAAGGTAAAAGTGGCATTGATGAAGATCACACCGATAATCGCATATCCGAGTGCGGCCTGATCGGCGACGAATGACAGGGCAGCACCGATCCACAACAGTATGGCGAAGAAATGGGTGAAGTGAGATATGAATCTTTTCCAGAGCGGCGTGCCCTTTATCTTGCGTATCTCATTGAGGCCGTATTCCTCGCGGCGTCTCTCTGCTTCCTCTGTACTGAGCCCCTGCGGGGAAGTCTCCAATGCGTCGTAGACTTCGTCGATATTAAATCTGTGTATGTTCGCGATATCCCGCATTCCCGACCTCGCGACCGTGGCGCTATCTCCGCTTAAGATGCAGCATCATCATGCTGGAGCCTGGAAAGACGCTACAAGTAAGGAGGTTACTGGTGTTGGCACGGGGTGTCAAGAAGCCCGAGACCTCTTCCACCACATACCGCCGAGCAATAACACCACCACGGAGAAGGCCAGTATGAGAATCAGCTTCCACCAGGCGAAGGGGTGGTTGATCGGATAACCGGGTTCGAGCACTTCCAGGTAGGTGCCGTGGATGTCCATATCCCCGCCGTTTTCGGGATCCGCGCGGTGGAAGACGCCCTGAATCCTCACGCGGTCGCCTTTGCTCTTGTATCCCCCCAGTATCCTTATCTCTTCCACCTCCCGTGCGGGAAGCCAGACCCCGATACCGTAATTAGATATACCCGTGAGCTCTCCGCCCTCCTCCCGGCTGCGTTCGCTAAAGGTGTCATCGTTCACGGTGATCCAGGCATGGGTACCCCTGATCATGATGTCCCCTACGACCTCCCCCTCGATCACCACTTTCCGCCCGTCGTATGCTTCGGCATTCTCGATCAGCTCCTGGGTCGTTACCCGCTCTCCATCAGCAAAGGCATACGTGGTCGAGGAAAGAAGGGCGCAGGCAGGGACTAGTATGATTACCGTGATTGCTCCCACCAGGCTGGTTACGACTCTCATCCTTTCCTCCCCTTCCTGCCCCGGATGGAAGCACCGCCGAAGCTGAAGAGGGCGATAATGGAGACGAACTCCAGCCTCCCCGCCCACATGGCGAAGATATAGTAGACCTTCATGGCGGCGGGCATAAGCGGTGAGGTGAGCCCCGCCGAGAGGCCGGTGTTGCTGCCCGCGGATACCGCATCGAAGATGGCGACGTTGGGATCGTACCCATACATTATCCCCAGCATGGCCCCCAGGGCGTAGGTAACCGCATAGCATACGATAATGAACATCGCGCCCTTGACCATGGGGTCGTCCAGCCAGATGTCCTTGACGTGGTGTATCTTCTCGGCGACCACGGCCGACTCGGGAGAAGCCAGCTTCCTTACCTCGCCGCGCAGGTACCTGAAGAGGATGCCCATGCGCAGCCCCTTGAAACCGCCTCCCGTGGAGCAGGCGCTGGCACCGATGGCCATCACCATGATCACCGCCCACATGGCTATGAATCCGAATTCCCTGTAGAGGGAGACGGAATAAACGGTGCTGTTCCCGGTAGTGGTATGCCCGGATATGAGGATATAAAATCCTTTGCGGAAGAACTCGGAGAAGTGCGTGAAGACCCCGAACTTGGCGAAGCCGATGGACAGGATAACGCTACCCAGCATGATGGTAAAAGTAAACGACCTTACCTCGATATTGCGCCAGATCTCGCCGACCTTACCCGTCCATACCGCGTAATGCAGCGCGAAGTTAAGGGAACCGATGACGAAGATGACCATGGTGATGACTTCAATGGCCAGGCTGTGATAGTAGAGGAGGTTGAGGCTCTGGGGCGCGAAACCACCCGTGGACCATGACCCCATGAAGAGCCATACCGCTTGCAGGAACCCTCGCCCAACCGGCATCCCCTCCCTGAGCAGCGCTATCCAGAGGAGAGCGCTCCCTACGAAGAGGTAACTGAGGCTGATCATCCAGATGGCCCGCGCGGTGCTGATGACATTGGGGAGGAGCTTCTCCTCTTTCCCCTCGCTCGCGTAGATCTTGAAAGCCCCTGCCGTTCCGGCGAAGAGGAAGGTCAGTGCGATGACGATGATCCCCTGGCCTCCCACGTAGGTAAGCAGGTGCCTCCACATGTTCATTCCGTGAGAGAGATGGTCCAGGTCCTGTAAAAGGTAGAGGCCGGTTGTAGTGTATCCGCTCATGAGGTCGAAACAGGCGTCGAGGAAGGTCTCATAATGCATCGACAGGAAGCTCGGGATGGCCCCGAAGACCATAGCTACCAGCCAGCCACCCGAGGCGACGATCAATCCGTGCTGCCACCCGAAGTCCCGATCCGTCTTGCAGGTCAACTCCATCGCCAGCCAGAAGGCCGTGCAGCAGAGCATGCCGATGAGGAAATCCAGGGCAACGTTCCATTCCGAGCAGATTAACGATACCGCCAGGGGAACGGTCATGAGCAAGCCAACACCGAGGATTACCCGGCCTATACCCCAGCCGATGAGTTTGGCGTCGTCCCGCGATGGCTTCAGTATCACCGCACGATGGCCTTTACCAGGTACATGACGAGCAGGGCGGCCCCTGAGATCACCACCACTGCCGCAGCCTCTACCAGCATTCCCCTGGCATATCCAGGTATCTTGCGCCAGGAAATGCCCAAGGATATCCGGCCGGTATTCCTCATCGGCCTTTCCGTGTGTCCTTTCATCGTATATCCCCTTCCAGTGCACGGGGTGGAGCTTCTCCCAGTAGAGCCTGTCTGAAATCGTTCTCTTTGTCCAGCGAGGTTACGGCGACAACAGCATCTCCCGGTAGGATTAGATCTCCCCCTTTAGGAACAAGCACCTCGCCTTCTCTCTCGATGGAGACGAGCACGCAATCCCGCGGTAGCCCCAGTTCCCTTACCGCTTTTCCACATGCTGGACTGCCTGTTTCCGGCACATCGATCTCCACCATGGCCAGCCTGCCCTTATGCATCATGTGCAGGGTTATGACCTCACCCACACTACTCTTGCTCTCGATAAGTTCCGCGATGATGCTGGTGCTTGAAACGGCGTCGATACCTATAAGACGAAAAATCTCTTCGTTCTTGGGGTTGTTCACCCGGGCTATCAATCTGGGTACGCCAAAAGAAGAGCTGGCCAGCTGGCACGCCACCATGTTGTCATCATCGTCACCGGTGACCGCGGTGAAAATATGTGCCCGATTCATCTGTGCTTCTTCCTGGTAATAGCTGTCGCAGGCGTCCCCATGGATGATGATGGCGTCCAGCGAGGTCGCAAGCGCCCGGCAAGTCTTTTCCTTTTTTTCGATAACCGTAACGGCATGGCCTCTATCCGCCAACCTTTCGGCCAGGAACGAACCCACCTTACCAGCGCCGCCGATGACGATATATATTTCTTTCACCCTCTTTCTTGCTCCTGAGATACCTCTCAAGTTTCGAAACGGCCTTAGCTGTGGCAAGAGCGGTTATCTCGTCGCCCTCTTCCAGGCGAGTATCCCAATCGGGTATCAGTGATGCGTCGCCTCTAACCAGGTAGGAGATCCAGACCGGCACCTGCTTCTCGCACCATTCCATGGTCTGCCCCGCCCATCTGGCCGGGCAGTCGAACTCCACCAGCTCCAGCCGGTTCTCGCAGCATCTGGCTCGCCGCCTCACCAGAGGGGGTTGGATCATCTCCAGGATATAGTGGGCGACGAATTGCGTGCCCACCACGTAATCCAACCCTAATGCTTGGTAGGTGCCCTCCTTATCCGGATTGAAAATACGCGCTACCACGCGTGGCACACCGAAAATATGTTTTACCACCTCCGCACTCATGAGATTAGTATTATCGTAATTAGTCAGAGCAGCAAAGGCATCGGCTTTCTCTATGCCCGCCTTCTTCAGGGTTTCGATATCGAACGCTATCCCTTCGACGGCTTCACCCGGGAATCCCTTGAACAGCCTGTCGAACGCTGAGACATCCCTGTCGATCACGACTACTTCATGACCGTCGAGAGAAAGCATCTGGGCCAACATGGCTCCAATACGTCCACACCCTGCCACCACTATTCTCATGCTTTTATATCCTCACCGACCTCTGCCGTGCCACAAACGACCAGGTAACAAGGGCGTGTTTCATTTCACACCCATCCTCTCCATTATCTCCTGCAATCGTCCCATGCCTTCTCTCTTTGCCGCCAGCACGACCCTGTCTCCGACAAGAAGCCGCGTACTTTCATCCCACCGCAACAGCCGCCCGGATCTTTCGAGGGCCAGGATGCGAGAGCTGATCCCATCCTCGAAATCGCCGGCCATGACTCTGCCTCCCAGCCAGGGCACGGCAAACTCGATCACCCTCATCTCTACCTCGAGGCGGTCCTGGTGCACGATAAGATCGCTCTGCAGCAGCTTGCGCATGATCATCTCCGCCAGCAGCGTGGTGCCAGAGACGAAATCTATTCCAAGACGCACGAACGCCTGGCGGTTCTCGGGATTGTAGAGGCGCGCCAGCACCGTCGGGACATGGTATATCTTGGTCGCTATCTCCGCGACCATGAGGTTGGTGTTGTCGAAATTGGTCACCGCCGCCAGTGCGTCCGCGTACTCGATACCCGCTTCCTTGAGCAACCCCTCGTCGAAGGCGATACCCGTGAGGGTGACGCCGTTGAACCCGCCGCCCAGGCGCGAGAAAGATTCCGCTTCACGGTCTATGATCACCACGTCGTGCCCCTCATAGGACAGGAATTGCGCGAGTTGGGAGCCGACTCTACCGCAACCGGTGACGATGATATGCATTAGCGATCCCTCCCCCGTGCAGCCGCGAGTGGTGAAATACCCATCTGGCTCCGGGCGGCGCAGCTATGCGCTCTATTAGACCTTCTTACTCCTCCTGCTATCTTCTGTCAATTGCGGTGTCCAGCCGGTGTCCAGCCATAAATCCACGGGTAGCATGCTTTTCCAGGGCGGGTTGAGAAACGAGTTTCTTCTCCTAGAAGCGTGGGTTGGCCTCGGAGTCTTTGGGGTCACCTTTAAAGACCCAAGTCAAGGGTAAGCTTTCCCAGACCCCTTTCGGAAGGGGCCAGTCACCTTTACGAGCATCTCCCGCCCCATGGGCGGGGCGTGCTATGGAATGATGGGGCCTGCATGCCGGGGCCTATCCAGGTCTTGGATCCTCGCCCCCCTTTCGGGAGGGCGGGATATGACCCCAAGTGAGACTTCCCGGCAGCCCGGTCTGCTCGCAAGGCAAAGAGGCGAACCGCCGCGCGAGGTGGGCATACCCATCCGCGGCTCCCCTACAAGCGAGCCCCGCAGGCCCCGTTTTTCAGATCCATGTCGTCGTCGTACGCCGTGCCATCCCTCCACATGGCCCACATGATGGCCAGTATCTTGCGCTGGACATTGAGGCGGGCGTGATCCTCCTTGCCGGTTGCCGCCAGCGAGCGCGCATAGGCCCGCTTGATGAGGTTGTCCCCGCGGGTTCTGAGGGCGGCCCGGAAGGCTTTGTTCGAGACGTCCTTCAGGGCCCCGTTCCCCGAGGGGTCCAGGTGCTGCCGGCGCAGGCTCTTGCCCCCGGTCTCCGACTGGGGCACCCCCAGGCTGGAGTAGCGCCACAGCTGGCTCCTTCCCGGGAAGCGGTGCGGGCACTTTACGCAGGCGCAGAAGCGGGCCGCCCCCACCGGGCCCACCCCGGGGATCTCCTGCCACGCCCGGCAGATGCCGACCTCTTGGCCCAGGCGCACGAAACGCCTCTTGGCCTCGGCCTGGGAGCGCAGGAGGAAGTCCAGATGCTCGTATTCGGAGGCGAGTATCTCCCGCAGGTGCGGGCTGGCCAGCAGGGCCATGGCCCGCTCGCGTCCCCGCTTGCCGTAGACCCCGGCCCCCTCGCAGATGATGCCCGCGCCCCGCAGCTCCGCCTTGATCTGGTTCTTGAGTGCCGTGGTCCTTCCCACCATGCGGTCGTAGGCCCTGACCGCCGCATGGAGCCCGTAGATCCTCTCGTCGGCGGTGTGGTAGACCTCCTTGTAGTTGCCCAGCCGGGCGATGTCTGCGAGTTTCGCGGCATCGATCTTGTCGGTCTTTACCGCATCGCGGTGGATCCAGAGGTTGGCCCGGGGCTCGCACACGGCCACCTTCTCGGCGTGGGGGATGAGCACCCGCTGCGCCCAGCCCGCGAGGTCGCACTCCTCCAGCAGCACCACAGCTTCTCTTCCCTGAGCGCTCACGTAGGCTACGAGGTTCTCCTTTCGCACATCTCAGAACAGATATCTCCGAATTAAGTTCCCAGCTCAACTAGCCTTTTTGCTTCTTCATGCCCAGGATGCTCTCGGCTGATATCTGCTTCCAGACGTTGAGGAGATCCTCTGTTTCGCGATAATTGGCGATGGCTTTCTCGAGCACCCGGGCCTGTTCCGGTGATAACGTCTTGCTGACGAGGCGGCCGTCGACGTAACGGGTCCACTCGTAGTAGGGGCCGTGCATTGCCTCTGGATCTTCCGAACACCGGCAGTAGGACCTGCCGCAGGTCTTCATGCGTTCCTGAAGCGTTCCCGCACAGACCAGGTACATCCCGGATATCTTCTCCTTAATCTCGGCTATGCGGCGCTCGGCGCTCCTCTTTTTCGGCATCTTGACCCCTTGACAGAGAAATACACTTGCTGTTATAGTATAGCAAGTAGAGTAAAGAGTCAAGGGGGAACATGCAGGGGCCTTTCGAGCTTTCATCCGAACGCCTGGGGCCGCTGCCCCTGCTCAACCATTTCATCTCAATACTCGGGCTGGCCGAACTGATCGATGCCGCCGTCCCCACCTCCGACGGGCGCTGCCGCCTGGCCTACGCCAAGGCCGTCGGGGTGCTGGTGCGCTCCATAGCATGCGAGAGGGAGCCGGTCTACAGGTTGGCGGAGGCGGTCTCTTCGTTCGCGCCGGAGGGCTTCGGTCTCGGCCGGGGGGAGGCCGACTCGCTCGCCGACGACGCGGTGGGCCGGGCGCTGGACCGCCTCTTCGATGCCGACCGGGCCTCTCTCACCACCGAGGTGGTGATCGCCGCGCAGAAGAGGTTCGCCCTTACCCTTTCCGAGCTGCACAACGACTCCACCACGGTCAAGTTCTGTGGAGCGCACTCGAAAGCCAAGGGGCGCAGCATCCGGGGCAAGAAAGCCCCTTTCATCACCTACGGTTACTCCAAGGACCATCGGCCTGATTTGAAACAGCTGCTGTTTATCCTCACCACCACCTCAGACGGAGGGGTACCGATCATGTTCCGCTGCTGCGCCGGCAACGCCTCGGATTCCCGCAGCCATGAAGAGACCCGGGATGCCTTGAGGGCAGCCGTGGGGAGCCCCGGCTTCCTCTACGTGGCCGACTCCAAGCTCTGCTCGCAAGAGGCCACGGAGTACATAGACCGCCGCGGCGGGCGCTTCGTCTGTGTGCTGCCCCGCAGCCGGTCGGAAGACTCCGAGTTCCGGGCTTGGATCCAGGACCACGCCCCGGCCTGGGAAAAGGTCAGGGACACGGGAAAACCCCAAGGGCAAGGGAGGCCCCCGGGACCGCTGCTTCGTGGTGCGCTACCGCGTCTGCTCCCAGGAAGGCTGGCCGCTCTTCTGGGTTTTCAGCACGCTTCTGCGACTGCGCCAGGCGCAATCCCGCCGGGAGAGGATCGCCTCGGCCGAGCAGGATCTCTCCGACCTGGCCGAGACGCTTTCGGGCCCCCGTTGCCGCCTGCGCTCCCGCTACGAGGTGAGAAAGAGGATAGACGGCATCTGCGAGCGCCACCACGCCGGCCGCTACCTGAAGATAAGCTTGAAGCAGGTGACCGAACATACCTACCGCCAGGAGAGGCGGGGGCGGCCCTGGCCCGACACCAAGTACGTGCGCCAGGACAAGAAGCGCTTCTCCCTCACTTGGGTGCTGGATGAAGAGGCCATCGCCTACGACCATAAATCGGACGGTATGTACCCGCTTCTGACCAACGACCGGAGCCTGACCGCGTCCGAGGTCTTCTGTGCCCACAAACGCCAGCCCGAGGTGGAGAAGCGCTTCTGTCAGGCCAAGTCCGGCCTGGAGATCGCCCCGGTGTTGCTCAAGAACGAAGGCCGGGTGGAGGCGCTCTTCTTCTGCTACTTCCTGGCGCTGCTTCTCTGCGCCCTTATCGAGCGGGAATTGCGCCTGGCCATGGCCAGGGAGGGCATCTCTGAACTGCCTCTCTATCCCGAGGAACGGGTTACCTCCCGCCCCACTTCGGAACAGGTCTTCCGCCTCTTCAGCCTGACGGAACGGCATACTATTTCCCGTGATGGTGAGACCGTCCAGGCCTTCGATCCCGACCTGACGGATCTGCAGAAGCAGGTCTTGGGCCTTCTCGGCGTGCCGCTCATTTCCTACTGCCGGGGCTGATGAAGGACCTGAGGTAATTCGGAGAAATCATCGCCGAGATGTGCGGAAAGAGAGACGAGGTTCCCCTCGCTGGTTTTGAACTTCTCTGAGTTCAAGAGCTCGTCCTCCTGGTTCCTTGTCGCCCCCCAGCAACATTTGGCTGCCAGGTCGATACCGATGTATACTCTACTAATGAGACGCCTCCTTCTTTCGGTTGGCCGGCCTCTTCAAGCCGGCGGTTGTGGTTTGTCACCTAATTGTTCGGAGGCGTCCGTTCTTTATCATTCCAGGTTTTAGGTCCTGTAATTAAACCATCTGTCGGTTTTATGCTGGCCATTTCCTTAAGATCCAGGTTCTTCTCCGGAAAGTGGTCCCGTTGTCGCGGGATGAACGAACTGCCCGTGGATCAGAAAGCGGGCTGCAGGGTCAGATCGGCCTCGCGCCCGTGTGCGCGGCGCCGGAAGCGCGCCAGGTCGGTAAAGGCCTCCAGGCGGGTGGCGACCCCCGCGCGGCCGGTCATCTCGTCTATGACCACCGAGAGCACGGGGATCCCGAGGTCGCGGGAGACCAGGGGCAGGATGCTCTTGGCGATGGTCTCGGGCATACAGGTGAAGGGCATGAGTTGGACCACTCCGTCGAATCCCTGGTTATGAAAGAGGACCGTGTCCCCTACGGAAAAGATACCTTCGCCCCCTACCTTGTGCGTAAGATACGCCATGGCCAGCAGCTCCGATGCGTGCTCCCGATGTCCCAGTACGGGCCTCTCCCCCGAAGGACGCAGCCAGTCGGTAAGGTAGATGTTACGCTCGACGTACGCTCCCAGGTTGCCCAGCTGTTCCTCCACGTTGAGATTGAAGAAAGGCTCCAGGACGAGATAGAATTCCCCCACGATGCCGATTTTCACTTCCTCGCGCTCCACGCGGGGCACGGAATGCATGATGGCGAAAGCCTCTTCCTCGATCCCGTCCAGGGCGGCGTAGGAGCCGGCATCCCACACCAGTGCGTAACAGCGTTTCAGGGCCGCGGTGGTGGCGCCCTTCTCCCGGTCCAGGTAGCGCTGGTGCAGGGCCTGCCGTTCCAGGCGGTCGATGAGGTAGGCCTTGTTCAGGGCGAACTTTATGGCCCGGTAGAGGGAGAGCCAGGACCTCCCCTGCTTCAGGTCGTGCAGCCTGCGCAGCGTGGCGGGTATCTTGGCGGGCTCGAACTCGAGGGGCACCATGCGGAAATCGTAGCCGGCCTCCTCGAGGATGCGGCGCTGGGTCTCCGCATAGTAGCCGAAGCGGCATGGCCCGCGCCCGGCCACCATGATCAGTGTGTCCGCTCCCTTCTCGATAGCCTCGATGAAGTTGCCCAGGGTGGTCTTGAGGGGGAAGCAGGCAAACTCAGGGCCATGCCGCGCTCCCAGCTCCAGGGTGCGTTGGGAGTTGGGCGGGGGCAGCACGTAATCCACGCCCATCTCCTCGAAGACGCTTCCCATGACGAACTCGAGGCTGCCCATGTGTGGCCAACTGATCTTCATACCGCTATCGCCTCCCGGGGCTCCTCGTTCCTGACTTTCCTGCGCCGCAGCATGTCCACGAAGGCCTCGATACGGGTGAGGAAGCCCCCCTCCCCGGTGTGCTCGTCCATAACCAGGGTAAGCATGGGGACGTTGCCTATGGCCTTGTTCTCCTGCTCGCACAGGACGCGGATGATGGAGTCGGGGCCGCAGGGGAAGGAGATCATGAAGATGATGCCGTCCACCAGTCGGTGCCTGCTGCAGGCCAGGATCGCCCCCGCCACTTCCTGTTCGTAACTCCAGTAGATATCCTTGGGCAGGCGCTTCAGCTCCTCGTCGCGCAGCTTCTCCGGCACCATGTCCGCGGTGACCGCATCCACGCCCATCCCACCCAGGCGCTCTAGCAGAGACATGGTGGTGAAGGTATCGTAGACGTTGTAGTGATGGCCGATCACCCCTATCCTCAGCTCCCGACCCTCGCAGAGGAGACTCCCCGCCTCGCCCTCCAGCGCGCTCTTGTGATCGAGCCCGAGGGTGAGCCGCTCCAGATAGAGGCGGTGCTCCCTCCACGCTTTTATGCCCGCGCCGATGATGCGCAGGGGGTTGGAGGTGAAGATGCGGCCCAGGGAATAGACGGCCTTGTAATTATGCCATAGTCCTGATTGGAAATCTATGGTAGGAGAAATGATAGTAGAGCCATCCCCGGTCGCCGCCCGGGCCATGTCCGGCAGGCCCAACATCTTGGGACAGGTATGGGTCCTTTTCTTCACGCTCACCAGGCGGGGCACGAACAAAGCATCAACCTTGTCCTGCAGCGCCAGGACGTGACCGTAAAATACTTTGACCGCCAGGCAGCTCTCGTTCTCCGCTTTGCTCACGCCCGAGGTGAGTATGGAACGGGTGGTCTGGCCCGATTCCACTACTTCCGCACCCAAGGCACGCAGGAACGAGTTCCAGAGCCTGCCATAGCGGTAATAGAGCAACCCGCCCGGGATGCCTACTTTCATGCCTTTCGTCTTTCCCCGTGTTTACCGGCTCAAGCGGCGGCTTTATCCATGATGAGGATTACCGCGTCGGCCACGGTCAGGATCTCCGCCGCTTCTTCGTCGCTGACCTTGAAGCCGTATACCTTCTCCATCTCCAGGAGAAGCTCCACCAGGTCGAGGGAATCGGCCTCTAGATCCTCCTTGAACCTGGACTCCTCGTTGATATTCTCCTCGGGCAGCTCCAGCGCCTCGGCCAGGGCTGCACGCACCACGGAAAACACCTGTGCTCGCTCCATATCTCCTCGCTTCCGCTCCCCGTTGGACAGAAACCCGGATACCATCGATAGGCCGGCCGGTGTCCCCAAAAACAGGCCTGGCAGAAGTCAGATGCCGACCGGTACGATGCGGCGCCGCAGCAGATGCCTTCTCAGCGCATAGGCCGCGACCCCGACGAAGGGAAGCGCGGAGCAGATCGCTCCGCCGATGATGATCCCCCTGTGACCACCATCCTCCCTCATCTCGCCCTCGCTCTGGAAGAACTCGCACGCACCCATGCTCTCGCAGAGCTCCTCCAGGCGCCTGGAGAACTCCGGGTCGGGTTCCACCGGCCGCAGATACTCCCTGAGCCTCTTCACCGTGCTCCGGTAGTGAGGCTTCCCTCCGGTTTTTCCCCTCTCCCTTGCCCGCATATCGTTCATCGCCTATCCTCCTTCTCGGAAAGGCCTCGGTTCAGGCTGATGAGTGAGCGGTGGATGAGCACCTTGACCGCGCCGGCGCTCTTGCCCATCACCTCTCCTATCTCCTTATGTTTCATTCCCTCTGCATAGCGCAGGATCAAAGCCTGCTGCCGCTCCTCGGGAAGGCTCTCGAGCATGGCGCGTACTTCGCGTATCTCGTCATGCCTCTCCACGACCTCTTCGGGAGTAGGTGACGTATCGTACAGCGGCTCAGCTGATTCGAGGTCCAGGGTGCGATGCCGGCTCGAGTTGCGGTGCCAGTTCGCCACCAGGTTGTGGGCGATGCGCAGCAGCCACGCCGAGAAGGGTATGCCCCGGTCCTGATAGCGGTTGAGGTGGATGAGGGCATGCAGGAAGACGCTCTCGGTAATATCCTCGGCATCATCCACGTTCCCGACGCGGTAGTAGATATATGTATATACCTTTTTGAGGTACTTGGTGTAGAGGGCCTCGAAGGCCTCTCTCTCTTCCTTGGCCCGGCGTACCAGGGCGCCGTCCTCATGATGGGTCTTCTCCCCGGGGCTTCCTCCCGACAATGTGAGCCACTCCTTGCTTTCATCAATTGCTCAACATATCCGTTATTATAAACACGTTGCCTTCTCCGTGGTTACCCCGGGGGTTAGCGATTATGGATATTGGATTTCTCGCCAGCCTATTCGTGGCAGCAGTTTGGGGTGTGTCGGCAAAGTCATCGGAAGCTCGAAATCCCAATTCCATAATCGCTTGTTCTGTTTCTTGATTCACAACGTCATCGGAAGCTTGTGCGTATGGTCAGTTCTAAACGTAGGGGCGGCGCTGTCACTTTCGCGATGCATACTCTCGTTGCCTGGAAACGATAGCGCGATAATATGATAGCATTGCGGTAAAAGGTAGTCATTAGGAGGTATCCATGGGAAACGTTCCCGGTGCATATTGCCCGTTCCGCGTCTCCGCCATCATGGGAGCCCTCTCCCCGTGCAACGACGAGTGCTCGCTGTACATACCCACATCGAAGATGCCCGCGCAGAAGAGCTGCGCCATCTCCATCCTTGGCGTCTATGCTCTCCAGAGGATAATCTTCAAACAGCAGGACGAGGCGGGCCAGGGAGAGGCCGGGGATGCGGATAAGGGCGGGGGGAACCCGTCGCAGGCGCCCGGTGACCTTTAGGCGAAAGTATGGGGAGAGCGAGGTTGGGACAGAATGGATGAAGTGACGGTCTTGAAGCCGGAGGGCAAACTTCCCGGCCACGTTGCCATCATAATGGACGGTAACGGCAGGTGGGCCGAGCGCCGTAATCTTCCGCGTATAGCAGGCCATAAGGCTGGTGAGGAATCGATCACGGATATCGTACGTTCCGCATCGGAGTGGGAGCTCGGAGCGATATCGCTTTTCGCCTTCTCCACCGAGAACTGGAACCGCCCTGACAACGAGGTGGAATTCCTCATGAGCTTCAACCGTAACCTCCTCAATAACCGGGTGGAGGAATTCCACGAGCGTAACATCCGTATAAGCCATATGGGGCGAAGGGAGAGGATACCCGCATCCACGCTGCAGGCTATCGACAACGCCGTAGAGCTCACCCGCAACAATACCGGCATGGCTTTGAACATCGCATTTAATTACGGAGGCAGGGCGGAGATCGTCGACGCCGTCCGCGGCCTCTGCGCGGATATCTCCACGGGCAGGCTCCAACCCGCGGAGGTGGACGAGGAGAGGTTCCGCTCCTACCTATACGTCCCCGAGGTCCCCGACCCGGACCTCCTCGTACGCACGGCCGGCGAGATGCGCATCAGCAACTTCCTCGTCTGGGAGCTTGCATACACGGAGATCTATGTCACCGAAGTCCTCTGGCCCGATTTCCGCCGCCAGAACCTCGCCGATGCCATAAGGGAGTTCCAATCCAGGGAACGCCGTTTCGGCAGCATCCAGGAGGAATAGGGCAGCATTGGCCACCTATAAGGAAGAGGCTGTCGTCCTCCGCGCGTATGACCTGGGCGAGGCCGACCGTATCCTGACCATGATCACCGCGGGACGCGGACTGCGCCGTGCCGTCGCTAAAGGGGTGAAACGTACCAGGAGCAAATTCGGGGGGCGACTCGAGCCCTTCACCCACCTCGACGCCGTGCTCCATGAGGGGAGGAACCTGGACACGGTGGTACAGGTCGAGATCATCCGCTCCCATGAGTCCGTGCGTGCCGATTTTGCCAAGTTTCTCTTCGGGGAAGCCATGCTCGAGATGATCGAGAAGTCACTGCACGAGGGCCAGAGAATACCCCGTATCTTCGAGGCCCTATGCGTTACCCTCGACGTTCTGGAGGGCGATGTCTGCGACCCGGCGCTCCTTCTGGCCGCCTTCGAATTCAAGATATGTGCCCTCATCGGTTATCATCCCCATCTCGATTGCTGCCTGCACTGCGGCAGGAAGATCGAAGGGGGGAGGGCTTGCCTGGACCTCAGCGGGGGAGGTATCGCCTGTGCAGACTGCTCTCGCGGCCTGGAGAACCTGCAGGCCATGTCGCCCGATAGTCTTTCCCTCATCCGTTGCTTGCTGAGCGAGGATATGGCCACCGTTGCCTGCCGCGAGGAGAGCCCGCGCGTCTGCCGGGATGTGCTGGGAACCGCCTTCCGCTTCTCGGAGAGCTTCCTGGACCGGCCCTTGAGGTCCCGCCAGGTAGTCCTGCGCTATCTCGACAAGGGCACTTAGCCGGGGTAAATGTATTGTGTGCTTCCGTATACAAGCAGGCTTTCTTTGCCTTGCGCTTCTGCGCGAGATCATGCGTTATAGGATAGAAGCGACCACATGCGCACCACGTCAGACCTTCAGGAAACCAAGCTAAGATACGCTCCTTCCAGGGTATTATGCGTCCTTCCCGGCTCTCGCGGCTTTTTATAAAGATCCTGGTAAATTGCTATTGACGTACTACTACCAAAGTAGTAGTGTAAGAGGTGACCCCAAGGAGCTGGAGGTAAGGTCAGCGGGGCAACCGGAGGGAAGAACCGGAAGGCGAAAGCCGGAAGGGGAAGCTCGAAGGGAGTTCTGAAGGAAGTGCCAAAGGTTACTTGGGGTCACTTTTTGCGTTGCAAGCCGCGGGTTGGGACATGCGGTACCGCTGCCGACCTCAACAGCGATGATGGGTATGGGATTTCACGCTCTCTCACCCTACCCCCAGCGCCGGTCGACCCGCATCTGGACCAGCTCTC
>QZKE01000100.1 GCA_003598015.1 Actinomycetota bacterium | reverse complement strand
CTGGGTGAAAGATGTCCTTATGGGTCTGGCGGGCTATGCCAAGATAGCGTGTTGAGGTTTTGTCGGGATGGGGTGCCTACTTTTTCTGGACAGCAACGAGGCGGATTGCCTCACAATCGCGGCCGGACGCATGGAGTATACTGCTTATATCACGCAGTGGAAGCATGAGGATCTTCAGGAGGCAAGTTCACCATGAAGGATATGGAAGACTACGGGAAAGCCGGGCAGGAACTCTTCGACCGTCTCCACCTGGCCACCTACCCGGTGGCGATAAAGTACGTGAAAGACGAATCGGAGTTCGAACCGGGCATGGTGCGCCCTTCGGCCATGGGCCAGAAGTGGAGCCTGTGCCAGGCCATCACCTACGCGCGCCGCTGGGGCACGACCACGTGCATGACCCAGGAGGACAACTTCTGCGTCCCGGCCACGGTTTGGCACCGCTGGGTGGACATCCCCTGGGAGGAATTCATCCAGAGCCAGATACGCCAGGGCTGGCACCGGGATGAGGAGGCGGAGAGGAAGCGCTGTGACTACGGGCTGCAGATGATGGGGGAGAAGAACCTGGAGAAGGCCGCCGAATACGTTGGTTTCGTAACTTCTCCCCTGCCCTTTACCGCGGTGATACCCGACAGCGTGCTGGTCTACGGCAACGCGGAGAACGTGACCCATGTCATCCACGCCCTGGCCTACGGCGGGGAACACTTTCCCACCTCCACCTTCGAGGGCTTCGGCGAGTCGTGCATGAAGGGCGGCCTCGTCCCCTTCATCACCGGGGTGCCCCAGGTGGTCATCCCCGGCATGGGCGACCGCGCCTTCTCGGGCACCTACGACTACGAGATCGCCATCGGCTTTCCGGGAACTCTGCTGCCGGAGGTGATGGAGGACCTCTTCAAGACCGGGGGCCGCCTGAACATGGGCCTTCCGGTGCGCACCCTGCTGCCCACGGGCATCACCGAGAGTATCACTCCCGGTTTCCAGTACCTGCGCGACAGGATCGATGGGGCGAAGAGTTAGGAATCCTCACGTGCCATTCGGAAATGGTCTACGTACTGTTCAGAAGCGTTGTATGAACGAAGACGCCGCCGCCTACCTGCGCGAGTGGTTCGACCGCATGGCGCCCAACTACGACCGCCTGGAGAGGTTGCTCAGCGGTTTCAGGCCCGTAGTCGTGGAGATGGCCGCTCCGCCGCAGGGCGCCCGTGTGCTCGACGCCGCCACGGGCACCGGGAACCAGGCCCTGGCCTTCGCCAGGCAGGGTTGCAAGGTCACGGGTATCGATCTCTCGGAAGAAATGATCAAAGTGGCACGCGGCAAAGACAGCCACGGCATGACCGTCTTCCTCGTCGCCGACGCCTCCGCCATGCCTTTTCCGGACGACAGCTTCGACATCTCCGTTATCTCTTTTGCCCTGCACGATATGCCGGGATCCATGCGCGCCAAGGTTCTCGAGGAAATGGTACGGGTGACCATCCCCGGGGGCATCATCATAATCGTGGACTACGAGATCCCGCGGGGTTTCATGCACAAGCTCTTCATCCGCCTCATGCTGGCCTGCGGCGAGAACGTCTACGTCCCCGCTTATTTCCGCTACGACCTGGAGGCGGCCCTCGCGGGCCTGGGTTTGTGTATCGAGGAGAAATGCCCTGTGTTGAGGGGCGTGGGCAGGATAATCAAGTGCCGCAGGTGACCGGGACTCGGCCGATCTCTCCAGCGTGAAGTGGTTCGCGAAGGCAATTCCCACCCCGATGTTCGTGGCGCGCCAGGTCGCCCTCCTCTTTACAGTTCCGCTTCCAGGATCGGCAAAAAAGGCGGGCAATCTGCCATCGTGCATGGTTTCTCAAGTAAGCTGCACCGCTCACCGAAGATATAGATAAGATGCTGCGGGATTACCTTTCCGCTATGCTCAAGCCTGTACTGGGAGGTATATCATGTTTCTGGATCGCGTTTCATGGTCGTTGTTCGGACCGCCCTTCAAGCGGGACGGCTCAGACCCTGCGGACCTGGTGGTCGCCAACGCCGATATCTTCACCTCGGATATCGCCAACCCACGTGCCAGCGCCATCGCGGTAAGGGACGGGCGCATCGTATTCGTCGGCGACGAGGGTGGGGCTGCCGTCCACGTGGGGCCGGATACGCGGGTAATCGACGGCAAGGGCAGGGTGATGACCCCGGGATTCATCGACAACCACTGCCACGTGGTGTGGATAGGGGGCATGACGGCCATCATGACCACGCGGCTCATGGAGGCCACGAACCTGGACGAGATGCTGCAGATGGTCCTGGACCAGTCCCGTGCCAATCCCGATCTCCCCTATGTATCCGGGGTGGGCTGGAGGTTCGAGTACGCCCCCGGCGGCGCCCCCGACCGCGAGGTGATGGACGCGGTGGTCTCGGACCGGCCGGTCCTGCTCATGTCCATCTGCGGCCAGTGCGGCTGGATCAACACCCGTGCCGCCGAGCTGCTCGAGGAGAGGAACCCCCAGGCCCTGAGGCGGCTCGCTCCCAGGCTCGATTCCACCGGCGCCTGTGTGGGAGCCCTGGACCACTTCCACTCCTTCTCCCCCCTGGATTTCTTCAGCGGGGAGGAGATGGCTCCCGTCTTTGCGTCGGCGGTGCCGGAGGCCATCGCCGCGGTGATGGACGAGGCCGTCTCGGTGGGGGTCACCGCCATGGACGACGTGCAGTTCTACCGTCCCTTCGTCCCCTGGGTGCTGAAGTACCGGGGGGGCGGTATCTTCGACAAGGTGCGCCTGCGCGGCTCTCTCTACGTGGACAGCCACGACCTTGAGGACGAGGGCAGACTGCGCGACGACCTCGCCTGGTGGATAGACATGGGCAGGGAGTCCGACGAGCGCCTGACGCTAGGCAGATCTCTGAAGTTCTATATAGACGGCACCATGGGTAACCGCACCGCCTTTCTCCTGGAGCCCTACGCGGACGAACCCGGCTACTACGGCCGTCCCGACTGGACCCAGGATGAATTCGACCGGGTGATCGAGATAGTCGACGGCATGCAGCTCCAGGCCTGCACCCATGCCTGCGGCGACGCCGGCATACGCAGGGTGATAAACTCCTGCGAGCGCGCTCACAAGATGCACGGAGACTGGGACGCCCGCCACCGCCTCGAGCACTGCGAGTTCCCCACCCCGGGGGACCGGGAGAGGATGGCGCGGCTGGGCATGCACGCCGCCATGCAGCCGGCGCATTCTTTCGGCGACGAGCTGGTTGAGCGGTTCATGGGACACGAGAGGATGCAGGGCTGGCATCCCTGGCGCAGCCTTCAGAATGCGGGGGTCAGCGTCTCCTTCGGTAGCGACTGGTGCAACAGCCCCCTCAACCCCGTCTACGGCCTGCTGCTCGCCACCACGCGCATGAACTACAAGGGCAAGACCGACTGGGGACCGGAGGAGAAGATCGACATCGAGGACGCCGTCAGGCACTGGACCATCGACTCCGCGCGGGCGCTGAAGATGGAGGATGACCTCGGCTCCCTGGAGAAGGGGAAGCGCGCCGACTTCGTGATCTGGAACACCAGCCCGCTCAAGGTGAGCTCCTGGTGGTTCATGCTCACTCACGAGCTGGAGTTGGGAAAGCTCGAGAACTTCGTGGACCTGACCGCGGTCAACGGGGATATCGTCTACGAGAAGGAAGCCTAGGGGTTATTCACGGCAGGCTGAGCGAAAACCGGAATCCGGGTTATGGCAAGAGCCTGTCTTGCCCCGGATGGAGATCACCGCCGTTTTCGCGTGCGGCCAAAGCATGATCCCTCCCTCCTGTGTGCTTCACGTCATGCGGGAGAAAGCCCCCGGAGATAGTCCGGAGGCTTTCTTCTCCTGACCCCAATCCATTCAATGGAATCCGGGTATGTGTCCGGCTGCTGGTACGTGGATCCCGCTCACGCCTCCGGCAGCTGCATGTCGATGATCTGGAAGGCCTCCGCCAGGGGATATACCGGCAATGCCTGGACTTTGTACCCCTCGATGGATTTCATGGTGTTGATTATCCCCCTGGCGATATGATCTATGCCGTCCTTCACCTTCGCGTCGTCGATCTCATAGAACAGGAGGACCCTGATGCCGTCGCCTCCCGCGAACGCATATCCCTCGTGGATCTTGACGTATTCCGGCGGCGGGTCGGTCTTCAACCGCTCGATGAACACCGCACCTACGTCAGCCACTTTCGAGCCCGGATAGGTCGCATCTAACATGTAGATCATCCCTGCCACCTCCAAATCCCTCTCTGCCCCGGTGATGCTACAGCAACCGGACCGAGGATCTGCTCACCCCCTTTCCCAAGATCGCATACGGTTGCCCTTCACTGCAGCAAGCGGCGGGGATAGCAGCGGCGCCTTTGCCATGATTTCTCAACAAGACGGACGGGTACTCGCAGCGCCTTGTCGGCCTTGCCGGAATTGGCATGCGCCAGAAGCATCCCCGGATCGTGGATTGAAAATAGCCCTCAAACATAATATCCATCATTTGCGTGCATGATGTAAAGCAGACCAGCTATGGCATTTCGATCAGAGGAGGCATGCAAAGAGCGGCACTGATTCCTAGCTTGCGGCAGCTCTCTCGATACTCGAGACCTGACGCCATTTCAGCTGTTAATATAGAGACGCCCGGACATCTATGCCATAGCGAGGGAGGTTTCGGATGGAGTTGCTCAAGCCCGCGAAGCAGTTCAATGAGGAAGCGTGCACCCGCTGCGGCCTGTGTTTCAGCGAGTGCCCGGTGATGGGCCTGCCGGTGAAGACGGCCCGTGAGGAGATCGAGAGGCTGATCGCCGGGGAACCCACCCGTCACGTCCTGCGCAAATGCGCCAGCTGTTTCGCCTGCGACCACATCTGCCCCGAGGGGTGCAACCCCACCGAGCTGGTCCTGCAGCGCTGGCACGAAGCATACGAGAGGGACGGCCTCCCCATCCGCGCCAGGTACTACTCCCCCCACGAGGAACTCAATTTCCGCACCTACGTGGTGGCCAGGATGCCCGCGGAGGAAAGGGAGCTCATCCGCGCATGGGCCGACCACTCTCCCACGGAGGAGATCCTCTATCCCGGGTGCAACATCATCACCGCACCCTTCCTGACCCGGACCAGGGCCCTGGAAGGGCTGGACATCAGGGGCACGCTGGATTACTGCTGCGGCGAGACCTACTACCGCATGGGTCTTTTCAATGAAGTGCAGAAGGTGGCCCGGCGATTGGAGAAGTATTTCAAGACCCTGGGCGTGAAGCGCGTGAACCTGCTGTGCACGGCGGGATGCAACATGTTCATGAACGTGCTCCCCTCCTACGGGGTGGACTTCGACTTCGAGGTACGCCCCTACCTGCCGGTGGTGCTCCAGAAGCTGGAGTCGGGCGAGCTGGAGGTAGTGAAGAAGCTCGCGGGCACCGCCACCATCCAGGAGTCCTGCTACGGCAAACAGCTGGGGGAGGAGTACATGGACGTACCCCGCAGGATCCTCGAGCTCATCGGCCTGGAGGTGGTGGAGGAGAAGAAGCGGCGCGACTGCGCCCTCTGCTGCGGCATCGCTGGCGGCTTTCCGCCCACTTCCGGCTATCACATCATGGACGTCACCCTCGCCACCGTGAAGAGCCTGATGCAATCCCGCGGCACCGGCGCCGACTACACCGTGGGCTACTGCGCGGGTTGCCTGCAGATGCTCTCCACCGGACGGGTGCTCTTCCCCATCGGCGGCCCCGTCTACCACGTCCTCGAGCTGCTCTCCCAGGCCCTGGGCGAGGAGCCGCAGCACCCCATGGGGTGGCGGGCTCGTACCTTCCTCGCGGGGACCCTGCGCCACCAGGCGCCCCTGACCCTGTCGCGAAAGAGATACCGCATCCCGGAGATACCCGAGGTGCCGCCCACAGCCGGCATATAGCGGGGGAGACGGTGTGATGGACGTCAAGACGGACCGCTTCCGCTTCTTCCGCGACGACCTCTGCGACCGTTGCGGGGACTGCTTCGCCGCCTGCCCCTACCTCGAGCTTCCCCGTGAGGAGGCGAGGAGAGAGATTGAAGGCCTCATCGAGAGAGGCGCTTCGCGCGCCCTGGACGTATGCAACACCTGCCACACCTGCGACGTGGTCTGCCCCAACGAGGCGGACCCCTACGAACTGGTGCTGGAAAGATGGCGGGAGCGGAGGCGGGAAGGCCTGCCCACCACTGCCCGCCTGGTGACACCATCCCAACCATGTAATATCTGGTCTTCCCTGAAAGCCGTGATGCCCCTGGAGGAGCTGGCGTTGCTGCGCGCCTGGGAGGACTTCGGGCCATGCGAGGAGATATGCCTCACGGGATTCTACACCAACGTGGTCCCCTACATCCTCCAGGCGGAGGTGCTGGAGAGCCTTCCCAAGATAGTGGGCTCCGAGGCCCTCTTCGGGTGCGCCGGGGACATATACAAGACGGGCCGCTTCGACATGGTGGAACAGATCATGCAGCGTCTCGAGCACGTCTTCGCGCAGATGGGCGTGGAGCGCGTGGTGTGCTCCATGAGCGCGGAGGGGATGGTGCTCTCCGAGATACTGCCCCGCAGGTTCGGCGCCTGCTTCGACTTCGAGGTCGTATCCCTGGACGAGTGGCTGCTGCAGAAGCTGCAGTCGGAGGAGATCGAGCTGAAGAAAGAGCTGGACCTGAAGGTGACCGTCCACGACAACTGCCTCTCCAAGATGCAGGGAGGGAGGCTGCAGGAGGTGAACCGGGAGATCGTCAGGCGTACCGGCTGCAGCATCGTGGAGATGGAACACCACGGCGAGCGGTCCATGTGCTGCGGCTTCGGAGCTGCCGCCGCCAAATTCCGGGTGATGGACATCATGTCCTCGGGCTATCGCCGGCTGAAGGAGATCGAGGCCACCGGGGCGGACGCGGCGGTTATCTACTGCCCGGCTTGCCTCTTCATCCTCTCGGTGATCAAGGAGATGGCGGGTTGCACCATACCTTTCTACCATCCCGTGGAGCTGGTGGAGCTGGTCGCCGGAGGAGTTCCCGCCCACCGCCACGAGGAACGGGCCTGGGACATCATGGCGGTCATATCCAACCACCTGTTGAAATACGCGCTCTTCCCCAGCCACAGGAAGAGCTTCCAGCCCGCTTTCATCCCTCCCGAGTTAGAGCGGCTGCCGGAGCTTCCGCCGGCGGACAGGCTGCGTATGAAGGCGCTGGCTACCCTCTACCACAGCCCCGTCGTACAGAACCGGGTGATGAGGACGATCGTCTCCGCCGGATTCAAGGCCGCCGTGGCCGGATACGACCTGATGAGGAAGAGGCAGCTCGGGCTGTCCGCGTAAGGAGGCCGCGATGCCCCAGGACCCCGGCATGTACGACTTCTTCCACTACGAGGACTGCGATCTCTGCGGCGACTGCCTGGTGCGTTGCCAGTACATGGACCTCAACCGGAGCGAGGCCGTGGAAGAGATGAAGCGTCTCATCGCCGGCGAACCCACCCGCGTGGTGCACAAGAAATGCATCAGCTGCTACGCCTGCGACGCTTTCTGCCCCCGCGGCTGCCGTCCCTACGAACTCATCCTCAAGACCTGGCATGAGCGCTACCGGGAGCGTGGGCTGCCGGTGCGCGCCTCCTACCTCATGCCCGCCTCCTCTCCCAATTTCCGCACCGATATCCTGAAGCGCATGAACGTGCGGGAAAGGGAGCTGTTGCGCGTATGGAGGGAGGCTCCGCCCGAGGGCGAGGCGGTACTCTACCCGGGGTGCAGCGTGCTCACGCTACCCCACCTGCTGGACGCGGGATTCATGCGGGGCGTGACGGTCTCCGGGGACTTCGACCTCTGCTGCGGCGAGATGTACTTCCGCCAGGGACTCTTCGACGTGGTGGAGCGGGTGGCCGAGAAGCTCACGACCTACTACCGGGGCCGGGATATCGGCACCATGCTATTCGCCTGCCCCGCCGGCCTCAACATGTTCCGCAACGTGCTGCCCGGGCAGTTCGGGGCGGAATTCGACTTCGGCGTAGAATACCTGGGAACCTACCTCCTGGAGAAGTTGGAGTCGGGCGAGATAGAGATCGTGAAGAAGCTGCATCGTTCCGTGGCGGTGCACGATTCCTGTCATGCCAGGATCCTGGGGAGCGAGATCATGGATACGGCACGCAGCCTCTATGCCCTCATGGGCCTGGAGATGCGGGAGATGGAGCACAACCGCGAGGAGGGCTTCTGCTGCGGCTTCGCGGCGGGGTGCAACAGGTACAGCCCCACGGACATGGTCCTGGCCAGCATCAGGGAGCTGTGGGAGGCGCAGAAGACGGGGGCGAGGGAGATGGCCATCTACTGCACCGCCTGCCTCACCACCATGACCATGTACCGCTGGCTCTTCCCCACCCCGCAGCCCCTGCGCCACCTGCTTGAGTACCTCAAGGAGGCCACGGGGGAGATGCCGCGTCACCCCGCCCAGAAACGTTCCTTCTTCATGCTCGCCAATATCGCCCGCAAGGCCTTCCCGCAGATCCCTTCGCGGAAGACCTACCGCATCGACATATAGGATGCCCAAAAGGATCCGCTCCACGGGCTTGTGGGGCTCCTTCAAATCGGGGCGACCGAGACTTCGCCCGATACTGCCCGGCGCAACCCGAGCTCAGTCCCGGTAATAGTATTTCAGGGCGCCGCATACGCGCCGATAACTATATAGTCGTGTGCCTGGGTCGACCGCGGCGCGAAGACGGTGGCGGCACGGGACTGCAAGAAAAAAGCGGCAAGGCGCCATGGCGAAGAGAGGAGAGGCGCGCGTGGGAGAAGCCCCGGACAAGGAGGACACCGCTCCCGGGCCGGCCAAGGACACCGGCGGCACACCGACCGGCGGCGATGGGGCCGCGCCCGCCAGGAAGTCGGCCTGGAAGAAGCGGGTGGTGATGGCTGTCATCGCCGTAGTGGTGATATGGGTGGTATTCGCCTACGTCCTCCCGCACTTCGCCAGCTATGAGAACGTCTTCCAGGTCCTGGGCGAGCTTAGCGCCGCCCAGCTGACCCTGCTGGTCGCGGTGGCGCTGGCGAACCTCGTGACGGCGTGGTCGATGTACCAGGTCTCGCTGCCGGGGCTGGGATTCTGGCACGCGGCCCAGTTAATGCTCTCGCAGAACCTCATCTCCAATACCATGCCCCTCGGCGCCCCCCTGTCCCTGGGCCTGGGCTACGAGGTCATCCACTCCTACGGCTTCGGAGCGCAGGATTTCTCCATCATGCTGGGGGTTTCGGGCATCTGGAACACCTTCGCCAAGCTCGGCCTGCCGGTGGTGGCCGTGGTACTCATGGTCTTCGCGGGCCATGCCACGGGAGCGTTCGTCACCATGGCCCTGATCGGCGTGGGCGTTCTCGCCGTGGCCATAGCCGTCTTCGCGCTGATCTTCTGGAAGCGCTCCCTGGCCCGGCGCCTGGGCGACCTGGCCGGCCGCGCCGCCTCCTGGTTCCTGCGCCCTTTCCATAAGGGCCCGGTGACCACCTGGGGCGAGGGGCTCGTGGGCTTCCGTGACCGCACCGTGAGCGTCGCCAGGCACAGGTGGATTGCGCTCTCGCTCGTCGCTATCGCCTACCAGTTGAGCACGTACTGGGTGTTCCTCCTCTGCGTGCGCTTTTCGGGCATTTCCGCCTCGCAGGTCTCCTGGATCGACGCCCTCGGGGTTTTCGCCTTCGCGCGCCTCGTCTCCATGATCCCCATCACCCCGGGCTCCCTGGGCATCGCGGAGGCTTCTTTCACCGGTTTTCTCGTCGCCGCCGGCGCGCCCCAGCCTGAGGCGGTGGCCGCGGTACTGCTTTTCCGCGGCCTTACCTACCTCATGCCCCTTCCCCTGGGACTGCCGGCCTACCTGGCATGGCTGATCAAGCGGGCGCGGAAGCGGCATAAGACGGCGGAGGCGGAGGGCGCCTCATGAGAGGAGCGACAATGAGCAGGTTGAAGGACTGGTTGATACCCAGCGGCAGGGCGGAGCAAGCAGGGATGTTCCTGGCGGGGGCGTCCGTACCCTACTCCTTCCAGCGCACGCTGATGCACCGCAACGACCTCGACCAGGCACTCGCCACCGGCATCATCATGGCCCTGGAATACGCCATCGGCGCCCTGGTCCAGGACGGCGTCGAGGTGGTCGCCTTCCACCTCTCCGGGGCGCGTGAGGCAACGGACGAGGTCAAGAACCATCACTGGAGGCAATACGCCATGCTGCTGGACCTCGCCGCTATAGGCATGGGCCTGGCCCTGCAGGCGGCGTTGAAGCAACGTGAGGGCGAGAATATGGGGCGGGCCGCCACACGCACCGCCGGGGCCTGGATCACCACCGGGGCCTTTGCCGGCCTGGTTACCGGCGCCATACAAGAGGCCGCCGAGGACCTGGACCTGCACCGCCTGCGCTCCTTTCCCTATGCCCTTCCAGGCGGCGTGCTCCTGGCGGTGCTGCTCGACGAGCGCCGGCACCGCGCCGAGCGCGCCGCCGGGCCCAGCGATATCTCGCGTCTCAGGAAGGTGGATGCCCTGGGTCTGGCCTGCCTGGTCTCCCTGGCCCTGGCGGGGATATCGACGGTGGAGAAGGTCGCGGCCCGTTCCGTGGCCCACGCCGTCAGCCGCTTTCTCCCGGGGCCGGAGCGGTTGTGGCGCCCCCTCGGGCACGCCGCGGCCATCGCGGGGATGGGACGCGGCATCGGCGAGGTGATGAAGGGCGTGTACCACTCCATCGAGCAGATGGAAGCCCGCGTCGAACCGGCCTTCGACGCCCCGCCGCTGTCCGCCGCGGTGAGCGGGGGGCCGGGCAGCCTCATCCCCTGGGATACGCTCTCCAAGCAGGGAAGGCGTTATGTCAGCACCTACCTGCGCACGGAATGGATCGAGTACGTGATGGGCGAGCCCCCGGCGGCAGATCCCATCCGCGTTTTCGTCGGCCTGGACAGCGCGCCCACGGAGGAGGAGCGCGTGGAACTGGCCATGCGCGAGCTGGAGCGCACCGGCGCCTTCGACCGTTCCCTGCTCATGGTCATCTCCCCCACCGGCACCGGATACGTGAATTACGTGGCGGTGGAGGCGGCGGAATACATGACGCGGGGGGACATCACCTCGGTGTCCCACCAATACTCCAAACGGCCCTCGGTGCTGTCCCTGGACACGGTGCCGGAGGGCAGAGAGCAGTACCGCATGCTCCTGGAGGCTATCCACGCCAGGCTCGCGCAGCGGCCGCAGGCGCGCCGGCCGCGCGTAGTTCTCTTCGGTGAGAGCCTCGGCGCATGGACCAGCGAGGCGGCCTTCGACGACGAGGGCACCGAGGGCATGCTGGCGCTGGGCGTGGACCGCGGACTCTGGATAGGCACACCCTACGCCACCAAGTGGAAGGACCAGGTGCTCGGCCCGCCGCGGCCGGACGTCGACAGGTCACTGGTGGGTGCCTTCAATGATTTCGGGGAAGTCGAGGCCATGGACCCCGATGAAAGGGCACGGCTCCGCTACGTGATGATAACCCACTACAACGACGCCGTAGCCCACTTCAACAGCTCGCTGCTCTTCCAGAGGCCGGACTGGCTGGGGGACCCGGCGCGGCGCCCTCCCACCGTGCCCGCGACCGAGGTATACGGGTCTCCCACCACCTTCATCCTCACCCTCGTGGACCTGAAGAACGCGGCGAACGTGGTGCCGGGGCGGTTCGAGGCGCAAGGCCACGATTACCGCAAGGACCTGGCGCGCTTCGTCCGCGAGGTATACGCGCTGGACGTGACGGACGAGCAGTTGGATCACATCGAGAGCGCGTTGCGCGAAAGCGAGACATGGCGCTCGGAGTGGATCGAGGCGAAGGACAAGCCGAAGAAAGCGGGGAAGGCTGAGAAGCGCAAGGAGGAAGGGGGCAGGCACGGGAAGGTAACGGAAGGGGCCGGGGAGCCGCGCGATAAGGCGGAAAACGCCGGGGCGGCGGGGAAGAAACAGCCGCGGAAGCCCGCGGGAGGGGGCGCAGAGAAGGGTGGAGAGGAGAAGGACGAGGATGGGTAACCCGTCTCATACGTACTCCAGCGTCCAGCCGAGCCGCCCGAATCACCTGCCGGGGATAGGCGTAGAGGCGGCTGCCGCCGTGCTCGTCCTCGGCTACAGCGTCGTCGCGGACCGCATACTGCCCGAGGTTGCCTATGTACCCGTGAACCTCGCCGCCGCCGCCGCCGCCGTCCTTCTCGCCCGCCGCGCCGGCGTCACCATGGCGGAAATGGGCCTCGCGCGCGAGCGGCTGGTCGGCGGGCTCCGCACCGGGCTGGCGACCGTGGCTCCCATCGCGGTCCTGGTGGCCGCCGGTGTGGCCATCCCTTGGAGCCGCCGCTTCTTCCTCGACGCGGACGTGGTGAACGCGAGCACGGGGAGGGCGCTCTACGATATGCTGGTGCGCATCCCCCTGGGAACCGCGCTGGCGGAGGAAGTTCTCTTCCGCGGCGCTCTACTAGGCCTCTTCCTGCGCCGCCACCGCACGGGGACCGCCGTGGCCCTGACCTCGGCGCTCTTCGGCCTCTGGCACGTATCGCCCACCCTGAGCTCTTTCACGAGCAACCCCGCCGCCGGCAGCGCCGTCGCCTCCGGGCTGGCCGCCAAGGCGCTCGCGGTCGCCGGGATAGCCGTGGTCACCGCATTGGCGGGCGCATTTTTCGCGTGGCTCAGGCTGAGGTCGGGAAGCGTCGCGGCCCCCTGGATCGCGCATACCTCGTTCAATTCCCTGGCCTTTCTGGGCGGCAGGATCGCCTCCCGCATCCAGTAGGGCGGCCGGCTCAACGGAAGCGTTCACGCACCGCACCCGCGCAGCACGCAGCGGGTGCACACACAATGGGGACCAAGGAGCATGGCCTCCAAAGCCATCCCCTATGATTCGGGGGCGTTGGTGACGATATAGAACGTGTAGCGTAATCGCCTTTATGGATATGTAAGACGATGACCGTAGAGGGATGCACATAGGAGGAACTAATGAAAGTAGTCAGCCACCGCGGGGGCCGTGGATTCGGCCCCGACAACACCCTCGGCGCGATGGAGGAGGCGTTCCGCGCCGGGGTGATCGCCATCGAGACCGACGTGCGGGCCACCTCGGACGGGGAACTCGTGATCAGCCACGATCCCAAGGTCAACGGGCATCACATCGGGAGGACGCCTTTCGCCACCCTCAGGAGGGATAACCCCGACCGGCCGCTGCTGCGCGAGATACTGGACAGCCTGGCAGGCAAGGTCTCCTTCAACATCGAGATAAAGGTCGCTCCGCCCGAGGCGGTGGGCGAGATGCTTGCGTCCTACGGCATACTCGATGACACCCTGGTCACCTCCTTCCGCAAGGATATGATCGAGGGGGTCAAGCGCGCTTTCCCCGCGGCGCACGTAGGCTCTCTGCGCTGGACCCTCCTCAACGAGAACCACGTCCTTCACAGGATGAAAGAGGCGGGGGTGGAGGTGGTCGCGCTCCACTACAAGGCAGTCAACGAGGACACCGTCTTCATCCTGCATGAGTTGGGCCTGGGGGTGCACGCATGGACGGTCAACGAGGACAGCGAGGCGCGGCGGCTGCATGCGCTCGGGGTCGACGGCCTCATCACCGACCATTACCTGGACATGGTGCGCCTGGTGGAGGAGCTTGACGCCGCGGCTGGTTGAGCCCCCCCGTAAACCGTAAGACAACGGGAGTGATTCCAGTTTCCCATGCGGTGATGGTATATGCATCGTCGAAGGCGGCTATGCGGCTGGACCTGGAGTCCATGGGATCGTCACCTCACCTTGCATCCTCGCGATAACGTTGAGGGCTTGCCTGAACCCGGGTAAGTTGAACCCTCCCACCCGCTGGATGATAATTGTGAAGGCGTATCTGTCGGGTAGTGGACAGAGGATACGGGTATATGCAGAAAACGAGTCCGATCGAGGAGGGAGATAGAGATGGACTTCGCACTCAACGACGAACAGAAAGCCCTGCAGCAGACGGTACACGACTTCGCCGCGAACGAGATCAGGCCGGTTTCCATTCAGTTGGACGAGACGGGCGAGTTCGCCTGGGACGTGGTGCGCAAGGCGGCCAAACTGGAGCTGACTTACTCCGGCGTCCCCGAGGAGTACGGCGGCCCCGGCCTCAGTATGCTGGATGACGTCATCGTCATCGAGGAACTGGGATGGGGGTGCGTGGGCATCGCGTCGGCCATCGCCCTCAACCAGATCGCCATCCTCCCCATCCTGCTGGCGGGCACCGAGGAGCAGAAAAAGGAATACCTGGCCCGCCTGATAGACCCCGACAACCCGCGCCTCTGCGCCTTCGGGCTCACCGAGCCGGAGGCGGGATCGGACGCTGCGTCCCTCAAGACCAGGGCGGTGCGCGACGGCGACGACTACGTCATAAACGGCCAGAAGTGCTTCATCACCAACGGCGGCGTATCCGATTTCTACACCATCTTCACCACCATCGACCCCGACCAGAAGTACCAGGGCATAACGGCCTTCATCGTGGACGGCGACACCCCCGGATTCTCCATAGGTAAGATCGAACACAAGATGGGCATGCGCGCCTCCCAGACCGCCGAGCTCATCCTGGAGGACGTACGGGTGCCGGCCGCCAACATCCTGCGCGGCGAAGGACAGGGGTTCTACGTGGCCATGGAGACCCTCGATACCTCCCGTCCCGGCGTGGGCGCTATCGGAGTGGGCCTGGCGCGGGCCGCCTTCGAGGAAGCCCTGGCCTACTCCAAGCAGCGCGTGCAGTTCGGACGGCCTATCTGCCGCCAGCAGGCCATCGGCTTCATGCTCGCGGACATGGCCACCAAGGTGGACTACGCCCGCCTGCTCTGCTACCGCGCGGCCTGGATGCTGGACCACGACATCGACGCCATCAAGGAGTCGTCCATGGCCAAGTACGTCGGCACAGACGTGGCCATGGAGGTGTGCACCGACGCGGTGCAGATCCACGGCGGCTACGGCTACATGAAGGAGTACCTGGTGGAGAAGTTTTTCCGCGACGCCAAGATCCTGCAGATCGTAGAGGGTACCAACCAGATCCAGCGCCTGGTGCTCTCGGCCCAGCTCATCGCGTAGGATTGGATCCAGCCGGCGGCCATGGTGTGTATCCGCCACGTTCCTTATGCGCTGATTCCATACCTCTCAACCAGCGGCAAGGGCTCCCCATGCAAGCCGGCGCTTAGTGCCCCGGACCGGAGTACTTGGACTGGAAACACGGGATCCCTGATGCGATGCGTGGCTTTTTCGCGCTTCAGGAGAATTTGAATACCACGCCGGTGCCGCCGGGCGGGTAGGAGAAGTCGATGGCGTCCTCCTCGCAGGCGATGAAGCAGCTTCCGCACTCAGTGCACTTCTCCTTGTAGTCCCCGGCGAGGACGGCTTTCTCCCCGCGCAGTTCCCACAGGTCCATGGGACATACGACGGCGCAGTCGCCGCACCCGGTGCAGCGCTCCCCATCCAGGCGGATGAAATCACGCGTGGCCGGGATGACCTCGCTGAGGGCGAACCTGTCCACCTCGCCTGCCTTTTTTCTCGCGCTCATCTTTGCGGCTCCTCTCCCCCCGCGGCACCAAAGAGAGCGCCCATGCCGCCAAGGGCCGCCAGCTGCGGGGGCAGCTCCCCACCCGCCTCCTGGATCATCGGCACGTATATCCCCAACAGCTTCATGAGCACCGGGAGGTTCTCCATGAGGATGGGCACGGCGCGGGCCACCGTCTGTGCCTTGGGCTCCTGTCCCGACATGAACATGTTCACGGTGAGATCCACCATCATCTCCGTCATCTCGCCCGCAGCCCGGGGGTCGCCGAGGACCTCGAAGAGACGGCGCAACTGCGCGCCGCCGACGAACTCCCGGGCTACCGGGCTCTCACGCAGGCGGTCCAGGTAGCGCGCGAGGGAAGCGGCCGAGACGTCGTCCTCGCCGATGGCTTCCCGTGCAACCTGGGCGGCGAGACGCCCCGAGTACATGGCCTGCCATACCCCCTCCGCCCACAGCGGCTCGGGCAGGCCGGCGGCGTCCCCAACCAGCATCAGCCCCCCAGCGCAGACGTCGTCCGACATGCTGTCCTTCCAGGGGACGCAGTGCACGTGGAACTCGCGGGGCACCGCGTCCACCGCCCGCAGCAGCCGCTGCACCGGCGGCGCCTGGATGGTCTCCAGGAGCTCCCTGGCCGGCTTGATGCGGGTGCGGGAGACGCGGGAGATGAGGCTGTTGGTGACCCCCGGACCCCCGATATGCACGCAGTCGGCATAGCACATGAGGTAGTTGCCCCCCATGCCGGGGCCGAAGTATGCCTGGAAGTTGGCCTCGTGCACCACATCGTCCAGGCGCTCCCGGGAGGCGGAATAATCCACGGCACAGGCGCTTATCACCTCGTCGGGCCGCCACTTGTCGCGTAGCCCGGCCAGGCGCGCGGTCTGGGACATAACCCCATCCGCCCCGATGACCACCGGCGCCCGGTATTCGTCTCCCCCTTCCAGGAGTACGCCGGCTATATTGTCCGCATCCTTCGCCAGCCCGGTGACCAGCGAGGTGAATTTGACCTCAGCCCCGGCCTCCTCCGCCTTGTCCGCCAGGAAGCGGTCGAACTCCCGGCGCAGCATGGTCACGGTGAAGAACTCGCGCGCCTCCGGGTAGCTCATGCGCCCGGAAGGACCGGAAGCGATGCAGAACCTTTCCTCCATCTCCGGCGGAGGGGAGAGGAAGTGCGCCACGCACTGGGTGCCCTTGCGCATGGAGGGGAGTTCCAATCCTGTGATGAAAGGGAAATCCCGCCAGGCCTTGGAGGACAGGGCGAAGCCTCCCGCGTTCTTCTCCGCCGGGTAGCGCGAGCGCTCCAGCACGAGCACCTTCATCCCCGCCTCGGCGGCGGTGAGGGCGGCGGTGCTCCCACCCGGGCCCGCTCCGACCACGATTACGTCGTATCCTCTCACGCCAGTTATCCCATGAATGTAATGCAAGGGGACATATCGCCCTTTGCGTTGCCGCCATTTATTCCCATCGACGAACGCGCGCAAAGCCTTTACGGCAGCCCGCGCGCTTGCCTTACGCCCATACCGCACCTACGGCCCGCCTTCCTGTTATCACACCTGCGTACCCGGGAAGAATATAGAGGTGAGGGGTGAAGGTATCTCTACAAAGGAGGAAAGTGATGACGCCGCTGCTGAGAATGCTGGGATCCCGGTCCATGATGCTCATGGTGGGTACCATGGGCGACTCCTGCTGCATGATGGGGCTCTACACCGCGTTCAAGGACAAGAAGGTGATGGGGATGGCCTCGCAGACCTGGTTCATGCTGGCCTACGTCTATTACCTCTACTTCATCATGTCCGTGCTCTCGCGCACGCTCGAGGTTATCGAAGAGAAATGATCACGAGGCCGGCGATGCGGGCGGTGGCAAAGGTAGCTCGCGCGCGGCATATTCATATCTTGCCCCGGCATGGGCAGGCACCAACTGAGCGTGACCACGGAGGTGGAATGTGGATGACTTGAACAGGGAGAAGGAAGAGGGGCTGGATTGGGAATACCTGTGGGAGGTGCCCCAGCGTAAGGAAGAAGTGGGAGACACCTACCAGACGCCGGGATTCGGCCTGGCCGCGCAGCTCTTCGCATGTATCGCCAAGACGGTCATCGAAAGGATGGGACAGGAGGAGGGTGAGGCCCTGCTCAGGGAGGGTATCGAGTTCTTCGGCAGGGAACGCGGCAGGCATATCGCCGAAAAGGTCGAGGCCATGGGAAAGCCCTTGACCATCAAGAACTGGCTAATCTATTCGGACATCGACTCCGGCAATTTCGGGGCCACGCCCAAGGTCGAGGACGGAGACCTCCTGTTGGATGTAGGCAGCTGCGCTTTCTACGACTCCGCCGCGCAGTGGGGCATGGAGGAGTACGCCTGCATCTACTGCAAGTATGCCGATTACGCCATCCTGGGGGGATACAATCCGGATATCAAGCTCATCCTGGAGCCGCGCGAGCCCGGCGGCGATGAATGCTCCTTCCGCTACATCATGAAGGAGAGCAACAAATAGCGACATGGTTGGGGGGTAGCTTCAACGCTGCCTTGGTCTTACGTAATGGGGAATAGGGTCAGGTCTTGCCATTTTGCCGCAGCCAAAATGCAACACCTTACCCCACAGGGCTATTCGCCCTGGCTCACGCTACCCAGCCTTGGTCATACGCAGCATGGGGAATGGGGGGCCGATCCTGTTACCCTTTGTAGATGTTGGCGTGGCCGAAGCCGGGGGTGCCGAAGGGCAGGGGCAGAAGAGATTTCTCCCGCTCGGTGAGTTTAACCAAGCGATTTACGCGCTCCACCCCGAGCATGCGGATGTGCCGCTCCATGCGGCTGACGTCGGGGCGGATGAAGCGTTTCCACATCTCCTTGATGTAGAAGCTGCGGCGGAACCCGGCCAGGAAGCGGTCGAACTCCGCCTGGGCGGCGGCGGGGTCGCTCACCGCCAGGGCCGCGACCTTGCCGGTCACCAGGGCGCCGCTGATCCCGAAGCCCATGAAGGGGTCGATGGCGCCGGACATGGTCCCGCACACGATAAGGCCGTTGCGGAAGAGGCGGTGATTATCCGGCCCGGCCAGGGGGACGGCGCCCACCTGGTAATCCCACTCGTCGTGCTCCACTCCTTCGTTGCGCACCATGAAGTCCTGGTACTTCTCGAGGGCATCCTCCCCCACACGCTTCCCGAAGGAGAAGAGCAGGTCGAAGTAGTAGTTGTTCACCGCGGAGAGGTAGCCGTACTCTGTGATGCTCTCGTCGAACCACAGCCAGGCGTAGTCGGTGAATCCGATCTCCCCGCGCGAGAGCCACATGTGCACCGGCAGGAAGGGGACGTCCAGCATCTTGTAGGCCGCGGGGATGAGACCGCAGGCGATGATGGTGCCCGGCGCGAGGCGGGGCACGTCATCGGCCCGCAGCGGGGTGGAGAACTCGAACTCCACCCCCAGGTCGAGGCACCGCCCGTAGAGCAGCGTGTCCAGGCTCCCCGGGCGGTCCCCCCTCTCCACGCCGTACACCTCGTAGACAGGGAACGTTAAAGCCGTGTCGTGCAGGTAAGCGGAGCATCGCAGGAGCTTGTGGAATACCGGCCACAGATCTATGCCGATGTAGTCCGAAGTCTTGCCGACGTCGATGGGAGTGACGTGGGTGGATGGATTGTAGATCTTCGAGCCGCCGTAGGAATCCTCCGCTTCCCTGACCACGACGCGGTAGCCCTCGCGCGCCAGGTTGACGGCGGCGACCATCCCGCTCATGCCCCCGCCGTAGATGGTGATCTCCCTGGTGGTCATATGACCTCTCCTTTACCTCCGCAACCCCTCCCATGCCGGACGGAAAACAGAGCAGCGACCGATCATAGTATAGGTTCATTCCCGGGGCAGGTCCAACCACGCGTCCCATATCTCCAGCGATTCCCTCGCGTTGCCCCCGCCGTCCAACAGGCCGCAGTCCCTCCATACGTGCACCAGCTCCGGAACGCCGGGCATGCCCCGCATGTAGCCGTATCCATCTCTCCCCTTCCCGGCGACTTCCATACCAACACTTGCTGGAGAAGAACCTCTAGTGATTATATTCGCAACCGTTCGCGGTGCAGCGGTGAGTCCGCCGGGCGGGCATGCGCCATGCGACTGTCCCTGCCCAGCGATATGCTGTAGACAGCCTTGCGATATGCGGCGGAGGAGAATCCCGTGATGGCACCTGGAGATCACATAGAGAACGTCGGGCTGAACAGGTTGACGCGTGGGCTCGCCCATCTGTGCGCTCAACATGTCATGGAGGAGAAGTGGCTGCTCGCTCCCTCCCTGCGCACGGGTTTTCAATGGCTGGACGCCGTAACGAAGTCAGGCCAGCCGGTACTCAACGTGCGCGTCAAGACCGTCAACCGTATGGCCCTGGAGTTGGGCGCGCCGGAGATGGAGAAGCGTGGCGTATCCCTGCTGCGCGGCATGCGGGCCGAGCTGCTCGCAGGCGCCGTGCTGGCCCGCATGCGGGAAAAAAGCGGCTATCTGGCCGGTCTGGAAACCGGCCCAGGGCTGATGCGCGTGGTGGCGGCGACCCTGCGCGACCTGCGCCTTGCGGGGGTCGACGCGGCGGGCCTCTCACCCCGCCTCTTCGAGGTCCCCGTCAAGGGCAAGGAGATCATATCCCTGCTCGAGGCATACGAGGAGGAGCTCGCTTGCGGCGGTCTCATCGACCTTGCCGGAGCTCTAAGCCTTGCCGCCCGGAGGCTGGAGACGGATGGCGCGGCATTGCCCCCGCAGAGCCTGGTTGCGGTTCCGGAGGATATGTTGGAGCGGATGCGCGGCTTCGAGCGAGTCCTCTGGGATTCCGTGCCGGAGGAAAGGCGCATAGTGCTCGAGGTGGACCGGCCGGGAGAGGGGAGCGCCGGAGGCGCCGGCGATCCGTCCCCGCTGGCCTGGGTATCACGCCCGGGGGACGCCCCACAACCCGACGGGGATGGGTGCGTCGAGATGTTCCGTGCCGTGGGCGAGGTCAACGAGGTACGCGAGGTCCTGCGCCGCTGCGCCGCTGCGGGTATCCCCTTCGACCAGGTGGAGATCCTGCATAGCGATGCCTCTACCTACGTGCCTCTCATCTACGAGATCTGCGCGCTTCTCTCCCCGCAAGGGGGAACGGGGGTTCCCGCCACCTTCCTGGAAGGCATACCGGTACGCTACTCCCGGCCGGGCCGGGCTCTCGCGGCCTGGCTCTCCTGGATAGTAGAGGATTTCCCGCAGTCGGTACTGGTACGCATGGTGCAGGACGGCTTGCTTGATCCGGGCTCCGCGACGGATCCGCCGCATTTCTCGCGCATGGGATCGGTCCTGCGCTCCCTGCCCATCGGGAAGGGGCGAGGGCGCTACCTGGCGGCCATAGACGCCGAACTGGAATCGCTCGCCTGGCGCATCTCCCGTCCCGAACGCGAGGAATACGGCGATGATAACGGCGAGCAAGCGGCGCATCTCGAGCGGCGCATGGAGATACTGCGCTCCCTGCGCGAGATTATAGGCGATCTGCTGGCCGGGATTCCCGAATCCGCCCACGATCAACTCGCCCTGCTGCGCGGCGCCGAGGAATTCATCGCGAGCCGGGCGAGGGGGGCCAGCGAACTCGACGAGTACGGCCGCATGCGTCTGCTCGACGACATAAGGGAGCTCGCTTCCTGTATCGGGGAGAACGATGCCTGTCTCTCCTGCCTCGACATCCGGGGCTGGCTGTCCGAGCTGGCCGCCTCTTCCCGCGTGGAGGGCAAGGGCCCGCGTCCCGGCTGCATCTATGTCGCCTCCCTGGCGGCGGGTGGACACTCCGGGCGCCCCCATACCTTCATCCTCGGCCTGGATGACGGGCGTTTCCCCGCAGCCGGCCTGCAGGATCCCCTGCTCCTGGACTCCGAGAGAACGGCCATTTGCGAGGAGCTTCCCACCGCCGCGGGCCGCCTTGCAGCCAGCCTGGAAGATTTCGCCAGCCTCGCCGCGAGGATAAGGGGCAGGATAACTTTGAGTTACTGCTGCCGCAGCCTCGGTGACGATCGCGATATGTTCCCCAGCCCCATTCTGCTCGCCGCCTACCGCATCGTCACGGGTGACCGTGAGGGCGTACAGGACGACCTCATCGCCTGGCTGCCCGAGCCCGTCTCCTTCGCGCCGCGAGATCCCGAGCTGTACCTCAACTCCACCGAATGGTGGCTCTGCCGCCTGTGCGGCGAGCCGGCGGCGGAAGATCCCGAGGGGATTGTCTCCAGTGCCTTCCCCCACCTGGGCCGCGGCATGGAGGCACGCCGCGCGCGGGAGAGCGACCTCTTCACCGCATACGACGGCCATGTACCCGAGGCGGGAGCCGACCTGGACCCCACGAAGGCGGGAGGCCTCGTGCTCTCCGCGAGCCGCCTGGAGACCCTGGGACGCTGTCCCCTGGAATATTTCTTCGCCTACGTTCTGGGTATCAAGCCGCCCGAGGAATACCTCCTGGACCCCTCCAGATGGCTCGAGCCCACCGAAAAGGGCAGCCTCCTGCACTCCGTATTTCAGGGATTCTACCTCCGTCTGCTGGCGGAAAACCGCGGACCCGTCTTCGAGAGTGACTGGAATACTCTCCAGGGGATCCTCGCGGATGAAATCGGTGCGTGGGTGCACCGAAAGCCTCCACCCAGCCATGATGTTTTCGCGAGAGAGGTGGACGACCTGCGGCGGGGGGTCCGTATCTTTCTACAGGAGGAAGAGGAGCATTGCCGCGGGCGGCGCCCACTCTATTTCGAGGTGGCCATCGGCATGGAAACCGATGCGGAGGGCAATACGGTAGACTCCCCGGAGCCCGTCGAGGTCGAGCTTCCGGGGGGCAAGACCATACGTACGCGCGGCTGCATCGACCGCATAGACGAGCTCGGCGAGCCGGGGAGTTCGCGCTTCGCGGTCTGCGATTACAAGACGGGTTCGAGCTACGGGTTCAAGCGCGAAGATCCCTTCTGCCAGGGGCGTCGCGTTCAGAACTTCATCTACATGATGCAGGCGCAATCCCGGCTGGCGGAGTGCCATCCCGGCGCCGAGGTCGCTTCGTTCCAGTATTTCTTCCCCTCCACGCGTGAGCACGGCGAGCGCATCGAGTGGGACGCAGGTACGCTCATGGGCGGCGTGGATGTACTGCAGAATCTCTGCGAGATGCTCGCCCGGGGATGTTTCCCCTTCACCGACGATGACTCCGACGTATCCATAAGCGATTTCCGCGCCTACTTCGGGGATATAAATGCCAGCGTAGAAGCGGTAAAAAGGAAGCTGCACAATCCGGATAACGAGATCCTGGCACCGTTCCGCGAGCTGAGGGGATATGGGGGTTGATAGCATGGGCGGGACCACCGGCGCCGGCTCTCCCCCCCCGGACTACAAGCAGTCTTTCGACTACAAGCAGCGCGAACTCATAACGCGGGAGCTCGATCGCTGTATCCTGGTGGAGGCAGCCGCCGGGACCGGGAAGACGACGAGTATGGTAGAGAGGATGCTCGCCCTGCTGCGTACGGGGAAATGCGGGAATATCCACAGCATGGCCGCGGTCACCTTCACCCGCAAGGCCGCGGCGGAGTTGCGCAGCCGCTTCCAGGTGGCCCTCGAGAAAGCGGTCAGGCAGGCCGGGGGAGAGGAGAAAGAACGGCTGGAGGAGGCCCTCACCCATGTCGAACAGTGCTTCATCGGCACCATCCACTCCTTCTGCGCGCGCCTGCTGCGGGAGAGACCCGTTGAGGCGGAGGTGGACCTGGCCTTCGAGGAGATAGACGAGGAGGCCGACCGCCGCCTGCGCGCCGAAGCGTGGGATGGTTTCGCGTCGGGGCTGATAGCCGGCGATCCCCGGGGCTTCCTGGAGGAGCTGGGCCGGCTGGGTCTGAGCGTCGCGGACCTGCGCAATGCCTTCGAGGATTTCGCGGACTTCCCGGATGTGGAGGAATGGCCCCTGCCCGCGCAGGACTTACGGCCGGATTACGATGGGGCGCGAGCGGGGCTCGACGCATACCTGGCACACCTGACGGAGCTCGCGCCCTTGCTGCCGAGGGAGGCGGGAAACGACTTGCTTATCCCGGAGATCGAACGCATGCCGCGCGTGGTCTCTCACTACGACGAACTGGAGCGGCCCGACCAGCTCATGGAGGTACTGGCATTATTCGACAAGGGCGTCGGGATAGTCCAGAGAGAATGGAAGAAAACGGGCTGTTTCAGCGGCGATGACGCCAAGGAAGAGCTCGCGGCCTGGGATGGGTTCCGCGAGACCGTGGCCCGGCCGGCCCTTACGGCATGGCGCGAAATGCGCTACACCGCGGTCATGCGCCTGATGTTCGCCGCCCGCGAGCACTACGACGACCTGCGCCGGGAGCGAGGCCAGCTGAACTTCCAGGACCTGCTGATGAGATCCGCCGCGCTGCTGCGGGGTAACCCCGCCGTCAGGCGCTATTTCCAATCCCGCTTCACCCACCTTCTGGTGGACGAGTTCCAGGACACGGATCCCATCCAGGCCGAGGTTATCTTCCTGCTCGTGTCCTCCGACCCCAAGGAGACCGACTGGCGGAAGTGCCGGCCCAGGCCGGGCTCTCTCTTCCTTGTTGGAGACCCGAAGCAATCCATATACCGCTTCCGCCGCGCCGACATCGTCACCTATAACGAGGCCAAGCAGATCATCGGTGCGAGCGGCGGCCTGGTGGTGAACCTCTCGGTCAATTTCCGCGCTACCGCATCCATTATCGCCTGGGTGAACGAGGTGTTCGAGCCGGGCGAGCCCTCCCGCGATACATCCGGCAAGGCCCTGCTGCGTTTCCCGCCTCGCGACACGGACGAGTCGCCTTCCTACGTGCGCCTGGAGCAGGGGAGGGAGGAAGGTTCGGGCGGGGAGCTCTGCGGGGTCCTCCGGCTGTATATACCGGAGGAGTTCACCCGTAAGGAGCAGGCCGTGGAGGAAGAAGCCGATCTTATCGCCCGCACCATCCGCGGTGCCCTGGACAATGGAATGACCGTGCCGCGCACCCGCAAGCAGTTGGGGGAGGGTGTGGGCAGCGAGGCCATGCCGGATGATTTCATGATCGTAACGCGCAACACCGGCAATCTCAGCATCTACGCGCGAGCGCTGCAGCGTTACGGCATACCCCACCAGGTGACGGGCGGATGCGCCCTCAACGAACTGGAGGAGCTCAGGCTCCTGCACGCCTGCTTGAGGGCGGCAATCCACCCTGATGATCCCGCTGCCCTGGTGGCGGCGCTGCGCAGCGAGGCCTTCGGCGTAAGCGATTCCGCTCTCTATGCCTGCAGGAAGGCTGGCGGTTCGTTCTCCTACCACGCGGAGATACCGGACTGCCTGGACCCTCAACAGACGGAGGCCCTTAAAGACGCCTGCGGCCGCTTGCGCCGCTACTCCCTCTGGCTGACCCGTCTGCCCCTCGCGGCCGCCTGCGAAGGGATCGCCGCCGACCTTGGACTATTTGCTCTGGCAGCGGCACGGCCCGGCGGCGACGTCCAGGCAGGCAGCCTGGGCAAAGCCGTCGAGTTGCTGCGCTCGTTGCGAACCGAGGTCTGGAGCGCGGCGCAACTCGTCGAGTACCTGGGTAAGCTCGTTGAGCGAGAGGAGAAGCATGATGGCATATCCGCCCTCTCCGGTGCCCCTCCCGCGGTGCGCATCATGAACCTGCATAAGGTAAAGGGATTGGAGGCACCCGTTGTGTTCCTGGCCGATCCCTCCGGAGAGTTCGAACACGAGGTCGAGCGGCATATCGACCGCTCCGGAGGGAGGGTGCTCGGTTACCTCGCCATATATGGTGGTGGCGGAAGATACGGCAAGGGAAGGCTGCTGGCCCATCCCGCGCACTGGGAGTCACTGGCGGAAAGGGAGAGGGAATTCGCTCGGGCGGAGGAGCTGCGCCTGCGCTACGTTGCCGCAACCCGCGCCGGCGCCGCTACCATCATCACCCAGCGGTGCAAGCAGAACAGCTACAATCCATGGCATCACTTCGAACCCTTTCTGGACCCGGACGGCGATCTCCCGGACCCCGGCCCGCATAATCCACCCGAGAGCGAAAAGACGACCATCTCAGCGGAGGAGATGAGCAAGGAAGCGGCGTCCATCTCCTCTCGCCTTGACTCGGCCGTAATACCCACCTACGATGCCCGCGGAGCCAAGGAATACGCCCTTGCGCTTCCCGCTGCCACGTCTCCACTCGAGGTCGCCGTCGCGGCAACGGGTGAACTCCTTCCCTCCACCCCCGCTGCGGGGGAGCACGGCGTGGAATGGGGGGAGGTGATCCATCTCCTGCTGCAGGCCGGGATGTCCGCACCCGGAGCCGATCTGGAGGTGCTCGCGGCCACGGCCCTTGCGGAAGTCGGGATGCCGGTCACCCTTGCCAAACAGGCAGCAGGCCTGGCGCGAACCGTCATGGATTCCGAGATATGGTGTAGAGCCTCGGAGAGCGTGGCCCGCTCAGTCGAGGTTCCCTTCCAGATACTACGGGATGAGGGAAGCGCAACTCCCACCATCCTGCGCGGCGCAATAGACCTCGTCTTCAAGGAAGATGACGGTTGGGTACTGGTGGATTACAAAACGGACCGCCTGGAGGGAAGGAGCCCGGAGGAGGTCGCGGGCAGGTACGCCGCCCAGGTGCGGCTGTATGCCGAAGCATGGGAGCGGTGCAGCGGCGAACCCGTCAAGGAAGTCATTATCTACTTCACCGCCACCGGCGCCCTCGTGGAGATCGCCAGGGTTCAGCCCTGATCCGGGCGGCTTTGAAAAAATGGGTAGGGTAATATAGGGATTGAACCATATCGGACCCTGCATCACTCGGCCCGCTCAGACCGGAAACCGGGCCCGACCCCAGGGAGGTTGAGAGAATGGATCCGACCATAAGACCTGCAACGCCTGAGGACGCACCCGTTGTAGCCGAGTTGATGTACCTGGCCGGCAAGAGCCATGTGGAGACTTCCATCTACGATCTGATGTTCCCGGGAAGCATGGAGCAAAGGCTGCATAAGCTGGAAGGGCTTTTCACCACGCAGGCCCGCTCCTGGTATCACTATTCACACTACCTGGTCTGCGAGGTGGGCGGTGAGGTAGCCGGTTCCATGTGCGGTTTCAACGAATTGGAATCGGGAGGAACGCTACTGCGGGATGCCTTTATCGAGATGGGCACCGACCGCGAAGAGGGCAAGGCCATGTATACAAGGATGCTGCCGTTTCACCGCGTCAACCCCAAGCACTACGAGGATTCATGGGTCGTGGAACACGTAGCCGTTTTCCCCGACTTCCGTGGCCGCGGTGTTGCGACCGCCCTGCTCGAGGAGGTCCTCGGGAGAGGCCGAAAAGCCGGGTACGCAAGTGCCGAACTCAATATGCTCATCGGCAACACTCCGGCCCGGAGGACCTACGAGAAAGCTGGTTTCGTGATCGTAGAGGAGAACACCGACGGCGAGTTCATGAGGATATTCAACAGCCCGGGTATGGTCAGGTTTTACATGCAGTCATCCTAGCGGCCACCCCGATGCGAAGC
>QZKE01000018.1 GCA_003598015.1 Actinomycetota bacterium | reverse complement strand
GTATTGCGTCTCGAGCCGCAGGCGAGAGATGACAAGACCTGACCCCATTCCCCATTACCTCCCACCCAACGCTTCGTTACATGATCCAGGGTGTGGGTCTGGTATTGCGTCTCGAGCCGCAGGCGAGAGATGACAAGACCTGACCCCATTACCTATTACTTACCACCCAGGTTTCGTTCTCTTCCCCGTTGCAGTCTACGTTTCCGGCGTTCCAAGACACCCGTACCGGAAGGTTGCGGGTGACCCCCCCTTTTTTTTATTGTCGTGAGTGTTATGCTATACCCCAAAATCTCTGTAATGGCGATGTATTGGAGAAGGGCATGCTGGATAAGCTCTCGAAGGACCTCTACCGTATCAGGGGATCGTTCGGCTCTAATATCTATCTCATCACCGAGAACGGCTTGACGCTGGTGGATAGTGGATTTCCCGTAGACCTCCCGGTTATCCGCCTGGGCTTGAGGTCGCTGGGGGCCGCGCCGCGGGACATCGACATGGTCGTGGCCACCCACTACCACGGTGACCACACGGGTACGCTGGCGGGTCTCAAGCGGAGGCACGCCATACGCGTGGCCATGCACGAAGAAGACGCCCCATTCGCTTGCGGAGACACGCCCCAGGAGACAACGGAGGTAGCCTTCCATAAACTGCTGTTCTATACAGCGCTCTGGCCCCTCTTCCGCTATCGCTATTTCCGGCCCGATTGGCTTCTCGAGGACGGGGACGTCATCGACCTCCTGGGAGGCCTGAAAGTGCTCCACGCCCCGGGCCATTCCAGGGGCAGCATCTGTCTTTTCGGGGAAAAAAGAGGCATCCTCTTCAGCGGCGACCTGGTGCGCAACGAAAGGGGAACCATGGAAGGACCCCCCCCGCACTTCACACCCGATGAGCCGGCCGCATGCCGTTCCCTGGAGCAAGTCTCGGGGCTCGATTTCGAAATCCTGCTGCCAGGGCACGGCGAAGTCATCCTCTCTGGCGCCGGAGAACGCTTCCGATCCCTTATGGAAGAGGGGATGATCTGGCCCCTGGGGACGGAGCCACCTGGATAAGCCGCATTGCTGGCGTCGTTCACGTGCGGGCAAATGCGGTGGGGGAAGCAGCCTGGGGAAGCATGCAGGATCGGCGGCGCTCAAGCTCCGGTGGTGATGCGGTATTGATAGGCCTCGGCTATCAGCAGGAAACCGTAGCCCAGGTGGAGGAAGAAGTTCGCGGGCTCCAGCACCCTCATGTATCCGAGCACGAGCATGACGTTGGTGGAGACGATGGTCTGGATGACTATGGAGGCGACGCACAAGGACAGGAACAGCCAGGGCTTTCCGAGTTCGCCCTTGCCGAGCGTCGCAACCAGGAACATGAGGAAGAAGAGCATCCCCAGGCCCACGATAGGGGCGACGAAGTTGGAGATCTTCGTTCCCACATCCAGGTCGCTGCGCGCCAGGGGCACGAGGACGAGGACTACGGTCGCCAAACTCACGATGACCAGAGAGGGTATGACCGCGTAATAGGCTTCCGCGCTGAAACCGAAACCGGCATGCCGGTATTTTACGTAGAGGACAAAGGGAACCACCAGCAATGCCAGCCACACGAAGAGGTATATGATGAAGACGACATCCTGGCTTACCTTCCACGAACGCGCATAGCCGTTTACCAGCTCACAGCTGACGCCGACGAGGTCTATGGCGAGAGAGATGGATACTATGCCCCAGATGTCCCTGCTCAAGGCCTCCTTCTCCACCTTGAAAAAGAGGAAGACGGACATGATCAAAGAAGCCAAGACCAGGATGAACTGGATGGTGTTTATGGCGGGGGCGAGGTAGTCTCCAGTCCAGAAACTGACCAGGAACATCACGAGAGATGCCGCGACGAGGACGATCGCGCTGGCTACGATGGTTCTGAATAGCTTCAACTATTGCCTTTCCGTTTCCGTGACGGTGCTGCCGTTCTTCTATATTTCGATATGAGCCGCCCGTAACTTTAGCAGGGCTTGTCGCCGCCCCCGGATACCCCGTCTATCCTCGGGCAGGAGGTCGGAGCGCCGCCGCAGCGGAGTTATCCTGCCGACTCTCAGCCGAGAAGCTGGCGCGGGCTGTCGCTCTCGCCCGCGAGACGCTTGGCGATGGACTCCTTCTCCGTGCGCAGGCGCCCCCGCAGCCTCTCGAGCCTGCCGGCGCGCTGCTTCTCGAAGGCCCCCTCGCTCAGGCGGTCGTCGATAAAGCCGGCGGTGCGCATGGCCAGGGACATGATGGTCAATTGAGGGTTAACCCCGAGGGAGGTGGGCAGCATGCTCGCGTCGCAGATATAGAGGTTTTCCACCTCCCAGGTCTCCCCGGAACTCTTGATCACGGAGGAATAGGGGTCGGCGCCCATGCTGCACGTCCCCATGGGATGGTAGGCGCTCAACCCGTAGACGCCGGCCCGGTTCAGGCTGGTGCGGGCCAGCCGGGCGAAATCGCGCGGTCCCGTCAGTTCCTTGAAGCCGGCGATGGGCGTGTAGACCCTCTTCGCGCCGGCGGCGAACCATATCTCCGCCATGAGCAGGATCGACCTCTTGAGCCTGTCCAGGTCTCCCCGGCCAAGGTTGTAGAAGGTGAGGGGCTGGCGTGCCGACGGCCCCGCTACGACCTTGCCGGATGAGTCATGCTCGCTGATCATGGAACCGAAACTGCCGATGTAGGGATATCTCCACATGGTCTCGGCATGGCGCCTTCCTCCCCAGGGAAGGGTGATGGCCATGACCGCGGGCGGTATGGTGACCCCCTCGAGCATGATGCCCTCTGGGGCGAACTCATCCACATAGGCGCTCTGGGGGATGCCCTTGGGATTGCCCAGGGGTTCATCCAGCAGGGCCATGGCCGCCCCGCAGGGGTGGATGGAGAGGTTCTTTCCGACCCTTCCCGAGGACAGGCAGAGGCGGTTGTGCATGAGCAGGGAGGGTGTCTGTACGGCACCAGCCGCCAGTACTACCACCGAGGCCTCCACCTCCATGCGGTAAGTCTTTTTGCCCGTGTGAGGGTCGAGAAAGCGGCCGCGCACACCCGTTGCGCGCCCGCCACGAACCACTATGCGTTCGGCGCGGCAGCGTGTATACAGGTCGGCACCTGCCCGGATGGCGTCGGGTATGTAGGACACGTTGACGCTCTGCTTGGCACCCGAGGGGCAGCCGTACGCGCATACGCCGAAGCCCTCGCAGTCCTTGGCGTTGCGGGGGAGGAAGCCGCCCGAGTAACCGAGCCCTTCGGCGCTTTCCAGGAAGAGGATATTGTTTCTTCCCGCCACCTCGGGGTCGGCGCGCTTGACCTGAAGATACTCCTCGACGGCGCTATAGAGCAGCCCCAGCTCCTCCTCGCTTATGTCCCGCAGGCCGCACTCCAGGTGCCAGCGCTTCAGCACGTGGCGGGGTATGCGCAGGCAGGTCCCAGAGTTGATGGTGGTGGTACCCCCCACCGTCTTTCCCTGGGGCACGACGATGGTGGGCATGCCCAGGGTGACGGTCTGGCTGGCATCCCGGTAGAGGCGGGTGAAGGCCTGGCCGGCGCGGAAGTCGAAATCCTCGCGGGTGAAATAACCACCTTCCTCCAGGACTACCACGCTGTAGCCCTCCTCGGATAGCTCCTTGGCGATGGGTCCGCCGCCCGCCCCGGAGCCGATTATGACCACGTCTGCTTCGCGCCTGATATCTCCCGGCAGTCCTTCCGGCTGGATGATCATCGCTGCACCTCCCTGGCGGCCGCCTCCTCACGCATGGCGGCGATGTCGAACCCGAGCGGCTCCTGGATATCGTCGCGGTTGTAATGAGCCATGTACATGGGGGTTCCCAGGATGGTGGGGATGGTGCTGAGGGCCGTGAAGCGATGGTTATACAGAGACTGTATGAACTCATCCGCCTCCTCGGGAGGCAGGGAATAGACCGACTTGCCCCTCACCAGCAGGCATATCGCCTGCAGAACGAAGATCATGGCGTAGAAGATAACGCGAAAGGCGGGCGTTCCCGCCCTGAGGAACTCGCGGCTGAATTCCACTACCTGTTCGGGATCGGCCGGCGGCAGGTCTTCTACGGGCTCGATGAAAATGGGCGCCAGGCGGCGCAGCCTCTCCACGAAATAATTCCTCATTCCATCCTCCCTCTATTCTTCGGCGGCGTCGGCCGCCTGCTCGGCGTTCTCCCTCTGGATGAACATTTTATCTTTTGTATGTATGAGAGGTCAACGCGACGATCATCCCGCAAATAAAGCTATGGAGAACGGCTACGTGTTAGAATCGTGCTCAAATACCCGGAAGGAGGCAGGACGGTTTGAACGAGGCTCCCATCGGCATGTTCGACTCCGGCATCGGGGGTCTTACGGTGATGAAGGCCGTGATGCGCAGGCTGCCGAACGAATCCATATGCTATTTCGGGGATAACGCCCGCGGTCCCTACGGCCCCCGTGATATCAAGGAGATACGCCGCTTCGCGCTCGAGATCGCCGCCTTCCTGGAGAACCTGGGGGTCAAGCTCATCGTCATCGCGTGTAATTCCGCCACCTCGGCCGGGTTGCTCGAGGTGCAGCGGAGTTGCGGAGTCCCCGTCCTGGGGGTTGTGGAGCCGGGAGCCAGGGGGGCGGTACAGGCCACGCACAACCGCCGCATCGGCGTGATCGGCACCGTGGCCACCATCCACAGCCGCGCCTACCTCAAGGCCATCCATGCCCTGGATGCCGGGGCGAAGGTCCATTCGCGGGCCTGCCCCAGCCTGGTGGGCTTCGTGGAGAGGGGGGAGGTCGAGGGGCCGCGTATCGAGGAGGAGGTGAGCCTCTACCTTTCTCCCCTCGGCAAACGGGAGGTGGATACCCTGGTCCTGGGATGCACGCACTATCCTCTCATCACGGAGGTCATAGGGAAGGTTGCGGGCGAGGACGTGAGCCTGATCAGCTCGGATTGGGAGGTCGCCAGGGAGGTGGAGGAAAACCTGGTGCGCAGGGGATACCTGCGTGATTCCACCCGGCCGCCGTCCTATCGTTTCATGTGTTCGGGCGACATCGGGCAGGCCATCGCCCTGGGCCGCATGTTCCTGGGTCCCGAGGTGGAGAAGGTGGAGAAAGTCGAGCTGATCGAGGGGTGGACGCGATCATGAAGCTGACCGTCCTCGGCGCCTCCGGCACCTACCCCAGGCCGGGTGGGGCCACCAACGGGTTCCTCGTCCAGGAGGGAGAAACCGACCTCGTGCTCGATCTGGGCAACGGGTGCCTCTCCAACCTGCTCAAGGAGGCCGGCTTCGCCGACCTCGACGCCGTGGTCGTGACCCATATGCATATAGATCATTTCGGTGACGTCTACCCCCTTTTCTTCGCCCTGCGCTTCAACCCCGATGAACCCTGGGGCCTGCGGCTGCTCCTGCCGCGGGGAGGGCTGCAGCTCATGGGGCGGATTCTCGGAGAGGATTCCCGCGAATATCTCCCCCGCGTCTTCGCGGTGGAGACCATCTCCGAGGGACGGGATTCCAGGGTAGGGAAGATGGACCTGTCGTTTTACGCGACGCGCCACCCCGTAGAGGGTTACAGCGTGCGGCTGGAGGGCGGGGGGTGGACCATGGCCTATTCGTCGGACTCCTCGCCCTGTCCGGGGCTGGAGAAAGCGGCGGCCGGAGCGGACCTGTTCATCTGCGAGGCTACGCTGCCGGCTTCCTACGAAGAGGAGGCCTCCCACGGCCATCTTACGTCCACGCAGGCGGGGGAGGTGGCGGAGCGGGCCGGCGTGAAGCGCCTGCTCTTAACGCATATCTGGCCAACCTTCGATCCCGGGGATATTGTGAGGGAAGTAGAGTCCGTATATGGAGGAGAGGTGGAGCTTGCCCAGGAGGGCATGGTCTTCCTCCTGGGAGGTGAGGAACATGGACAGGCGTGACGGCAGGAAGGCGGACCAGTTGCGCCGCCTCGAGATCGTACGCGCGTGCAATATACATGCCGAGGGCTCGGCCTGCATCGAGATGGGACATACCAGGGTCGTGTGCACCGCCAGCCTGGAGTACAAGGTGCCGCAGTTCCTGCGCGGTTCGGGCCGCGGTTGGGTGACCGCGGAGTACGGCATGCTGCCGCGCTCGACGCGGGAGAGGATGAACCGGGAGTCGGTAGCGGGAAAGCAGGGCGGGCGGACCCTGGAGATCCAGAGGCTCATCGGGAGGTCTCTGCGCGCGGTGACCGACCTTAATACCCTGAAGGAATACACCATCTGGATGGATTGCGACGTCATCCAGGCCGATGGAGGTACGCGCACCGCCGCCATCAACGGCGCTTACCTCGCCCTTTACGACGCTTTCCGCCGCTTGGTGGAGGAGAAGAAACTGCCGGAGCTGCCCTTCACCGACTCGGTGGCGGCGATCAGCGTGGGGATAGTCGACGGCGTGCCCCTCCTGGACCTGGACTTCGACGAGGACGAACGCGCCGAGGTGGACATGAACGTGATCATGACCGGCGCGGGCAGCCTGGTGGAGGTACAGGGAACGGGAGAGAAGCGGGCCTTTACGCGCGACGAGCACACGGCACTCCTCGACCTGGCGCAGAGCGGCATAGAGAAGATCACGTGGCTGCAGAACCAAGCCATCTTCGCGGCGGACGGAACGGCGCTGCTGGAGGGTGGTAGTTGAGCCCGGCCCGCCTGGTCCTGGCTACGGGAAACCGCGGCAAGATAAGGGAGATCCGCGACCTCTTATCCGGCCGTGATATCGCGGTCCTCACCTGTGACGACTTCGCAGGATGGCCCGACCTGGTCGAGAGGGGCGAGACCTTCGAGGAGAACGCTGCCTGCAAGGCGATGGAGCTCTCGCGCTGGGCCGCCATGCCCGCGCTGGCCGACGATTCCGGCCTGGAGGTGGAGGCGCTGGGCGGCGAGCCCGGGGTGATGAGCGCGCGCTACGCCGGGAAGCAGGGGAATGACGCTGCAAATATAGCGCGCCTGCTGCGGGAGATGGAAGGCATCCCCGCCGAGCGCAGGGGGGCCCGTTTCGTCTGCGTCCTCGCCCTGACTTCGCCCGGCGGAGAGACATTGGAGATCCGGGAGACCTGCGAAGGCTCCGTGACCACGGCTCCGAGGGGCGAACTCGGTTTCGGTTACGATCCGGTTTTCGTCCCGGCGGGTATGACCAGGACCCTGGCGGAGATGTCCCTGGCCGAGAAGAACGCCATAAGCCACCGCGGCAAGGCCCTGTGCCGCCTGCGTACGCTGCTGGAGGCGGGCGAGCCGGGGTGGCTGTTCGTTTAGGGCTCCTTTGCCGTTTCAAACGCATATCGCCCCTGCAAGCATATCCTCCAGGCGGCAAAGGAATACCTGCGCAGCGGGAGAAAAAAGCGGGGCCCAGGCCCCGCATGAGTTTGGAGCGGGAGACGGGCCTCGAACCCGCGACCTAGAGCTTGGAAGGCTCTCGCTCTTCCATCTGAGCTACTCCCGCTTGCTTCCGTCATATTTTAGCATAGCCCAGGACGAGGCTGGTGGACACGGATATGCAAGAAAGAGTTGGTCGGGGTGGGCGGATTTGAACCGCCGACCTCATGCTCCCAAAGCATGCGCGCTAACCAAGCTGCGCTACACCCCGACGTCTAGAATTATAGCACCCGTCTTTTCACTGCGTGGTCAGGCCTTAAGCCGGGCCTGGCCCCGAGGCTTGACATATAATATTGCTGCGGGAAGGAGAGTCGAGTAATGGAGGGAGAAGAAAAATGCTGATCGAGAAGGGATGGTTCATACCCACGCTGCAGTTCGGTCCGGACGATGTCTTTCTCTTCGAGGACTGGGACGATACGCCCGCCGGCCCCTATCGCGCGCTCTTTCATTTCACACCGCGGGATTTCCGCACCCTCTACGTCTCCAGCGAGGAGGGCCGGGACCTCGTCTCCACCATCCACCGTTTCGACGAGATGCATGTAACACGGGTAGACTCGCGCCGCCAGTCCGGACGCTGGACCATCGAGGTCGACACCGGTGAGAAGGGCGCCCTGCATATGGAGGTAGACTTCCGCGAGACCAACCTGCTGAAGGTGGTCAATCCCATCGCGCGCCATACACCCGACATGATAGCCCGCAACCCCCTCTATTGCAGACTGCTGCCCCGCCTGGCCGCCCCGATCATGGGCACCGATCCCGACCAGAAGATCATGGGGGTTACGGAGATGGGACGCAACACGCGCTTCCGCATGGAGCGCATCTTCAAGGTCAGCTCCGCCCGCTGCACCTGGGGCGGCAGGGACCTGGGTCCGATGGTGGACTGCTGCTACGCGCACGATATGGGAGCCTACAAGACGATCTCCAAGGCCGTGGTCAGCTATCTCTCGCTCATCGTCGCTTAGACGAAACGGGATCGAGGAGGCCGGCCCACAGCCTGCCCGTGGAGCTCATCACCATTGTCTTCATGGTTCTGGGCATGATCAACTTCGCCGTGCAGTACGAGGTGTGGAAGCGGCGCCCCGGTGAGCTGGCCAGGAACATGGAGACGTGGGTTCTCGCCACGACACTGCTCGTCACCCTGGGGCTGGTGCTGGCGGGTATAAGCCTGGCGGGCGTCTTCGGTTCGTTCGGAGCGGAACTGCGACGCGGCGGCTACCAGCTCGTCTCCGGCCACAGCGGAACCGGTTTCATGACCGTCTACGGCCAGCAGATGGGCGCGCGATGGGGCGACCTGGCCTTGTTCGGGCTGATCGTGGCCATGGGGCTGGGGGGATGCGCCTGTTCCACCTCGGGCGCCATCAAGGCCTTCCGGGTAGGGGTCCTCAGCAAGGATGTCAAGGTCAAGACGAAACAAGCCCTGTCACCGGCATCGGCGGTGGTGGTCGAACGCATCCATCACATCAGGGATTTCAACATGACGAACGCCATGGTCAGCGCGGCGCTGCTGACCACCATGCTCTACGTGGGCCTGTATATCCTGGGCACCATCATCGGTCTTTTCTACGGATACGGACTCACCGCTTCGGCCTTCGAGTCGGTTTCCGCCGCCGGCAATGTCGGCTTGACCACCGGGGTTACCAACTGCACCATGCCCGCGTTCCTGAAGGTCGTCTACATACTGGAGATGTGGGCGGGCCGTCTCGAGGTGATGGCGGTAGTGGTGATGATCGCCTACTTCCTGAGCATGTTGAGGAGGGGACGCAGGTGAAAAGAGCGCTACGGGTTTATCTCGTGCTGGCCTGCCTTGCTTGCGCGATGCTGTGGACCGCGGCCCCCGCCTTCGCCGCCGGAAAAGCGGAGGAGGTGAGCACCGCCGATCTTCTTGACAACTGGGAGGAATACAACGGCAAGGAAGTCATATTCCGGGGAGAGGCGGTAGGCGACGTCATGCGCAGGGGCGATTACGCCTGGATCACGGTTAACGACGATTTCTACAGCCGGGAGGCGAGGCAGGAGGCGGGCAAGTTGAGGGGCGGAAACAGCGGTATGGGGATATGGCTACCCGTGGAGGAGGCGGATAAGATAACCATGCTGGGCAGGTACGGCACGGTCGGAGATTTCGTCGAGGTACGCGGCGTGTTCAATGCGGACTGCCTGGAGCACGGGGGCGATTTCGACATCCATGCCTCCAGCCTGAAGGTGATCGACCCCGGCAAGGACATAGACAGCAGCCCCGATACGGGAAAGTACATCGCGGCGGTATTCGCCTTCATCTTCCTTCTGGGCACCCTGACCCCCATCCTGAGGCGCAGGGCGCGCGAGATGAGGAAGCCAGGGCGCTCCTGCGCAAGGTGGAGGATTGAAGGGATCAATCCCTTGAAGGACAGATCTGGAGGTGAAGGGGAAGAGTTGCAGGACCGTCGGCTGGAGGGATCCGATGCTGAGCGTTCATGCATTGAGAAAATGGGCGGCGATGTATGTGGGCGCTACCGATCCCAGGGACCCCCTGGCGTCACCGATTTATGCGGACCTAAAGGGGCTGCCTCCCCTCTATATACATGCAGGTAACTGCGAGATCCTGCTCGACGATGCTACGAGGTTGGCCGAGCGGGCCAGGGAGGACGGCGTAGCCGTAGAGCTTGATGTCTGTGACGGGATGTTCCACGTATACCAGTTCTTCTCCCCCATGGTAAAGGAGAGCCGGGAGGCGATCGAGAAGCTGGGAGGTTTCTATAGGGATAAGATCGCGAAGGCGGAATAGTCCCGAGAGGTTGCCTAGATATAAAATCAGACGGGGGCGGCAAACCCCCGCCTGTATTGCTGGGGTGAGTGACGGGACTTGAACCCGCGACCTCTGGGGCCACAACCCAGTGCTCTTCCGGCTGAGCTACACCCACCACGATCTTTATGGCACGCCTGGGAGGACTCGAACCTCCAACCTGCGGATTAGAAGTCCGCTGCTCTATCCTTTGAGCTACAGGCGCACGTTTGCAATGAAAATTATAACACTCGCAAGCACGGTAGTTTGCGTCAATAACAGGTGTGAATATAGCCGTAATGAAGGAAACGGTCTGACATAGCCTGATTGGAACCCACCTGCCCGGGCTCGACTGGGTTGGTCGGAGCGGAGCGTATAGAGCGGAGCGAGACCATTACCCAGCGGTCCGGGCCGTTCATTGTTTGCCATGCAACGGTGCCTGTAGTAGCATAATTATCGTTCTTACACCCCAGATAGATGGGCGAGAGTGGCGGAACTGGCAGACGCGCTGGGTTTAGGACCCAGTGGTTTATAACCGTGGGGGTTCGAGTCCCCCCTCTCGCACCAGGAGCTCCCGCACCCGCACGGGGGTGGGATTTTTTACGAGCGGCATGAGCATAGATAGGCGACGGGAAGGAGCACGTGAGGTGGCCGTAAAAGCTGAGATGGAGGAAGCAGGCAAGAACAAGGTGCTGATAAAGGTAGAGGTGCCCGCGGAGGATGTGAGTAAGGCCATCGACCGCGCATTTCGCGACATATCCCGGGAGGTATTCATCCCCGGCTTTCGCAAGGGAAAAGTCCCCCGCCGGGTGTTGCAGGCCAGATTGGGAATGGATGCCATCTACGAGGAGGTTAAACAATCCAACCTCCCCGACTACTACGCGGAGGCCCTGGAATTGTTGGGGATCGAGCCCATCGACGAGCCGGAACTGGACATCGACGAGATCGCGGTGGAGGATGGCAAGCCCCTGTCCTTCGAGGCGACGGTGGAGATAAAGCCCCGGGTGGTATTGGAGAACTACAAGGGCATCGAGGTGGAGCGCCCCGACGAGGAGGTAAGCGAGGAGGAAGTCAGCCGCGTCCTCGACAGCATGCGCGAGAAGTTCGCCCAGCTGGACGTGGTCTCGGGCAAGGTCCTGGTCGACGGCGACCACGCCCTCATTGATTTCGACGGTACGGTGAACGACGTGCCCTTCGAGGGGGGATCGGCGAAGGACTTCATGCTGGAGATAGGCACTGAGAACATCTGGCCGGAGTTCAACGAGGAGCTGCGGGGCAAGCGCAAGGGAGATATCCTGGACATCAAGGTGAAAATACCGGAACAGTTCCCCGAAGAGGAGCTGGCCGGCCAGGTTGCCTCCTTCAAGGTGATCGTCAAAGAGGTTAAGGTCAAGAAGCTCCCGGAGGCCAACGACGACTTTGCCAAGGAGTCCAGCAAGTTCGATACCATCGAGGAGCTCAAGGGCGATATCCGGGGCAAACTGGAGGAGGCGAAGAAGACCCAGGCGCAGGAGTCCGTGCGCATGCAGGTACTGGAGAAACTCGCCGAGGGCCTCGACGTGGAGATCCCCGAGAAGATGGTGGAGGACTACGCCCACCACCGCCGGCATGAGTTGGAGGCGCGCCTGGCCTCACAGGGGATACCCCTTGACACCTACCTTAAGGCGGTGGATTTCAGCGAGGAACGCATGGAGGACGAGTTCAAGGACGAAGCGAAGCAGATAATCGCTAACGAGATGGTCCTGGACGCGGTGATCGCCGCAGAGGGGATGGAGATTGGCGACGAGGAGCTGCGGGAGGAGATCGAGAAAAGGGCGGAGATGTTCGGGGTGAAATCCGAATCCTTCCGCCAGGTCCTGGAGGAGCGGGGTGGACTGGAAGAGCTGAGAGAGGATCTGCGGCGCCGGAAAGCCCTTAAGTTTTTAGGCGACAATGCCGTATTTGCCGGTGAGGGAGGCGAACCGTCCTCCGGGGAGGAATCTGCCGAATCCGCGCAGGCGCCGGGTGAGGAAATCCCTGAGAGCGAATCCGCACCCGCGGAGGGTGAATCAGCGGCGGCGGAAAAAGAAGATACAGAGGTGGAGGAGTAAGGCCCGGCGGAAGAACGAACGGATATCATGTTAAACGGTGTCATCGCGTAGGTATAATTTAATTATGAAACGCTTTGCTGAAGAAAAAGGGTGATGTGACATGGCGACCAGCCTGATACCCATAGTGATCGAACAGACGAACCGCGGGGAGAGGTCGTTCGATATCTACTCGCGGCTGCTCAAAGACCGCATAATCTTTCTGGGGACGGAGATAGACGATCATGTAGCCAACTTGATCATGGCCCAGCTGCTGCACCTGGAGTCAGAGGACCCGGAGAAAGACATCCATCTCTATATCAACAGCCCCGGCGGGGTGGTCACCTCGACCCTGGCCATCTACGATACCATGCTGTACGTGAAGGCTGACGTCTCCACCATCTGCATCGGGCAGGCGGCCTCGGGGGCGGCGCTGCTGCTGGCGGCGGGCGCGGTGGGCAAGAGGTTCGCCCTGCCCCATTCGCGCGTACTGCTGCATCAACCGGCGGGAGGAACCAGCGGCCAGGCGGTGGATATCGATATCCACGCCCGTGAGATATTACGCTTGCGCGACCTCCTGGACAAGATACTTTCGGATCATATCGGCCAGCCCCTGGAAAAGATCAGGGCGGATACCGACCGCGATTTCATCATGACCGCGCACGAAGCTTTGGATTACGGCGTAATCGACTCGGTCATCGAGAAAAAAGAACAGGAAGAGGCCAAGCTGAAGTGAAGCACGGCGTATTGATCGATGCGCATACAGGAAAAAGTATGCAATAAAAGAGCGGTCGAGGTCGATAAAGAGGTTGTGAGAGCGAAGGCCGGTTAAGAGCCGGCCCTGCAGAAGCGGGAATGCGGCCACGAGCGAAGGTGTTTGAGGGAGGCCGCTGATGGGCAGACAAGAAGATAGAGCGAGTGGAGGTATTTCTTAATGGCGAAATTCGGAGAGGGCGGCGATCTGCTCAAATGCTCCTTCTGCGGCAAGAGCCAGCGGCAGGTGAAGAAGCTAATCGCAGGGCCCGGCGTGTACATCTGTGACGAATGCATAGACCTGTGTAACGAGATCATCGAGGAGGAGCTTTCAGAGACCCCCGAATTGCGCCTAGAGGAGCTCCCCAAGCCCAGCGAGATCTACGAGTTCCTCAACGACTACGTCATCGGCCAGGACAAAGCCAAGAAGATACTCTCCGTGGCCGTGTACAACCATTACAAGCGTATCCAGGTGGGCTCCTATTCGGATGACGACGTCGAGCTGCAGAAGAGCAATATAGTACTCATCGGCCCCACCGGTTGCGGCAAGACCCTGCTGGCCCAGACCCTGGCGCGCGTGCTCAACGTGCCCTTCTGCATCGCCGACGCTACCACTCTGACCGAGGCGGGATACGTGGGCGAGGACGTGGAGAACATCCTGCTCAAGCTGATCCAGGCGGCAGATTACGACGTCAAACGGGCTGAGACGGGGATCATCTATATAGACGAGGTGGACAAGATTGCCCGTAAATCGGAGAATCCCTCCATCACCCGCGACGTCTCCGGGGAGGGCGTGCAGCAGGCCCTGCTCAAAATCCTCGAGGGCACCGTGGCCAGCGTGCCGCCCCAGGGGGGTCGCAAGCACCCCCACCAGGAGTTCATCCAGATCGATACCACCAACGTCCTCTTCATCTGCGGCGGCGCCTTCGCCGGACTGGAGAACATCGTGGAAAACCGCATCGGCAAGAAGGGCGTGGGCTTCGGCGCGGACGTGCGCAGGCGGGAGGACAAGGAGATCGGCGAGATCCTGGAGCAGGTCATGCCCGAGGACCTGCTCAAGTACGGGCTCATCCCCGAATTCGTAGGACGCCTGCCGGTCATCGCCGCCTTCCACGGCCTCAAGGAGGAGGACCTCGTGTGCATCCTCACCGAGCCCAAGAACGCGCTGGTGAAACAGTACAAGAAGTTCTTCGAGTTTGACGGGGTAGAGCTGCGCTTCACGGATGGTGCACTGCGCGCCGTTGCCCGCAAGGCCACCCAGAGGACCACCGGCGCCCGGGGGCTGCGAGCCATCATGGAGGAGAGCCTGCTCAACGTGATGTACGAGCTGCCCTCGCGCAACGATATCATCCGCTGCGTGGTCACCAAGGATACGGTGGAGAAGGACATAGAACCTACCCTGGTCACTTCAGCCAGCGAATACAAGGACGAGGAAAGCGCCTGACCGAGAGTCTGCCCTTCACTATCCATGCCGGGGACCAACCATTCGCTCTTCATATACTCATGCGAGCGTTGCCGGGCTAAATGATTGCCATACTGGATATAAGCAATATGCAATGGTGACCGTTCTATGCTGATCCCACTTCGTTCAGCGGCGGAAGCGGCCCGCGAAGCGCGCGGTGCGCAGCAGGGGGTGGGAACGCAGTTCCTCAATGGCGTCCTGGATGTCGTCCATCCTCTCGCGTATCTCCTGGCCGGTCCGGGAGATGCCTTGAACCCGCTCCTCCATGAGATTCGCCGTATCCGTCAGGGTCCCGGCGTACTCTTTGAACAGCGACATCCAGGGCTGGGAGTCCTTGTAGGCGTAGCGGACGGTGCGGTAAATGCGCAGCGCCGACCATACGAGGACCACCAGGCAGAGGAAGCCCGCCGCCAGGGAAGCCAGGAATACGATCAGCGCCGTCGTGCCCAAACGGGCCTCCTTTCCGCTTGCCCCTTCACCCCTAACGCCAACACACGAACCAGCATATGCTATCTTCTGTTTCCTATCAAATATCCAGCTTTGCCCTTATCCAGTATCTCAAAACCCGCAACCAGGCGAGGAGCACGATGACACCAAGCGGGACGAGGCAATCGAAGTCGATGATCCTTTTCCATTTGGCCCCACCCTCCTCCAGCACTATGTACCCCACCGGGACCACCCTGCCGAAGCCGCCGAAACCCCCGCCGGAGCCTTCATGTCTGGTCTCCTCTTCCTCGCTACCCTCATCTGGAGGTGCAGTACCTTCTCCTCCCCCGCCTCCACCGCACCACCAGGCGGTGGATACGGGGATAACCGTCCTGTTATGGGCATCTACCCGGTCACCGTAGACCCTCCTGGAATCCATGATCCCCGCAACACCCGCCGCCGCCCTCTGTAGAAAGCTGCCGGACTCCATCACTCACTCCTCCTTCTTCCTCGCCTGACCCCCGGGTCTGATCCTGACTCCACTTTACTATTCACCCATATTTCCTGGAGAAGAACCATATATAATATCTGTTGTCGTCGAGGCCCGTGCCGCATGGTTTGACAAGCAACCGGCCCGCTTCATACCATGCATTGAAACACGGGTTTTACCTGCGAGTGGATTCTCTGCGAAGCATGGAGGTGCGAGAAGGGTTGCCCGACAATAACGAAGACTTGATGGGTCAGGATATTCCGAAGACCTATGACCCGGCCGAAGTCGAGGAGAGATGGTACGCTTTCTGGGAGGAGCGGCGCTATTTCCATGCCGAGCCCGACCCGGAGAGGGAGCCATTCACCATCGTCATCCCGCCTCCCAACGTCACCGGTTCCCTGCACCTCGGCCACGCCCTCAACAACTCCCTGCAGGATTTCATCATCCGCCGCCGGCGCATGCAGGGCTACGAGACCCTGTGGCTTCCCGGCACCGACCACGCTGCCATCGCCACCCAGGCGGTGGTGGAGCGCAACCTGGCGGAGGAGGGCACCAACCGCTGGGAGATAGGGCGGGAGGCCTTCCTGGAGCGCGTGTGGCAATGGGTGGACAAATACGGCGGAACCATCATCACCCAGCTCAAACGCATGGGCTGCTCCTGCGACTGGGAGCGGGAACGTTTCACCATGGACGAGGGATGCTCCCGGGCGGTACGCGAGGTCTTCGTGCGCCTCTACGAGGAAGGGCTCATATTCCAGGGGTACTACATCGTCAACTGGTGCCCCCGCTGCCTCACCGCCATCTCCGACATCGAGGTGGAGCACGAGGACCTGGAGGGGAAGCTCTGGTATATCCGCTATGACCTCAAAGATACAGGCGAGTTCTTCCACGTGGCCACCACCCGGCCGGAGACCATGCTGGGGGACACCGCGGTGGCGGTGAACCCGCGCGACCACCGCTATCGCCACCTGGTGGGCGGGACGGCCGTGCTTCCGCTGCTGGGGCGGGAGATGCCGGTGATCGCGGACGATTTCGTGGACCCCGATTTCGGCACCGGCATAGTCAAGGTCACCCCCGCCCACGATCCCAACGACTTCGAGATGGGCAGGCGGCACGGCCTGGAGGAGATCAACATATTCACCCCCGAGGCGGTGGTGAACGAAAACGGCGGGCCGTATGCGGGCCTGGACCGCTACGAGGCGCGCAACGCCGTGGTGCGCGACCTGGAGAAGATGCATTACATCCTGAAAGTGGAAGCGCACCATCACGCGGTGGGGCACTGCTACCGCTGCCACACCGTCATCGAGTCCTATCTCTCCAAGCAATGGTTCGTGAGCATGAAGGAGCTGGCGGAGCCGGCCATCGCGGCGGTGGAGGAGGGCAGGACGAGTTTCGTCCCCGCACGCTGGGAGAAGATCTATTTCGACTGGATGTACAACATCCGCGACTGGTGCATATCGCGCCAGCTGTGGTTCGGCCACCGCATCCCCGCCTGGTACTGCGCCGGCTGCGGCGAGGTCATCGTCTCGCGCCAGGACCCCGCGGCGTGCCGGTGCGGCGGGGAACTGGAGCAGGACCCCGACGTCCTGGATACCTGGTTCTCCTCGGGGTTGTGGCCTTTCTCTACCCTGGGGTGGCCCGACGATGTCCCGGAGCTGGATTATTTCTATCCCACTTCCGTGCTGGTCACCGCCTTCGACATCATCTTCTTCTGGGTGGCGCGCATGATGTTCCTGGGCATCCACTTCATGGGCGACGTCCCCTTCCGGGAGGTGTTCGTCACCGCGCTCATCCGCGACGAGTCGGGGAAGAAGATGAGCAAGTCGTCGGGGAACGTCATCGATCCTCTGGAGGTCATCGAGGAGTACGGAGCCGATGCGTTGCGCTTCACCCTCGGCCATATCGCCGTGCCCGGACGCGACGTCTTCCTCTCCGAGGAGCGCATCGAGGGCAGCCGCCATTTCTGCAACAAGATCTGGAACGCCTCGCGCTTCACCCTCATGAACCTGGGGGAGTTCGACCCCGAAACGATCGATGAGGCAGAGCTGGACTACTCCCTGGCCGACCGCTGGATACTCTCGGCTCTGAGCGGGCTCATCTCCACCATGGACGGCTACTGCGAGGCTTACAACTTCAGCGAGGCCTGCCGGGCTCTGTACGAGTTCTTCTGGAGCGATTTTTGCGACTGGTACGTCGAGCTGTGCAAGCTTCGCCTCTATGCGGAGGATGTGACCGCGAAACGCACGGCGCAGTTCGTGCTGTGGACGGTTCTGGAGCAGGCCTTGAGGCTGCTGCACCCCTTCATGCCCTTCATCACCGAAGAGATCTGGCAGCGCCTTCCCCACGCGGGGGAATCGCTGGTCGTAGCGCCGTGGCCGTGGCCGCGCCCGGAGCTGATAGACGCCCGGGCCGAGGAGGAGATGGGTATCCTGCAGGAGGTTATAACCTGCATGCGCCGGCTGCGTTCGGAGATGGGCGTGCGCCCCAACGTCCGCCTGGCCGGCCTGGTCGTACCGCTGGAGGATGGGCGCGAGGCGCTTCTCGGGGAGCACGAGGATTACATCGTCTCCCAGGCTCGCCTGGAGTCCCTGGAGATAGCGCCGGGCGTCGAAGACCCCACCTCGTACGCGCGGGGCCTGGCGGCGGGGGTGGAGATCTTCCTGCCCCTTGCGACCCAGGACTTCTCGGAGGAGGTGGACAGGATAAAACGCGAAATCGCCAGGCTGGAGGAGGAATGCAAGCGCTTCCAGGCCAAACTGTCCAACGACCAATTCCTCTCCAAGGCGCCCGGGGAAGTAGTGCACAAGGAGCGGCGCAAGCTCGCGGACAACCGGCTTAAAATAGAAAAGCTACGGGAACAGCTCAACCTACTCGCTGGCTAGGGGTCAGGTCTTTCATTTTGCATACCCCGGTATGTTGAAGGAATATGTGAAGAATGAATAAGCTTTTTATTCGACCGTATATACTGGAGCCACCAGTTGGGTACTCAGGTATGCAAAATGAAAGACCTGACCCCTAGGAGAGGATGGGTAGTGGATTTCAGGGAGGCCGAGGATTATCTCGACAAGGCGGCGCGGCACGGCATCAAGCCCAGCCTGGACCGCATCCGCATCCTGTGCTCGAAGCTCGGCGACCCGCAGCTCAAGTTCCCGTCCATCCATATCACCGGCACCAACGGCAAGACCTCCACGGCGCGCATGATCTCCTCCATACTAGAGGTAGGTGGCAGGAAGGTAGCCCGCTATACCTCGCCGCATATGCAAAGCATAACCGAACGCATATGCGTCGATGGGAGGCCGATAGCGGAAAGGGAATTCGCGTCGCTCCTGGAGAGGATCATCCCCCAGGTTGAGGAGACGGACAGGGAGACCGGCGACCCCTTGAGCTACTTCGAGATCACCACGGCCATGGCCTTCGTGCACTTCGCCCGGCGCAAGGTCGACGTGGGGGTCGTCGAGGTGGGATTGGGGGGAAGGTGGGACGCCACCACCCTCGTGGATTCGCGTGTGCAGGTGATCACGGGCGTAGCCCTGGACCACGTGGCGGAGCTGGGCGGTACCCTGGAGAAGATCGCGTGGGAGAAGGCGGGGATCATCAAAGACGACAGCTACGTCATCTCCGCGGTGGCGGATCCCAAAGCCCTCGAGATCATCGGCGATACATGCGAAGAAAAGCACAGTAACCTCAAGCTGTATGGAAGGGAATTCCAGCTTCTTTACAACCTCACCTACGGTATCGATACGGGCAGGGTGGGGCAGGCGGTGGGCATCCGGGGATTGCTGCGGGAGTACCCGGAGATATTCGTGCCCCTTCTGGGGGAACACCAGGCGGTGAACGCAGCTTGCGCCGTGGCGTCGTGTGAAGCCTACGCGGGATCGCTGAGCGCCCTGTCCGCAACGGAGGTGGAAATGGGCATGCGCCGTGTGACGTCGCCTGGGAGGCTGGAGGTTGTCTCGCTGGATCCCCTGATGCTCCTGGACGGGGCTCACAACCCGGATGGGGCGAGCCGCCTGGCTCACGTAATCCACAACGACCTCATCTACGACCACCTTATCCTTGTCGTAGGCATTCTGGAGGACAAGGACATAGTGCAGATGCTGGAGCTGCTCCTGCCCCTGGCCTCCACGATCATAGTGACCCAGAGCAGGGACGAGCGCGCCACACCGGCGCGTCGCATCGCCGCCATGGTGGAGGAAATGGGGTACGACTGCCTGGTCATGGAGGAGGTCTCCGAAGCGGTGAAGTTCGCCCGCACCCTTGCGGCGGTTTCGGATATGGTCTGTGTTACCGGCTCACTGTACACTGTGGGTGAAGCGCGCACCGCCCTTGGATTGCGCCCGGAGTAATACACAGCGGTTTAAAAATATACGGGTGGCGGGATGGCGCGGCGGTATCCAGCGCCGCGCCTGGCACATGCACAGTCATGTAGTCAGTGAAGGTAGATAGACAACGAACATGGAGGTTTAGATGGGAAACGAGAGAACCCTGGTACTCGTCAAACCCGACGGTGTGAGGAGGGGGTTGGTGGGAGAGGTTATCGGCCGCTGTGAGCGCCTCGGTTTGAGCATAGTCGCCCTGCGGCTGCTTAGGGTGGATGAAGAAATAGCTGCACGCCATTACGCGGAGCATGTCGAGAAGGCCTTCTACCCGGAACTGGTGTCTTTTATCACTTCCGGAGAGGTGGTGGCCATGGTCCTGGAGGGAGAATCGGCCATTGCGGCAGTGCGCAAACTGATGGGTCCGACCGACCCGGCGGACGCACCTCCCGGCACGATCAGGGGCGATTACGCATTGGAGATAACCGAGAATATCGTACACGGCTCCGACGGTCCGGACAGCGCGGCGCGGGAAATCGGGTTATTCTTTCCTGAACTCTTATAACGAGTGTATACGTGCCGGGCTTCGACATTCGGAGATGTCAAGGCGCTGGACACCGTCGCGAGAGGGTTTGTCTACCGAAACGTGACACCCAACCGAGCTTGCCACGTCGGCTCCGCCCCCTCGCAATACGGTTTTTCAAAGACATGAGGTCCTCCTGTCGTGACGGAATACTCAATCGAGGTTGCCACGTCGCTGCGCTCCTCGCAGTCGGCTTTCACGCTGCGCGAGAAAGCCGACTTACGCGATGCAGGCTGTCGGATGTTATTTGCAGGAATCGTGGTGGGGGAACAACGATATGGCGCCGCCCGTCTATGCTTTTAGGCCTTGTACGTAGCGTGTATGGTTTTTGAGTGGTGCAAGGTGACCGGGTGCGGGATGACGAATAATATACCACGTTACGCAGCATTTATTGCATGTATGATAGAATGTTTTAGAGCAAAAAGGCGGCCTTCGTGGCCGTCAAAAATATGATGGAAAGGTGAACTGTATGTTCTCTTCTTGGGAGATGCTCGGGAGAGACATGGCGATAGATCTGGGAACCGCGAATACCCTTGTATACGTGAGGGGCAAGGGTATCGTCCTCAACGAGCCATCGGTGGTGGCCATCAACACCTCCAACGGGGCCATCCTGGCGGTTGGCGCGGAGGCCAAGAGGATGATCGGCCGCACGCCGGGCCATATCGTGGCGGTGAGGCCACTGAAGGACGGCGTCATCGCGGACTTCGACGTCACCGAGAAGATGCTGCGCTATTTTATCCAGAAGGTGCATAAGAGGAGGTTGTTCGCGCGCCCGCGCGTTGTGGTCTGCGTGCCTTCCGGCACCACGGGCGTGGAACAGCGGGCAGTGGAGGAGGCCTGTATCCAGGCCGGGGCCAGGGCCGCCTATATCATCGAGGAGCCCATGGCGGCGGCTATCGGTGCCGGGCTTCCCATCCACGAACCCACGGGAAACATGGTCGTGGATATCGGGGGCGGGACCACGGAGGTGGCGGTCATATCCCTGGGGGGCATAGTGACCAGCGAGTCCATCCGCATCGGCGGCGATGAACTGGACGAGTCGGTCATCAACTATATCAAGAAGGAGTACAACCTGATGATAGGGGAGAGGACGGCCGAGGAGTTGAAGATCAACATCGGATCGGCCTTCCCCATGGATGACGAGATCAACGCCGAGATCAGGGGGAGAGACCTGGTAACCGGTCTCCCCAAGACCATTATGGTCCTGGCCGATGAGATACGGGAAGCCATCGAAGAACCGATCACATCCATTGTGGACGCGGTCAAGACTACACTGGATAAGACACCCCCAGAACTGGCTTCTGACATCATGGACCGGGGGATAATGCTAACGGGAGGAGGGGCCCTGCTTACCGGGCTGGACGAGAGGCTGCGCCACGAGACGGCCATGCCGGTCGAGGTGACCGGTTCACCGCTATCCGATGTGGCCATCGGGTCGGGTAAGTGCCTCGAGGAGTTCGAGATCATGAAGAAGGTGTTGATCTCCTCATCCCGGCATTGAACCGGGGCTGAGCCATCATGATCGAAAGACAGAACCGCCGGCAGCGGATATTGATAATAACCCTGGTGATCATCTGCGTTCTCCTGGTAACTGTATATTCACGGGAGAGCAAGGACGGCCTGTTCCATCGCCTGCAGCGCTTTTCCCTGGACGTGGTATCTCCCTTGCAGAAGGGCATGAGCACCGTGTTAAGCCCGGTGAAAGACGGTATCGGATACCTCGTGGATCTGGGCAAAGCGCGGGGAGAGCGAGACCGCTTGAGAGAAGAGGTAGAGGAGCTTCAGGACCAGGTGGACGAGACAAAGGAGCTGGAGCTGGAGAACGAGCAGCTGAGGCAGATGATCGCCTACCAGGAAAGCCGTCCCGATCTCGAGTTGCTCGCGGTGGATGTGATCGGGGCCAACCCCGATATCTGGGAGCAGACCATCCAGATCGGAGCGGGCTATTCCAGCGGGTTGCAGGAGTATATGGCCATACTCAGCGAGGATGGCAGCCTGGTGGGGCGGATAATCCTCTGCACCTCAGAGTCCTCCCTGGTCCAGCTCATAACCGATGACAAGAGTTCGGTGGGTGCCATGTTGCAGGAGAATGCGGAGATGGGCGTGGTGAAAGGCGAGGGAGGCGGGAGCGTCCGCCTGGAGCTTCTGAACCAGGATGCGGAGGTGGGGACGGGTTATCTGGTGGTCACCTCCGGCCTGGGGGGTACCTGTCCATCAGGCATACCCATCGGGACCATCACGGAGATAAGCGAGCGCCGGGCAGACCTCTCGGTAGGTATCGTTATCGAGCCGCGCGCACGCCTTACCCGTCTCAGCCGGGTGATGGTGGTCGTTTCGCCGCCCCCCACGACGACGCCCCTTGCGGCGGAGGCAGGAGGTTGATGCTGCATGCACCGCAGGCTGACCTTCTTCGTGATCCTGGTGGTGGCGCTGCTCATCCAGCTCACGGTTTCACCTGAGATCAGTTTCGGTACCGTCAAGCCGGACTTCCTGCTGGTGGCGACCATATGCTGGGCTCTCCTCGAGGGTCCCGCGCAGGGAGCGCTCTTCGGGTTCTGCGGCGGGCTTCTGGAGGATATCTTCTCCACGGCCGTGCTGGGCGTCTCGGCCTTCGCCAAGACCATCATCGGATATTTCAGTGGAGAGCTGCGCCAGAGGGTGATCTCCAAGTCCGTCATCTGGCCCATGGTCATCGTCTTCATCGGCTCTATCATGCAGGAGCTGATCAGGTTCGCGTCCTGGGCCATGGTGGGGCTGGAGGACCGCCCGCCCTTCAGCATCGGGATCATCGCCGGGCTCGCCCTCTATAATGCATTGGTGACCCTGGCTATCTACCCCGTGATCGGACACTTCGCGGGCGGGGAGGAGAGGGCGTTGATGTTCCAATGAGTGGAGTGAGGTGGTGCGGAGATGCCGATTAACCCCCAACAGAAGGGAGCCATGGTCCATCGCTTCACCCTGTTCGTGATGTTTCTGGGCGCGCTCATGGCCATACTCGTGGTGCGCTTATGGTTCCTGCAGGTCGTACAGGGTGACCAATACAGCGTTCTGGCCGAAGGCAACCGCATCCGCGAGGTCTCACTGGAGGCCAACCGCGGTAATATACTGGACCGAAACGGTGATGAGATGGTCATCAACCGCCAGGCCCTCTCCATCTTCGTGCTTCCCACCGAGTTCGAGAAACTGGAGGACAAAGAGGAAGAGGTGGCTCGCCTGGCCGAGATGCTTGATATGGATCCACAGGAGATCCTGGGTATGGTGCAAGGGATGGAGGTCCAACCCCACCAGCCGGTTCTGATCAAGAAAGACGTAGACCCCGCGGTCTATTTCTATATCGCCGAGCGACAGATTGATTTTCCCTGGGTACAGGCGGACGAGATGCCGGTGCGGGAATACCCGGAGGGAGACGAGACCCTCGCGGCCCACGTGCTGGGATACCTCGGGGAGATCTCCGAGGAGCAGTTAGAGGCGCTCAAGGAAAAAGGCTACAAGGCCGGTGACATCGTAGGGACGTCCGGAGTCGAGGCCTTCTACGAGGATACGCTGCGCGGGATCGACGGCAAGGAGATCTGGGAGGTTGATGCCTCGGGTACGCCTCTGCAGAAGCTAGGGGAGGAGGAACGTAATCCCGGCAAGACGGTGATGCTCACCATCGACAAGGACCTGCAGAAAGCGGTGGAGCAGGCTCTGCATGAAGGTATGGAGCGGGCGCGCACCTATTACGACAAGGAGAGGGACAAAAACTACGCCGCTCCCGCGGGGGCTGCCCTGGTGCTCGACCCGCGTAACGGCGAGATCCTCGCCATGGCCAGCGAGCCTACCTTCGACCTGGAGAGGTTCGTGGGGGGCATCGATGAACAGGAATGGGCGGTGCTGAACGATCCCGCCAACAACGCGCCCCTCAACAACCGGGCCATCGTGGGCCAGTATCCCCCCGGCTCCACCTTTAAGGTGGTGACGGCCATGGCGGCCCTGCAGGATCTGGGTGTAACCGCCTATACGCCCTTCTACTGCAACCATGTCTTCAACCGTGGTGAGTTTAAAGACTTCCCCAAGACCTGCTGGGGAACCCACGGCAACATCGATTTCCTCAACGCCATCGTGCAGTCATGCGATGTGGTCTTCTACGATCTGGGGTATTCGTTCTACGAGAACCGCGAAAAGGAAGGCTGGGTCACCCGCCTCCAGGACTATTCCATGCTGGCTGGGCTGGGATCGCAGACCGGTGTGGACCTGCCCAACGAGTTCGAGGGCAGGGTTCCCACCCCGCAATGGAAGTGGGAGTTCAACCAGGGCAATCCGGATTACCAGCGCTGGTATCCCGGCGATACCGTGAATATGGCGGTGGGACAGGGTGATATCCTGGTGACCCCACTGCAGTTGGCTAACGTCTATGCCGCTATCGCCAACGGGGGGGCGTTCTTCAAGCCGCACGTGGGCAAGGAGATTATAACCTGGCAGGGCGAGACGGTGGAGACCATCGCGCCGGTGCAGATAGGGGACATAACCAGCAAGGAAAACAACCTTGGCATATACGTTGACCCCGGAAACCTGGGCGTGGTACGTTCCGCCCTCACCGGCGTGGTGTGGGGTAACGGCACGGCGGCCGGTGCGTTCCTCGGATTTCCACTACAGCAGTACCCGGTAGCAGGTAAGACGGGGACGGCAGAGGTACAGGGAAAGCAGCCCTGCGCCTGGTTTGCCTGCTACGCACCCGCCAACGATCCACAGTACGTGGTGGTGGTGATGATCGAGGAGGGCGGGTTCGGAGGCGCCATGGCGGCGCCGGTAGCGCGGCGCATCCTGGAGCATATCTTCGCACTGCCGCCCGGCCAGGGCCAGGTAGGGCCCAGCGGCGATTAAGCGGGAGGGCATATGCCGGAACGGTTGGGAAGGGTGCTTGCACCCAAGGTCACGGAGAGGAGGCAGACCGACGAGGTGGCCAGACGCCTCAGCGGACTGCCTATCCGTCACGTGGACTGGACCCTTCTCGCTATAACCTTTTTCCTCATAGGATTTGGGATGCTCATCCAGTACAGCGCCACCCGCGGCGATACACCCGGCAATCCCACGTACTACGTACTGCGCACGGCGATCAGCCTGCTCATCGGCCTGATCGCCATGGGGCTCCTGTTGAGCTTCGATTACCGCCGGCTCAAGGTGGCGACGCCCTTCGTCTACGGGGCCTTCCTGGTTTTTCTCCTCGTGGTCTTCCTGTTCGAGAGGGTCATGGGCTCCTCGCGCTGGATAGCCCTGGGCCCCATCGATTTCCAGCCGTCAGAATTCTGCAAGCTTGTGCTCGTGCTGGTATTGGCGAACTTCTTCTCCGATAACAGAGCCGAACCGGACTCCCTGCGCAGCTTTCTCGTACCCCTCGCCTGGGCCATGCCCTTCATGCTCCTGGTCTTCCTGCAGCCGGACCTCGGCACCACCCTGGTGCTGGCGGCTATCCTGCTGGGGATGCTCTTCCTCGTGGGCTGCCGCATGCGCTACTGGATGAGTTTCGTGGCTCTGGGGATTACGGGATTCACCCTGGGTTTTGTCTTCCATATCTTCAAGCCCTACCAGGTCGAGCGGTTTATGGCCTTCCTCAAGCAGGGGGCGGACATCCAGCAGGCGGGATACCATCTGCTGCAGTCAAAGATCGCCATTGGCTCCGGCCAGTTGGTGGGCAAAGGCCTCATGCAGGGAACCCAGACCAACCTGGACTTCCTCCCCGCCCATCATACCGACTTCATCTTCGCCGTCGTCGGGGAGGAATTGGGACTGCTCGGAGCACTCGTACTCGTAGGGGCCTTCTGCCTGCTGCTCTGGAGGGGTGTGCGCATAGCAAATAACGCCCGCGATTTCTACGGTACCATGATAGCGTACGGCATCGTGATCATGCTGGCTTTCCAGGTGGTGGTGAACGTCGGCATGACCATGGGGATCATGCCCATAACCGGCATCCCGCTGCCACTCATCAGCTACGGCGGCAACAGCCTTATAGTAAACCTGGCGGCGATCGGCCTGTTGACCAACATACATATGCGCCGCTTTTCCCAGATATAGGGAAATAAGACAATAGATACCAAATATGGTTCAAGCCGGGACGGGGATCCCGAGTGATGCTAGAATATTATCGGTATACGGAAGAAGAACCGGCGGAATCACGCTCCCCCCGTGGGGAGGACTCTATGTGGGGGTAGAGCTCGAGAAGGGGACTGGCTTGGAGCCCGAAAACCCGTATCGCTCAGGCTTCGTGGGTATAGTAGGACGCCCCAATGTAGGAAAATCCACCCTCCTCAACAACCTCATGCACCGCAAACTGGCCATTATCTCGGAGAAGCCCCAGACCACCCGGAACAAGATCCGCTGTATATTGACGCGGGACGACGCCCAGTTCATTTTCGTGGATACGCCGGGCTTTCACAAGCCCAGGAACGCGCTGGGCGAACGCCTCAACAAGGCGGTACGCGAGACCTTCTGCGAGGTGGACACCATAGTGTTCATCCTCGATGGCACCAAGACCATCGGCAGGGGAGACTTGTTTATCGCCGGGGAGCTTGCGGAGCTGGAGACGCCGTTGATCGCCGTACTCAACAAGATTGACCGTATCACCGCCGACCAGGTGGAAGCGCAGAAAGCGGTGGCGGAGAAGCTGGGTGAGTTCGAGGATATCATCCCCCTGTCGGCGAAAACGGGCGAGAACGTCCATGCCCTCATCGAGTGCATCGTGGGTTTGCTGCCCGAAGGGCCGAAATACTACCCGGAGGAAGTTTTTACGGACCAGCCGGCCTCCTTTATCGTCGCGGAGCTTATCCGCGAGAAGGTGCTGCAGCTGACCCGGGAGGAGATACCCCATAGTGTGGCGGTGGTGGTGAAGGAGATGGAGAAGAGGGAGGACAGGGACCTGGTGGATATCGAAGCCACTATCTATGTCGAACGTGAATCCCAGAAGGGGATCATCATCGGAAAGGGCGCCAGGATGCTCAAGGAGATCGGCACCAGGGCGCGCGTGGAGATAGAACCCCTCCTTGGTGAGAAGGTATTTCTCAAATTACAGGTAGCCGTGGAGAAAGACTGGGCCAAGAGGCCACAGATGGTGAAGAGGCTGGGATACTGATATAGGTCTGAAGTCTGAAGTCTGAAGTCTGAAGTCTGAAGTGCGAAGAACCCCCCGCGAAGATGTGATGCCCCCTCCGCTTGCTGGCGTGTAGAATATATTATTGAATGTGCCGTGGGGCATGTCGCTTACTGCTGCGGAGGCAAAGCAAGGAGTCTGGAGTGGAGGAGAGAAACCGGGTTCTCGGAGAGAGCGTGAGCAGCCTCCTAGATCAGGGGAAGATGCAGGCTGCGCTAGCGCTGCTCGACGGCCTGCAGCCGGCCGATGCGGCAGAGGTGCTGGAGAGCCTGCCCGCGGGCGAGAGACTGCGTATCTTCAAGACATGGGACGTCGAGGAATCGTCGGAGGCTCTGCTCGAGATGTCCGAGGACGGCCAGATCGAAGTCATGCAGGGTCTGGCACGAAACCTTGCGATGCGCATTATCTCTGAGATGCCCCCGGACGATGCCGTGGACCTCCTGGGCGATCTTCCGGAAAAAACCTCCGAAGCCCTCCTGGCCAGCATGAGCCCAGTCAAAGCGGGGCAGTTGCGGCGCCTTCTCGCTCATGGCGAGGAGACGGCGGGTGGACTGATGACTCCCGAGGCCATGCGGCTCAGCGAGGAACTGACGGTGGGCGATGTGCTGGATAGATTACGGGAGACACCCGAGAACGTGGAGATGATCTACTACGTATATTTCCAGGATGAAAAGAATCGCCTTACCGGAGTCAACTCTCTACGCGAGCTGATCATCGCGGAACCCGGCACACCGGTGATGGAGATAATGCACCGCAATCTGAAGACGGTAAATCCCGAGGAGGACCAGGAGATAGTGGCATCCATCATCGACCGTTATGACCTGCTGGCGGTGCCTGTAGTAGACGCGGAGGGGAGGCTTCTGGGCATAGTGACCGTTGACGATGTCATGGATGTCATGGAGGAAGAAGCAAAGGAGGATATCTACAGCCTGGCGGGCAGCTGGGAGGCCGAGGAGAGAAGGGAGCGCAACCCATTTCTGGCTGCCATACTGGGACGCCTGCCCTGGGTTCTCATAGCCCTCGCCCTGGAGCTCCTGGTGGCCGGGGGAATACTCCGCGTCTTCTCCGACACCATGCAGGAGCATATCGCGCTGGTCTTCTTCATCCCGGCCATTCTCTCCATGGGGGGCACGGTCTCACTCCAGAGCGCAACCCGCATGTCCATGGATATCCTGGGCGAGGGTGCAGGCAGGCGCGGATTTGTGAAGAGCATCGCTGGTGAGTTGATAATAGGCCTGGTTATCGCCATGTTCAGTGGGGTGGTCATCTCCCTCTTCGCCTGGTCGATGCAGCAGGACACACGCCTCGGCATGGTTGTGGGCGTGGCCATGGCATGCACCATCGTCTTCGCCGCTCTCATCGGCTCACTGCTGCCGCTGCTCCTTAAAGCCCTGGGAAGAGACCCCTCCAAGGCTTCGGAGCCTTTTCTGTCCACGGTGATGGACATCCTGGGCTTGACAGTCTATTTCCTGATAGGGATCGCCCTTATCTGATACCAGGAGTGTGATATGGTCGAAGCGGCGCTTGAGATGTTTCCCACCACAGGTCATCTTTCCCATATACTGGATGCCACCTTACTGCGACCAGAGGCAACGGAGCGGGACTACCTGAATTTTCTCAGAGAGGTGGCCGATGCCAGGTTCAGGTGTGCGTTCGTGCCACCGTGCTATCTGCCCATGGCGCGCCTGGAACTCCAGGATAGCGGCGTTACACTGGGAGCGCCCATCGGCTTTCCCTTCGGTTACCTGTCCTCCGATGCCAAGAAGGCCGAGACGGTGTTCGCCCTGCAACAAGGGGCGGGGGAGCTGGATATGGTCATCAATATTTCGGCTCTGCGTTCCGGGAGGTATGAGAGGATCGGTGAAGAAATCGCCGCGGTGGTCGGTCTGGCCAGGCGCTACGATACCGGCAAGGGGGAAGGGCATATAGTGGTCAAAGTCATCCTGGAGACATGCTATCTGAACAGGGAGGAGATGCGCCGGGGCGCCCTCCTGGCCAGGGATGCGGGCGCGGATTTTGTGAAGACCTCCACGGGCTTCGGTCCCGGCGGCGCCGATCCCGAGGATGTGGCCTTCCTGCGTGAAGTCGTGGGGTCCGGTTTCGGAGTCAAGGCGAGTGGGGGGATCCGCGACCTGGCGTCCGTCATGAAGATGGTGCGCGCCGGGGCGAGCCGCATCGGGACCAGCTCCGCCACGGAGATCCTCCACGAATACCTGCGCCTCCTCCCCTGGAAAAAGTCTTGATACCCCATGTAATGGGCTGTCGCTATATTCTTTTTGTCCTTCTTGTCAGGTTATTAGTTATTGAAGGGTCTTTCTGAAGGGACAAAAAGAAATAGGCGACACCCATATTCATTTCGTATGTAGGCAGCGGAACACAGCCCCTTGCACGGGGGCTGTTTAACGTATTCACCGTTCAGGATACAGACGGGAGGTTGCTGGTCCAGATGCGGGTCGACCGGCGCTGGGGGTAGGGTGAGAGAGCGTGAAATCCCATACCCATCATCGCCGTTGAGGTCGGCAGCGGTACCGTATG
>QZKE01000087.1 GCA_003598015.1 Actinomycetota bacterium | reverse complement strand
ACTCGTCGAAGCCGGAGCCGGTGTACCCCTCGGCGAAGTACCAGGTGGTGGGGAGGGCGTCGAGGTCTATGCATATGTCCGAGACAACCGGCGTGGTGTTGTCCGGCCCCGTCAGGTTCACCCGGTACTGGATGTAGCGGGAGGGGGGATGGGGCACGGGAGCCCCGTTGGCCACCGCGGTCCACGCCGTCCAGGTGCCGTCGGGAGCGGGGACGTCCCCGCTGCGCACGCTCACCGTGACGCCGCATCCCGCCGGGACCGTCTCGTTCCAGGTCACGTTGCCCCACTGCGCCTGCGAGCCGGCGTCGAAGACGGAGGACTCCAGCCAGGCCGCGCCGTTGTAGCTGGGGGTGCAGGTCGCGGTGCCGATGCCGAGGGCGGTGGGAGCGGTGCCCATGCCGTTGTAGAACGCGCGCAGGGTGTTCCCCTCCAGGAAAGGGGAGGTGAGGTAGACGGCGATGTCGTCCCAGGCCGCCACCGGCGAGTAGGACAATACCGGGTTGGCCGGAGCGAAGGTCCAGTTGATTCCATCATTACTGTATGCCTCTCCGGCGCTGAACCTCCCCGCGGCATTCATGCCCATTAGCGTCATCTTGTAGGTGCTGCCGTCGAAGGCGAGGTCGGTGACTTGAAGCTCGTTCTGGCGCCACCCCCCGCCGCCGGCGGTCAACCTCGGGTTGCCGGGATCCTTAGTCCACGCGATGCCGTCCGGCGAGGTGGCGACACCCACCTGGCGGACGTTGGCGGCGTTCGTGCCCGTGTAGGCCATGAGGTAGTCGCCCGCCCAGGGGCGTGCGAGGATATTGAAATCGTCGATGTCGAAATCGTCCCAGCTTCCCCCGGCGCCCGGGCGCAGGACCGGATTCGCCGCGCTCTTGCTCCAGGAATTGCCGTCGGTGGAGGTGGCGTATCCGACCTGGGACAGCCCCGCCCCGTTATCGCCCAGATACCACATCCTGTAGCCGGGTCCATCCCGCATCACTTCACATGGACCGATGTCGGCGTCCCATGCGCCCGCCGGCCCCGGAGACATGACGGGGGCGGACCCCCTCTGCCAGGACCTGAGGTCGGAGGAGGTCGCGCGGCCCACGGACGAGTTCCACGCCGCGTCGTAAGAGCGGAAGAACATGGTGTAGTGGTCGCCTTCGTCGAGGACGGGGCCGTAAGTGACACCGTTCTGGTCCCAGGCGGGGGCGGCGCCGCTCCTCTGCAGTACGGGGTTGGCGGCGTACTTGGTCCAGTTGACCCCGTTAGGGGATGACGCATAGCCCACCGCGTCCGGGCCGGCGGCGCTCGCGCCCCTAAAGAGCATCTCGTAGCCGGCCTGCCCCGCGCTGCGGGGGAGGCCGAAAAGGTAGGCGTCGTCCCACGCTCCGGCCGTTCCCACCGTCACCAGCGGATTCGAGGGATCCTTGGTGTAAGCACGGGACAGATAGAACATGCGCATGGTTCCCTGTACGCTCATGGTGTCCATGCGCCAGGAAGCGCTGTAGCGGGCGTCGTCCGTCCATAGCGCCTGGCCCGGACCTCCCGACCAGTCGTCCTGCCTCCACTCCCAGCCCGAGGCGCGGGCGGCGGGCGCGGGGAGAAGGACGAAGGCCAGGGTCGAGACGAGAAAACTGAGGAAGAAGACCAACCACTTGCGCATGTCAGACCTCCTGAATCGCGAGCCCCTGAAAGGCATGTTCGAACTTACAAAAACTAAAACGTTTCACAATCACTTCTATCTACCATCGGTCTTTTCCTCTGGTTCATCCTTTTGTGATGTGGACGTCCGTGGAGCAGATTAAAACACAGGTCAAGCCGCGTTATCTACATCATACGCTGACCGCCTGCCGAAAAGCATCATGCGTGGCATAATTACGGGAACGATCGGATGCGGATCCCGGGGAAGGCGAGGTGGTCCGATGCGCAAGCTCCTTGCCCTGGTGTGCTTGGTCATCTTCGTGGACAGCCTGGGTTATGGCGTCGTGGTGCCGGTGATGCCCGTCTACGCGCGGGAGCTGGGCATCGGCGAGCTCGGCCTGGGAATGCTCTTCGCGTCGTACGCCATGGGCAATATCGTCGCGGCACTGCCCTTCGGTCTCGTTTCGGACCGTATGGGACGCCGCCCCTTCCTGGTCTTCGGGATGCTGGCAATGGCCGGGGCCTTCGTCCTTTACGCCTACTCGACCACCTACGTGACGCTCTTCCTCTCCCGCTTCCTCGATGGGGTCACCGCCGCAGCCAACTGGTCGGTTGGGCTGGCCATCATCGCCGATATCTATCCCGAGGGAGAGAGGGGAAAGGGCATGGGAACGGTGATGGGCGCCATGGGTGCGGGGGCCATCGCCGGACCGGCGCTGGGAGGGATACTCTACGATTGGATCGGTTACAAGGCCCCCTTCCTCCTCGTGGCGGCGATATGCATGGGGGCTGGCCTTTTCGCCCTGGTCAGCCGGGAACTCAAGGGGCTCGCCCCACGGGGGAGCAAGGAGGGCTACGGCAGGATGGCCCGTGCCGTACTCGCCTATCCCGGCATCGCGCTAACCCTGGTCATCGTGATGATGGGCACGGTCAGCCTGGGCGTGCTGGAGCCCCTCTTTCCCCTGCACCTCGAGGAGAACCTGGGCCTGGGGAGCAGCGCCATCGGGCTCCTTTTCGCCTTGACCGTATTGGCGTACTCGCTCGCGAGCCCCTTCGTGGGGAAGCTGGCCGATCGCATGGGAAAGAAAGGGTTGATGGCATGGGGATTGCTCGCGACGGCGGTGGCCGCGCCCGCCCTGGTCTTTGCGGGTAACCTTGCCCTGGTCGCGGTGCTCTTCGCCCTCTGCGGTATTACTATCGCTCTCTTCGAGACCCCCACCCTCCCGCTCATCGCCGACAGGATCGGCGGCGGGGAGGGAGGTGAGGCCTACGGCACCGCTTTCGGCCTCTTCAACATGGCCTGGGCCATAGGGTACATGATCGGCCCGGCCGCCGGTGGTTTCCTCGCCCAGAAACACGGGCTTCCCACCACCATGATCCTGCTCTCGGTCCCCCTGGTCTTCCTCGCCTGGAAGGCTTGGGAGAGCCTGTAGTGCCCGAGCCCGGGGGTAATGGTCCTCGCTCCGCTCCTGGAAACCAACTCTTGCTGTTCTTCCGGCCCGAGCCTTGGGGTAATGGTCTCGCTCGGCGCACAATACATGGGATAGGAGGAAGAGACCCCAACTCGACTTGTGCGCACTCGCTGCGACCAACCCCATAGTTCTCGGGCAGGTTGGGAGCATGCCGGGTCGCGGGACCCCTGGAGGCGGATCAGCTCCGCTCGACCAACCCCGTCGATCCCGGGCAGCGGTTTTTAGATAGGCTATGCCCGGGCGCGGTCCCGCTGTCTCGATAGGTTAATACACCCGGATCCTTGCGCGCACTAGCTGCGACCAACCCCATAGTTCTCGGGCTGGCTGGGTGCTTATCCAGCCCTGATACTTCACATGGCGCAGTCGCACCCCTCGGCCGGGGAGGCCCCTGGGCAGGTGGCAGCTCAGATGGAAGCTCGGACCGATCTCCGGTTCTCGGGCAGGGGTTTTATATATAGGCTATGCCCGGTTACGGTTCTGCTGCGTCATTGGGTCAATACACCCGGATCATATCTCCCCTTAACTGCTTCTTCCGAAACCGACATCCCCCGGTTCTCGGGCAGGGGTTCAAATAGACCATGCCCGGGCGCGGTCCCGCTGTCTCGATAGGTTAATACACCCGGATCCTTGCGCGCACTAGCTGCGACCAACCCCATAGTTCTCGGGCTGTTGGCTGCACGTCCGGCCCGGGGCCAGGCACGCTCGTCTGCATGTGCCCATCCGTTCTTTTCCCCGTAGGGTGTGGGTCAGGTGTTGCTTGTCCCCGGAGGGGGCGGCTCGAGCCGCAGGCGAGAGATGACAAGACCTGGACCCCACTTCCCATTACCTAAGTACCCGGGGCTCGGTATTCTGGCAGGGGTTCTATAATGGTTCATGTACTGGTCAATGTTTTTCAAATGTATCATGTGTGTCTGGACGGAGGACAGAATGGTAGAAGGCAAAGAAGAGGGTGGCAATCATAGGGCGCTGGTGCTCTATTCGGGAGGTCTGGACTCGGTACTGGCGGCGGAACTCCTCGGGCGTTGCGGTATCGCGGTCACCTGCATCACCTTCACCACTCCTTTCTTCGGGAGTGCGGAGGCGGAGAAGGCCGCCGGAGACCAGGGCATTGAGCTGGTGGTAATGGATATCACCGAGCCACACCTGGAAGTACTCAAGAACCCCCGCTACGGGTACGGCAAGAACCTCAACCCTTGTATAGACTGCCATGCCCTCATGGTGAGAGTGGCGGTGGAAAGGTTGGAGGAAGTGGAGGCGGATTTTATCGCCACGGGAGAGGTGCTGGGGGAGAGGCCCAAGAGCCAGAACCGGCAGGCCTTGGAGCTGGTGGCGAAGCTTTCGGGAGCCGGCGATCTTCTCCTCAGGCCCCTTTCGGCGCGGCTGATGCCGGAGACGAGGCCGGAACGCGAGGGATGGGTGGACCGTGACCGCTTGCTCGACCTGTCGGGCCGCTCCCGGCGCGGCCAGATGGAACTCGCGGCGGAGTGGGGGATAGGGGAGTACGAGAGCCCGGCGGGTGGATGCCTCCTCACCGACGCCGCTTTCAGCTCGCGCCTGCGCGAACTCATGGCCAGGGTGCCGGGGTTCGACGGCGCCGACGCGGAACTCATGAAGTTGGGTCGCCATACCTGGACCGGGAGCACCCTCGTCGTCCTGGGCCGCAGGCACGGGGAGAACCTGCTCCTGATGGAGAAAGCCCTGCCCACCGACATGCTGCTGCGCGAGAGAGACATACCCGGGCCCGTGGCCCTGCTGCGCGCCTATCCCCGCGGCGCTTCCCCCAACCGCAAAGACCTCAAGGAAGCCGCCCGCCTGCTGGGCATATACGGCAAGGGCAAGAAACCCCTCAAGCCGGAGAAGGTGGTGGAGGCAGGCCGGGACCGGGATGAGGGCGGATAGCCTCATCGCCGCGCGTGGATTATCTTGCTAAAGTTATATAACTATAATATAATCTCTCCAGCTTGCGGGCATGTTCTCCTGGCGGGGGCGCGCTATGACTTGCGCCGGAGGGGAGCATAATTTACCTTAACGGTAATGCTGCTTGTCGAGGGAGGGCGCTCGGAGAGTGCGCTTTGGCGGGCGGAAGCCGACGGGACAAGGTAATATATGGAAGAAAGATACGATTTCAAGACTATCGAGGAGAAGTGGAGGCGCCGCTGGCAGGAGGCCGACCTCTACGCCTCGCACGAGGAACCGGGACGCGAGAAGAAGTACGTGCTGGTCATGTTCCCCTATCCCTCCGGCCCCGCCCACATCGGCCACGTGGCCAACTACAACCTGGGAGACGTGCTGGCACGCTACCTGCGGCGCAAGGGCGTGAACGTGCTGCATCCCATGGGATGGGACGGTTTCGGCCTGCCGGCCGAGAACGCCGCCATACGCTCGGGGGTGCACCCCGCCAGGTACACCTGGGATAACATCGCCCTCCTCAAGGAAGGGCTGCAGCGGCTGGGCTACTCGTACGATTGGGACCGCGAGCTGGCCACCTGTGCACCGGACTACTACAGGTGGACGCAATGGCTTTTCCTGCGCTTTTACGAAAAAGGACTGGCCTATAAAGCCCTGGCACGCGCCAACTGGTGCCCCTCGTGCCGCACCGTCCTCGCCAACGAACAGGTCATAAACGGCCATTGCGAGCGCTGCGAAACCCTGGTGGTGCAGAAGGCCTTGAGCCAGTGGTTCCTGCGCATCACCGCCTATGCGGAGCGCCTCCTGGCGGATATGGACCGGCTTCCCGGCTGGCCGGAGGGCGTGCTCACCATGCAGCGTAACTGGATCGGGCGTTCCGAGGGATGCGAGGTGGTCTTCCACGTCAAGGAGACGGGCCAGGAGATGCCCATCTTCACCACCCGGCCGGACACCCTGTGGGGGGTTACCTTCTTCCTGCTGGCGCCGGAGCATCCCCTGGCGGACGAACTGACCCGCGGCACCCCATACGAGAAGGACCTGCAGACTTTCCGGGAGCGGCTGCGCGGCGTCTCTGACATCGACCGCATCGCCATGGAGGCCGAGAAGGACGGCATCTTCACCGGGGCACATGCGGTAAACCCGGTGAACGGGGAGGAAGTACCCATCTGGACCGCCAACTTCGTGCTCATGGAATACGGAACCGGGGCGGTTATGGCCGTGCCCGCTCACGACCAGCGCGACTTCGAATTCGCGCGCAAGTACGGGCTGCCCATACGCGTAGTCATCCAGCCGCCCGGTGGGGAGCTCGACCAGGAGGAGATGACCGAGGCGTACGTGGAGCCAGGCAGCATGGTCAATTCGGCACGGTTCGACGGCACCGGCAGCGAGGCGGGCAAACTGGAGGCGGTCCCAGACTACCTGGAGGAGAGGGGTTGGGGCCGGAGAACGGTCAACTACCGCCTGCGCGACTGGCTCATCTCGCGCCAGCGTTACTGGGGAGTGCCCATACCCATCGTCAACTGCGAGAAGTGCGGTACAGTGGCGGTGCCAGACTCGGACCTGCCGGTTCTCCTGCCCGAGGGCGTGCGCTTCGAATTCGAAGGGCCATCCCCCCTGGAGCGTTCGGACGAGTTCCGCTACACCACCTGCCCCGGTTGCGGCGGGCCCGCCGAGCGCGAGACGGACACCATGGACACCTTCGTCGATTCCTCCTGGTATTACATACGTTATGCCAGCCCGAATGACGACAGGGAGGCCTTCGACCCGGAGGCGGTGCGTTACTGGCTTCCCGTGGACCAGTACATCGGGGGGATAGAACATGCAATCATGCACCTGCTCTATTCCCGTTTCTTCACCAAGGTCCTCATGGACCTGGGCCTGGTGGAGTTCGACGAGCCCTTCACCAACCTGCTCTGCCAGGGCATGGTGGTCATGGGCGGCGCCAAGATGAGCAAATCGAAGGGGAACATCATCACCCCTGACCAGTTCTTCGAGGCCTACGGGGCGGATACCCTGAGACTGTTCATCCTCTTCCTGGGCCCGCCCGAGGCGGACAAGGAATGGAGTGAGTCGGGGATAGACGGCGCCCACCGCTTCCTGCACCGCGTATGGCGCCTGGTGGACCGCTACTTGAGCATCCTCACCCTAAAGACCCAGCCGGTGCTGGAGGACTCGGAGATGCTCAAGCGCCTCGCTTTCCTCACCCATTCCACCATCAAGAAGGTGAGCGAGGACATCGAACGCTTCGCTTTCAATACCGCCATAGCCGCCATCATGGAGTACACCAACGGACTGTACAAGGCTATCGAGGACTCACCTGACGCCTTCAACACCTTCGAGGGTCACGATGCCCTGCGCAGCCTGGTGCTCCTGCTCGCCCCCTTCGCCCCCTTCATTACGGAGGAGCTCTGGGAAGAGCTCGGTGGGGAGTTCAGCGTGCACCAGCAGCCCTGGCCCGAATACGATGCGGAGCTGGCCCGTGCCGAGCGCATCACCATGGTGGTACAGGTGAACGGCAAAGTGAGGGAACGCATCGAGGTGGACTCGGGCATCCCCAGCGAGGAGATGGAGAGGGTGGCACTGGACTCCGCCCGCATCCGCAAGCTCCTGGAGGGCAAGGATGTCAGCAAGGTCATCGTCGTCCCCGGCAAATTAGTCAATATCGTGATCCGCTAGATCTCCCTGGCGCCGTACGAGCGCCGCACATCAGAGTCGGGCATCATGCTGGAAAAACTCTCAGCTTTCCTGGACAAGCTGTCCAGCCTCCCGTACTGGCAGATAGCCATCCTGGCCGTCGCCGTAGTCGGGGCGTTAACGGGAGGTTATTTCATCCTGCGTCCTGCGCCCCGTCCCGCGGGTGAATTCCAGCCCGCGGGGGCGGCGGAGGCCGCGGACATGGGGCGGTTGCAGGATAACGAGCTGACCGTGCACGTGACCGGAGCGGTCAGCCACCCCGGCGTGGTACTCCTCGCCGAAGGGGACCGGGTGATCGATGCCATAGAGGCCGCGGGCGGTCCCCTCACCGAGGCCGACCTGGAAAAACTCAACCTCGCCCAGGTGGTGCAGGACGGCCAGAAGATCGCCGTCCCCCTGCAAGGAGCGGCGGAAAACCCGGATGCTCCCGGGGCTGAGAAAACGGGAAAAAAAGTCAACCTGAACACCTCCAGCCAGAGGGAACTGGAGGAACTCCCGGGGATCGGGCCCACACTGGCCGAGCGCATCATAGCATACCGCGAGAGAAAGGGAGGATTCAGCAGCGTGGATGAACTGAAGCAGGTCTCGGGCATTGGGGATAAGAAGCTGGAGGAAATCCGCGACCTGGTGGAGATATAGGCGGCACGTGGGGGTGTGTGGGGGATGAGAGTACTCTTCTACCGCGCCCGCCTGCTCCTGCTTGCCTGCATGGCCGCCCTGGGGGGTGCGGTGGGGGCTGCAGGCAAGGCTTCCTGGCTGTGGGTGGCCATACCAGGTGCGATGTTGTGCGCGGCCGCGGTGGTCGCCCGCAGGCATGGCAACAGGGCGGTCTGGGCGGTGGCTTGCCTGGTCTTCCTCTGTGCCGGCCTCTATGTAGGTCATGCCCGTTTCGCGAACTGGCGAGGCAGGGGTGGAACGGCGGGAGATGTGCATCTCGTGGGCGTAGTGGAGGTCGGCTGCCGAGGGAAGCAGGGTGATATCGTCGATCTCTTCAGGGTAACCGTCGCGGGGCAGGGGACGGCATCCCGCGAAGGAGATCGCTACCTGCTGCGCTATCAGCAAGGGGAGAACTTGCGGGCCGAGTGGGGGGATACTCTGGAGGTGGAAGGATCCCTCTTCCTGTTCGAGCGAGAGGGTGGAGGAGTGGGGGGAAGCCTGGTCGCGGACGAGTGCACGGTACTCTCCCACAGCGGCAACCCCCTGCTGCGGCTGGCCACAACCTACCGGGATCTCCTGCGCGAGCAGGTGCGGGGGGAACTCGAGCCCGCGCAGGCCGGTCTCATAGAGGGCATGGTTCTCGGCGATTACCGCAAACTGGGCGCGCGGGACCTCAAGGCCTTCCGCCTCACCGGCCTCATCCACCTCTGCGCCGCCTCGGGACTCAACCTGGCCATACTGGCCGGCTTCGTCGTGTGGCTCGGGCGCAGGGCCCGTCTTTCCCACCGCATGATACTAGCGATACAGGTTCCCATACTCATCGTCTATGCCCTGGCGGTGGGACTTTCCGTCCCCATCATCAGGGCCACGGTCGTGGCATTGCTGGCCGCCACCGCCTACTTTCTCGGCAGGGATTTCGACCTCCTGCCGGCAATGGGCATGGCCGTATTCTACCTGTTATGGAGCGATCCCGGGGCAGCCGCCGGCGTGAGCTTCCAGCTCTGTTTCTCCGCCGCCGCGGGCATGGTCGTGTTTTACCGACCGCTGAGCGCCCTGCTGAGAGCGGGCGGCTCGAAGATCATGGCGCTCGTGGCGGCCACCCTGGCCGCGCAGTTGGCGGTTGGGCCTATCCTCCTCTACCACTTCGGCGAGGTATCCCTCCTCGCAACCCTCAGCAATATCCTGGTATTGCCCCTGGTACCGGCGGTCATGGCTCTGGCCATGCTCGCGTCACTTACGGGAGCGGCAGGCCTGTCATGTGCGGGCGCGCTCATGCGGGCGGCCGGCTTCCTCACCCAGGGCATCCTGGTGGTAGCGCGTACCCTGGCCGGGCCGAGCTGGGCTTCCCTGCGAATCTTCCCGTTTCCCTTCCTCTGGATCGTCGTATATTACCCCGCCCTGGTCGCGGCCCTGCTGGCGCGGGGAAGGTGGAGACGCCTGGGACGGGTGGTGGTGACGGTGCTGCTGACCGCGGCCCTGTTGTGCGGGATAACGCTGCCCCTGCGGCCGCTTGGGGCGGATGCTGGCATGCGTATCACCATCATCGACGTCGGGCAGGGTGACGCTATCCTCGTACAGGCTCCCTCGGGGGCGACGGTGCTGGTGGACGGGGGGATGGATGAGAGGGTGCTGGCGGCGGACCTCCGCTCTCGCGGCGTGGTTTTCATAGATGCCATAGTAGTCAGCCACCCGGATGCCGACCACATCGGGGGTCTGGATGGAGCCATTGATAATTGCGAAGTGGCGATGCTGGTCCACCCCGCTACGAAGGAGACCGGGCAGGCCGGTAAGTTCCTGGCCAGGGCGGAGGAGATGGGGGTGGAGGTGCAGACCATGCGGGCCGGCGACAGCCTGCAATTGGGGGAGATAGGCCTAAGCGCATACGGCCCGCCCCGGGAAGTGCCGGAAGAGATCTCAACTAACGAGTATTCCCTGGTGATGCGCCTTGAAGGACCCGGTTTTTCCATGCTCCTCACGGGAGATATAGAGGAGGAGGGTGAGGGGATGCTCATGGGATACGCGAAGGACCAGGACCTGGCATGCGATATCCTCAAGGTGCCCCATCATGGCGGGTTCTGCGAGGTGAACGAGGAATTCTTCTCCAAGGTGGATCCCTGTATTGCGGTGATCAGCGTTGGGGCCGGCAACCCGTTCGGCCATCCCGCAAAGGCGACCGTTGAGGCCCTGCAACGCGGGGGGTGCGGCGTCTACCGGACGGATCAGAGCGGTGATATAGTGATCCGTGTGGTGGAAGGCGGCTACCGGGTAGAATGCGAAAGAAGTTCATCTCCGAGAAGTATGGGTGAATAATATGGTGGTGTTGTGGTCAGGCCTGACGGCAGCTACCTGCGCTTCTCGGAGATGAACCGTGAAAGATAATGGACCTTATCCCCGCTACGGAGAGAAAAAGCGATGAATCCTCCTGCTAAAAGCGCGGTCTACCTCGTCTACGGGAACCACCGTCTCCTGGTGGAGGAAGAGCTGAGGAAGATGCAGGCGAAGATCGCGGAAAAGGATGATACCGATCTGAACCTCGAGGCGTTCGAAGCCGGCGTGGATTCCTTCGAGGAAGCGCTGCAGGCGGCAGAGACGCTGCCTTTTGGAAGCGATAAGAGGTACGTAATCGTTAAGGAAGCGCAGAAGCTGACGGCCGGGGAAGTGAAGCGACTGGCGCGCTACATGGAGGACCCGGCCGAGAGCTCACTGCTCATCCTCGCCGCGGTTGAGCTCAAGCCCACGTCGAGCCTGGCAAAGGCGGTGGAAAAGGGGGGCAGAGTGCGCGAGGTCACCAAGCGCCGGGACCAGATACCGGGATGGATACGCAGCCGCTTCAAGGAGAGGAGCCTGCCCGTCTCGGGCAAGGCCATCGCTTACCTGCAAGAGGCTTTGGGGGATGATCTCATGGCCATCGAGGGGGCGGTGGAGAAGATAAGCCTCTACCATGAAGGCGAAGAGGCCGTGGAGCTGGACGAGGTAGTGCTCCTGGTCACGCCCTCGGCGGAGAGGTCCATGTTCGAGCTGGTGGACAGGGTGGCCCTGGGCGACGCGGACCAGGCTCTAAAGTTGATGCGGCGGCTATTGCAGCAGGGAGAGAGGACGACTTTTATGCTCACTGCCCTGGCCCGCCGCTTTCGCATGCTCTTGCTTTACCGGGCGCTACGCGAAGACGGCCACCAGGACGCGGACATCATCGCATACCTGAAGCTGCCTAAGAACCAGGTGTGGATGGTGAGCAAGAAGTTCAAGCCCCAGGCTGCCAGGTTCGACGAGGAAAGGATGAGACAGGCATTGTCGCTGCTGGTGAAGGTGGATGCGGGCATCAAGACGGGAGAGATGGACGAGGAATTCGCCCTTGAGCTCGCGGTGACCGGACTGGCGGCGCTTGCGGCTGGAAAGACACTCCAAGGCGCAATCCTCTTGTGAACCGTTAAACCTCGAAAAACCACTTGCTTTGAATACATAATTATGCAATACTATGCATACTATGCAATATAGAGATGAGAGGTTATGATGAAAGCGGGAATAATAGGGGCATCCGGATACACCGGAGCGGAGTTACTGCGCATACTGGACGGCCACCCCGAGGTGGAGACCGCCTATGTTACCGCCCATACCTACGCGGGTAAAATGGTTGTAGACCTCTATCCGCACCTGCATCGCTATGCCGAGACGCTGTTCAGCACCTTCGATGCACGCGAGGCTATAGCGAGCGCGGGTATCCATTTCGTAGCCCTGCCCCACGGCGAGTCCATGCAGGTGGTGCCCCAGCTCCTCGAGGGCGGGGCGAAGGTCATAGACCTCTCCGCCGACTACCGGCTCTCACATGCCGGGGAATACAAGCAGTGGTACGACCTGGAGCATACGTCCCCCCACCTTCTGGAGGATGCGGTATACGGGCTCCCCGAGATGAACGGGGAGCGCATCGTCGATGCCCGGCTGGTGGCCGTACCGGGATGCTATCCCACCGCCGCCCTCCTGGCCCTGGCGCCGCCGGCGAAGGCGGGCCTGGTGGGGATCGAAGGGGTGGTCGTGGATGCCAAGTCCGGAATATCCGGGGCGGGGAGGTCGCTCTCCCTCGCGGCGCACTTCGCGCAGGCGGACGAGAGCGTCAAGCCCTATAACGTTGGGGCCCACCGCCATACCCCGGAGATGGAGGAGGTGCTCTCCTCCCTGGCCGGAGAGAAAACGCAGGTGGTCTTCACCCCCCACCTCGTACCCATGAGCCGTGGCATCCTGGCCACCTGCTATATGCGGGTGGGAACGGAGGTCGACGATGCGGAGATCGAGCGGATCTATGGAGAATACTACGCGGGGTGCCCCTTCGTCATCCTGCTCGGCAGCGGCGTTTTCCCGGAGACCAAGGCGGTGAGCGGCAGCAACTACTGCCACATCGGCTGGAACCTGGATTCGCAACGTAGGATGTTGACGGTGGCGGCGGCCATAGACAACCTGGTGAAGGGGGCATCCGGGCAGGCTGTGCAATGCATGAACCTCATGCAGGGCTGGAGCGAGGACGCGGGCCTCGAGGCCATGGGGATATTTCCGTAGGGGAGGGTTGGAGGAGATGACTTTTCAGGGTAAGACAACCACAGGAGGGGTATGCGCCCCCCGGGGGTTCAAAGCCGCCGCGGCCGCCTGCGGGCTGAAAGCCAGCGGGGACCTCGACCTGTGCATCCTGGCGGCGGAGCAGAGATGCGCCGCCGCCGCCACCTTCACCAGCAACGCCTTCCATGCTGCGCCGGTGACCCTGACCGGAGCGCACATCGCCGAGGACGGGTTCCTGCAGGCTGTGGTGGTGAACAGCGGCAACGCCAACGCCTGGACGGGTGAGCGGGGCATGCGGGACGCGCGGGAGATGGCCGATCTTACCGCCGGGGCGACCGGCATGCGGACCTCGGACGTGGCCGTGGCCTCCACGGGCGTGATCGGGCGCTACCTGGAGATGGAGAAGGTGGCCGCGGGTATAAGCGAGGCAGCCGCGCGGCTTGACGTGAAGGGCGGCGGGGACGCGGCCAGGGCCATCATGACCACGGATACCTTCCCCAAGGAGGTCGCATGGGAATACGGTGGTTTCAAGGTGGGAGGCATGGCCAAGGGAGCGGGCATGATCAAGCCGGACATGGCCACCATGCTCGCCTTCGTGACTACCGACGCCGCGGTGGAGCACGAGCGGCTCGCCCGCGCCCTCCGTTACGCGGTAGACCGTTCCTTCAACCGCATAACCGTCGACGGGTGTACGAGTACCAACGACATGGTCCTGGCCATGGCGAGCGGTATCTCCGGCGCAGAGTTGGGGATAGAGGAATTGCAGGAAGCGCTGCTGCGCGTCTGTTCGCGCCTGGCACGCACCATCGTAGAGGACGGGGAGGGCGCGACCAGGTTCATCGCCGTACGGCTGCACGAGGCGGCCAGCGAGGCGGAGGCCAAGCGTGCCGCCATGGGCGTGGCGGAGTCCGCCCTGGTGAAGACGGCCTTCTTCGGCGGTGATCCCAACTGGGGCCGCGTAGTCCAGGCGGTGGGACAGGCGATCAAGGACGCCGACCCCCTCAGCATGCGGGTGAAGATCTGCGGCGTCACTGTAGCGGAGAGGGGAGAGGCGTCCGAGGTGGATATGGAGAAGCTGGAGGAGGCCATGGCGGGAAGGGAATTGGACCTCGACGTCTTCCTGGGAAGGGGAGAGGCGGCGATGGAGGTCTGGACCTGCGATTACAGCTACGACTACGTGAAGATAAACGCGGAATACCACACCTAGAAAGGGTTGTTCGATTGACGTTAGAGAGACCGAAGCGCGAAAGCGCTGCCAACGCCTTGACATTTCCCAATGTCGAAGACTGGCAGGTATACGTTCGCCATAATGTTTCGTTTAAAAGGGGTACGTAGCATGGAAAAAGCTAGAGAGAAGGCGAGGGTGCTCATGGAGGCCCTCCCCTACATCAAGGAGTACTACGGCAAGACGGTCGTGGTGAAGTTCGGCGGCAACGCCATGGAGAACGAACAGCTGAAGGAGAGGTTCGCATCCGACATCGTGCTCATGCGCTACGTCGGCATGAACCCGGTCATCGTACACGGAGGGGGACCGCAGGTCACCCAGTACATGGAGCGTCTCTCCCTCGAGGTGCGTTTTGTCGACGGCCACCGCGTTACCGATGCCGCCGCCATGGAGGTGGCCAAGATGGTCCTGGTGGGCAAGGTCAACAAAGAGATCGTCTCGCTCATCAACGGCCATGGCACCCTCGCCGTGGGCCTCTCGGGGGAGGACGGCAACCTGCTGAGGGCGCGCAAGCGTACCCATTCGGCCGCGGGCGACGAGGTGGACCTGGGTTTCGTGGGAGAGGTGGAGAAGGTGAACCCCGGGATTCTGAACAACCTGATCCGCGACGAGTTCATCCCGGTGGTGGCCAGCACCGGCGTGGATGGGAACGGTCAGAGCTACAACATCAATGCCGACCTGGTGGCGGGAGCCCTGGCCGAATCGCTGCAGGCGGACAAGCTTATCTACCTCACCGATGTGGATGGCATATACCGGGATTTTGAGGACAAGTCCAGCCTCATCCCGGAGCTGAAGGTGGATGAGGCGGAGGATCTTCTGCAGGAAGGCGGACTGAGCAGCGGCATGCTTCCCAAGCTGCAGAGCTGCATCGATGCCCTGAGATGCGGGGTGCGCAGGGCGCACATCATCAACGGCACCATCGACCATGCCCTGCTCCTGGAATTGTATACGGACGCGGGCATCGGTACCATGGTGCGGACGGAGCTGGAGGATCCCGCGAGCGCGTAACGGATATATGGCGAGGAGGAAGAGATGGATTACGATCTGGATAAAGCCCGGCAACAGGAACAACTGTACCTGATGGCGAATTACAGCCGCCTGCCCGTACTCTTCACGCACGGGCACGGCACACGGCTGTGGGATGACACCGGCAGGGAATATGTGGATTTCGTGTCGGGACTCGGGGCCTGCGTGGCCGGCCACTGCCACGCCGAGATAATCGCCGCCGTGGCACGCCAGGTGTCGCAGCTCATCCATGTCACCAACCTCTACTACACCCGGCCGCAGGGGGAGCTGGCCGAGATGCTGGCCAGGTATACCTTCGCGGACAAGGCTTTTTTCTGCAACAGCGGCACGGAGGCCAACGAGGCGGCCATCAAGCTGGCACGCAAGTATATGCGCGACGTCAGGGGAGAGGACAGGTACGAAGTGGTATCGGCCTTCAAGTCATTTCATGGCCGCACCTACGGCTCGCTGGCGGCCACGGGGCAGCCGGAGAAGGCGGAGCCGTTCCACCCGCTGCCCCCGGGTTTTGTCCACGTCCCCTTCAACGACCTCGCGGCGATGGAGGAGGCCGTTGACGCGCAAACCTGCGCCGTCATCCTTGAGCCGATACAGGGAGAGGGAGGCGTATACGTGGCGGATCCCCCGTATCTCAAGGGAGTGTGGGAGATCTGCCGCCGCAACGGCGCGCTCCTGATACTGGATGAGGTCCAGACGGGGATGGGACGGACGGGCGCCCTCTTCGCTCACGAGCACTACGCAGTGACCCCCGATGTGATGACCGTGGCCAAGGGCCTGGCGGGCGGGCTTCCCATAGGCGCCCTCCTGGCCAGCGCGGATGCCGCGCAGGGATTCGCGCCCGGGGATCATGGCAGTACCTTCGGGGGGAACCCCGTAGTCTGCGCCGCGGCCCTGGCCGTGATGACCATTCTGCAGGAGGAGCAACTAGTTGAGAACGCGTCCCGCGTGGGGGCGTATTTCATGCACAGCCTGTTGGAGCTGCAGCGCAGCTCCGCGGCTATCTCGGAAGTGAGGGGGATGGGCCTCATGCTGGCAGCCGAATTGAAGGAGAGCGTGGCCAAGGAGACCATGCTCTCCTGCCTCGAGCGGGGCTACGTGATCAACAACATCGGGGATAACATCCTGCGCTTCCTTCCCCCGCTGTCCATATCCACGCGCGAGGTGGACGGTCTCATCGAGGTTCTGGGCGGGCTGCTGGCAGGGGGGCGGCAGAAAGGGATATCGGGGGAGGCGTAGCCATGGTGAACATCAAGGGCAGGGATTTTCTGAGCATAGGCGACCTGAATGGCAACGAGCTCTCAGGGGTACTGGACGCTGCGTGCGCCTTCAAGCGCTCTCTGCAGGAGGGGGACACCGTGCGGAGCCTCTCCGGGAGAGTCGTAGCGCTCATATTCCAGAAACCCTCCACGCGCACCAGGGTCTCCTTCGAGGCGGCAATATATCACCTCGGGGGTGGATCCATCACCATGAACGCCTCAGAGCTGCAACTCGGGCGCGGGGAGACCATCGGGGATACCGGGAGGGTGCTCTCGCGCTACGTCCAGGCCATAGCCCTGCGCACCTTCGGCCACAACGAGGTGGAGGAACTGGCGGAGGCCGCGGATGTGCCGGTCGTCAACGCCCTGACCGACCTGGAGCATCCCTGCCAGGTCCTCGCCGATCTCATGACGGTGAGGGAACACAAGGGAGTGCTGGCGGGATTGCACCTCGCCTACGTAGGTGACGGCAACAACGTCGCCAATTCCCTCGCCCTGGGCTGCGCGCTGGCCGGGATGCGCTTCAGCGCCGGTTGCCCCGAAGGGTACGAGCCGGACGCGGAGATAATTGCCCGCGCGCGCGGCCTGGCGGGAGGCGACAGGATAAGGATAGTCCATGACGCAAGGGAGGCCGTCTCCGGAGCCCAGGTCGTGTACACGGACGTCTGGACCTCCATGGGACAGAAGGATGACCACAGGAGGAAACGCGACCTGGAGCCCTTCCGGCTGGACGGCGACCTTCTCGCCGCTGCCGATCCGGAGGCGATCGCCATGCATTGCCTCCCCGCGCACCGCGGGGAGGAGATAAGCGGAGAGGTCATGGACGGTCCCCGCTCCGTGATATGGGATCAGGCGGAGAACAGGATGCATGCCCAGGCGGCGCTGCTGGACCTCCTGGCGGGCGGTTGATAGCGGAGGCGTAGCATGGAGAAGCGGCGGAGAAGGGATATCATAAGGGAAGTGATGGAATCCCATCCGCCCGCCAGCCAGAGGGAACTGGTGGAGCGGCTGACGGCGCGAGGTATCAAAGCCGACCAATCCACCATATCCAGGGATCTGAGGGAGATGGGGGTCGTGCGCCTGCCGGGGAAAGATGGCAGGCCGGTATACGGTTTTGCGGGAGAGCATGCCGGCCCCCTTGCCGCGGACGAGCTGCGCCGCGGCGCGAGAGATTTCATAACCGGCGTCGAGTCCAGCGGGAACCTGGTAATCCTGCGCACGGCGCCGGGCAATGCCCAGGCCATGGCCGCTATACTGGACAGGACGCAAATGGACGAGGTGGCGGGCACTGTAGCCGGTGACGATACCATACTGGTGGTGGTGAGGGAAGGCTACAAAGCCGGAGACGTGGAGAAATGGTTTGAGGAACTTGCGGGATGATGCGTAGATGGCGGGCGGCGCGGGGGAGGAGACTACGCCGCATGCGCTCAACGTCCATCTGCAGCCGCATTCCCGCCCGATGAGGCGAAACGGAGAAGCAGCATGAAGGATACGGTTATCCTGGCCTATAGCGGAGGGCTTGATACCTCGGTGGCCATAAAGTGGCTGGAGGAAAGGTACGGCATGCAGGTGGTGGCCCTGGCCGCCGACCTGGGACAGCCGGGTGACATGGAGTCCATACGCATCAAGGCACTCCAGGTCGGCGCGGTCGACGCGGTTACCCTGGATCTGCAGGAGGATTTCGCCGAGGATTTCGTCCTGCCCGCCCTGCGGGCCAATGCGCTTTACGAGGGCAAATATCCCCTGGCCACCTCGCTGGCGCGCCCCCTCATCGCGGCGGCCATGGTGAGTGAGGCCAGACGCCGGGGCGCATCGGCCGTCGCCCACGGATGCACCGGCAAGGGGAACGACCAGGTACGCTTTGACCTGACCACCATGGCCCTGGGCCCCGATCTCAAGATAATCGCCCCCCTGCGGGAATGGAGCATGTCCCGGGAGGACGAGATAGCATATGCGGAGGAGCACGGTATCCCGGTGCCGGTGACGGTGGAGAGCCCGTATTCGGTGGACGAGAACCTGTGGGGCAGGAGCTGCGAGGCGGGCGTGCTAGAGGACCCCATGGTCGAGCCCCGCGAAGATGCCTACGCGTGGACGGTATCACCGGCGCAGGCACCCGACCAGCCTCTCTACCTGGAGATTGAATTCTCCGGCGGCCGGCCTGTCGCCCTCGACGGCGAGGAACTGGGGCTGGTCGAGCTCATCGCCAGGGTCAACGAGGTGGGCGGCGAGCACGGGGTAGGGCGTATAGACATGGTGGAGAACCGCCTGGTGGGGATAAAGTCCCGGGAGATCTACGAGGCGCCCGCCGCTACCGTGCTCATCGAGGCCCACCGTGCCCTGGAGTCCCTCACCCTCACCAGGGAGACGCTGCACTTCAAGCCGATCCTGGAAGCGAAATTCTCGCAACTGGTCTATTACGGTCTGTGGTACGATCCGCTGCGTGCCGCCATCATGGCGGCCATCTCGTCGACCCAGGAAAAAGTGAGCGGCCGGGTGAGGGTGAGACTGTACAAGGGTCAGTGCACGGTTGTGGGCAGGGAGTCGGATTTCTCTCTCTACGACTACAAACTGGCCACCTACGACCGTGCCGACGAGTTCAGCCACCGCTCCAGTGAAGGCTTTATCGAGCTCTGGGGGTTGCCGCTCAAGGTCTGGGGACTGAAGCAGGGCGGCAAGGACTGACGGTAAGTGGAGGGGATGAGAGATGAAACTATGGGGTGGCAGGTTCGAGAAGGAGACGGAGGAGTTCGTACATGCCTTCAGCTCCTCGCTTTCCTTCGACCATCGTCTGGTTCCCTACGACATCGCGGTGAGCCAGGCACATGCCCTGGCCCTGCAGGAATGCGGCGTGCTCTCGCGGGACGAGGCGGAGAGCATCACCACGGCGCTGCGGGAGATCGGGGATGAGATAGAGGGTGGCGATCTCGATCTCGGCGGCGACGAGGACATCCACACGACGGTGGAAAGGAAGCTGGTGGAGAGATTGGGAGATACCGGGGCGAAACTGCGGGCCGCACGGAGCCGCAACGACCAGGTGGCGGCGGACCTGCGCCTGTTCCTCAAGGATGCGTGCAAGGTCATGGAGCGACACCTGCTGGTCCTCATGAGGACGATCCTGGAGCAGGCAAGCATGCACCTGGATACGCTCATGCCCGGCTTCACCCACCTGCAGCCCGCCCAGCCCGTGCTCCTCGCACACCACCTTCTCGCATATTTCGAGATGTTCAGGCGGGACCTGGAGAGGATGGAGGAAGCACGCCGGCTCCAGGATCGCTGCCCCCTGGGAAGCGGCGCCCTGGCCGGCGTGACCTTCTCGCTGGAGCGGGAATCCATCGCGGAACGGCTGGGGTTCAGCGCCGTGACCGCGAACTCCATGGATGCGGTATCCGACCGCGATTTCGCGGCGGATTTCCTCTATGCCTGCTGCATGGCCGCCGTCCATCTCAGCCGCCTGGCGGAGGAGATCGTGCTGTGGTCGACGCCGTATTTCGCCTTCGTCGAGCTGGACGAGGCTTATACCACCGGCTCCTCCATCATGCCGCAGAAAGCCAACCCCGATGTCGCGGAACTGGTGCGGGGCAAGACGGGCCGCATCTTCGGGCACCTGGTAGCCCTGTTCACCATGCTCAAAGGCCTGCCCCTCACCTACAACCGCGACCTTCAGGAGGACAAGGAGGGGATTTTCGACACCTGCGACCAGCTGGCATCCATGCTCGAGGTCATGGCGCGTTCCCTGGCGGCGGCGCGATTCAACGTCGTGCGTATGAAGGAGGCCGCGGAGGAGGGGCATGCCAACGCCACGGATCTGGCGGATTACCTGGTGCGCAAGGGATTGCCCTTTCTGCAGGCGCATGACTCGGCTGGCAGGCTGGTGCGGCACTGCCTGGACAGGGGCATCGGCCTCGAGGAGCTCCCGCTGCAGGACTACCGCGACGTACAGCCCATGGTGGATGAGGACGTCTTCGAGTGTCTGGTACTGGAGGCCTGCGTTGCGGCCAGGGACCTCCCGGGCGGAACGGCACCCGGGAGGGTTGAGCGCGCCCTCGGCGAGGCAAAGGACTGGCTGGAAGCGGCTTTTGCTGCCCGGTCCCGGGGATAATGTTACTCGCTCCTCTTGCACCTTTCCGGCCCGAGGCTAGCCGAGTCGTCTTAGGCGAGGCGTATTGCGAGGAGTCCGCGACGAAGCAACCCCGATTGAGTGCCACGCTTCGCAGCACAAGGGAGCGATTGTCCTCGCTTGGCGCGCAATACACGGGATAGGAGGAAAAGACCTCATCTTCACCTGCCCGCACGCGTGGGTTGCATGTCGTGAGCGCGATCCTCAAACGGGACTGCCCGTCTGCTCGCGCCCATCCGTTCTTTTCCCCATTGGGTGTGGGTCTGGTATTGCGTTTCGCCAGCAGTACGTCTCTTCCTTTGGAAGGCTTCGTGGCGAAACGACAAGACCTGACCCCACATCCCATTACCTGATACCCGCACCAACCCCCGGATCCCAGGTTGGGTTTTCTATACGGGCTATGCCCGGACGCGGTCTGGCTATCCCTCCCGCTTACTACACCGGGCGCCTTGGCGTGGTATCGAGGGGGTTGGGTTGGTGGGTATACTAGAGGCATGTATTGATAGTGCAGCGGCATGTGAAATCTGTTTAATCTGACCTTTAATGGAGATGCGCATGGGCGACGTAGGGGGATTGGCGGAAGCCTTCGAGGCGCTTGCGGAGCTCTCCGAGATAAAAGGCGAAGTGCGTTTCAAGGTAAACGCGTATCATCGCGCGGCCGAAATGGTCAGGTCTCATGGAAATGAGCTCCTCGAGATCGACGACGTAAAGGGATTGCGCAAATACCCGGGTATCGGCGAGGGCATAGCCAAGAAGATCCTGGAGTACAAGGAGACCGGCAGCATCTCCAAGCTTGAGGAGTTGAAGGAGGAGGTCCCCGTGGAGCTTATCTCCCTGCTCCAGGTCCCCAACCTGGGTCCCAAACGTGCGAAGCTGGTCTACGACGAACTCGGCGTCCGCACCGTCGATGAATTGCAGGAGGCCGCGGAAGAGCACAGGCTGGCCGATCTGCCCGGGCTCGGCCCCAAGGCGGAGCAGAACATCCTCGAGGGTATCAGGCAGAAGAAAACCATTTCGGGGAGGTTGCTGCTCAGCCAGGCCCACCATATACAGCAGGAGATAATCGAGCTCATGCAGGTACGCATTCCCGGGCTGGACATCTCTCCCGCCGGGAGCCTGCGCCGCATGAAGGAGACCATCGGGGACATAGATATCCTGGTCAGCTCAACACAGGCGCAGGCGGTGATGGAGCAGTTCACCACACTGCCCCTGGTGGACAAGGTGCTGCTGCGCGGAGACACGAAAAGCTCCATAGTTACCAGGGATGGACTGCAGGTGGATATGAGGGTGGTGCTGCCGAAAGAATACGGCGCCGCCCTGCAGTACTTCACGGGCTCCCAGTCCCATAACGTGCGCGTGCGGGAGATAGCCAAAAAAGACGGCAAGAAGATAAACGAATACGGCGTGTTCCGGGTGGCCGACGATCGCCGCCTGGCCGGTGAGACGGAGGAACAGGTGTACAGGGCTCTCGGGATGGCGTGCCCGCCGCCGGAGATACGCGAGAATCGCGGGGAGGTGGAGGCTGCGCTGCGGGGAGAGTTGCCCGTCCTTATCGAGCATGCGGATATCCTTGGCGACCTGCACGTCCATAGCGAGGCCAGCGACGGCACGGCCAGCCTGGAGGAATTGCGGGAATCCGCGGAGAGGCTGGGATACAGATACCTCGCGGTAACCGACCATGCCGCCAACCTGCGGGTGGCGGGTGGGCTCGATCGGGACAGGCTGGTGAGCCAGATCGAGGCGATACGGAAGATGAACGAAGCCGGGGATTCGACCGTGACCCTGCTCGCCGGAACGGAATTGAATATAGACAACGATGGCGGCCTGGACTACGAAGAGGACATACTGGCCATGCTGGACGTGGTGGTTGTCTCGGTGCACGGAGGCTTCAAACAGGACCGCGAGCGGATAACCCATCGCATCGTAGCCGCCATGCACGATCCCCACGTAAAGATAGTCGCGCATCCCACCGGGAGGTTGATCGGGCAGCGCCCACCTTACGATTTGGACCTGCGTGCCGTGATGCGGGAGGCGCGCGAGACCGGGACCGCGCTGGAACTCAACGCCTTCCCGGACCGCCTCGACCTCAACGACGAAAACCTCATGGAGGCGCGCGAGCATGGTGTCAGGATCGCCATTGGCACCGACGCCCACCGTCTCGAGCATCTCGCTTTCATGTCCTACGGGGTGGCGACGGCGCGGCGGGGGTGGCTGGGGCGCGGTGACGTGCTCAACACCCTGCATACGGAGCAGCTCCTGGAATGGTTGTGGAAGGGCCGCGAGAGGTGAAGACACATACGCTACCGCGAGCACATGGAAAGCTCATATAATATGGCTGGAACCGTTTGATGCATGGACGGCTCTCCGGTTAAGTTCGCCGGCCGTCAGGGAACGGCGTGAGACGGACCGGAGAAGGAGGGAAGGGGTGGATAATGGAGATGAGGCGGAACGAGATCATACCCCTGGGCTACGGCAAGTATTACCGTTCGGACAAGATCGTCGGCCTGGAACCCATAGCGGATGATCGGGGGCCTGCGCGCCGCACCTACGTCTATGTCGAAGACAGGGAGGAGCCGGTGGTGGCGTCCCGCACGGAGGAGGCGATCATCAAGGATCTGGCCATCTCGCAGGAAGAGTTCGAGGCGTCCCTGGCCATCGGCATGTTGGAGCGCATAATGCACGAGATGGAGAGGGTCGGTCCCATACTGCGCCGCAGCATACGTGAGGAGACGGGACTGGACATAGACGACCTCATCCTGCGCGTCAGACGCGTATTGTCCCGCGAGGAAGAGGGCGAGGATTTCGATCAGGGCTCCCTGTTCGTTTCCTGAACTGCGGGATGGAAAGCGGGGAGAACGGCAACCGTGAAGAGATAAGGAGGTAGGCCTTGAAGCTGGAGGATATTCTGAACTTGGCGATACAGATGGGCATCGAGAAGGACCCGCGAGGCAAGGCCGAGATCAAGCGCCTGCTGGCCGCCAACAAGGAGAAGTACGAGAAGCTGCCGGAAAACGAGAAGGAGTACTTCGATACGAGCACTCTCGATAACCCCTTCCCCGACTCGCGCATCCTGGTGGGGGATCCGCAGACAGAGGTGAAGGCGGCGATGGTGGGTATCGACATGGAGGTCCCCGAGGTGCTCCTCGCTGACCGCCTGCGCGAAAAGGGCAAGGCGGTGGACCTGATCATCAGCCATCACCCCGAGGGGACGGCCCTGATCAACCTGGATAAGGTGATGGCCCTGCAGGCGGACGAATGGTATCGGCACGGAGTGCCCATCAACATCGGAGAAGCATTAATCGGCCGGCGCATGCAGGAGATATACCGGGCATTTCTACCCCGTAACCATGAACGTGCCCTCGATGTTGCCCGCCTGCTGGACATTCCCTTCATGAGTATGCACACGGTGGCGGATAACCAGGTCTACGCCTACCTGACGGACTATTTCGCGCGCAAGAAGCCGCGCACGGTGGGGGAGATCATCGACCGTCTGCTGGAGATACCGGAGTACCAGGCCGCAGCCCGCACGCAATCCGGGCCGGTGGCCATAGTAGGCAGCAAGGAAAATCGTGCGGGCAAGATAATGGTGGATATGACCGGGGGTACCGAGGGCCCCAGGGAGATCCTGGAGAAATTGGCCGATGCGGGAGTGGGTACCATAGTGGGCATGCATTTTTCCGAGAAACACAAGGAAGAAGCCGAAAAACAGAAGATAAACATGATCATCGCAGGGCACATCGTATCCGACTCCCTGGGTATGAACATCATCCTCGACCGCCTGGAGGAAAAGGGCATGAGCATCCTGCCCGTTTCCGGCCTGGTGAGAGTGTCGCGGGCTCGCAAGAAGCCCGCAAAGAGAAAGAGTTGAGGCGTTGAGCAAGATCCTGCCTGGAGGGATTGCAAGTCTTGCTTGAAAAAGAGGCGCGAATCATTTACAGGTAGATTGATGCACGGCATACAGCGGCGCGGTTTGCCTGGAGCAAAAAACGGAGGGCGGGATGAGCGACGGTTATCAGCTGCTGGAACAGGGGGAGCGCCTGCTGGCAGAAAACCGCTTGGATGAAGCTATCGAGCGCTTCCGGCGTTTCCTGGACGACTTCCCCGATGACCTGGAGGGGCAATACCAGCTGGGGATCGCTCTCTACGAGAAGGGGGAGCTGGAGGAAGCGTTGCTCCGTTTCGCGCGCGTCAGGGTGCTCAACCCCACTGACCCCCGCTCATACGACGGCATGGCCCTGGTCATGATGGAGAAGGGTGATTTCGGGGAAGCGGTCAGATACTACAAGGAAGCCCTGGAGAGGGATCCGGAGAATGTGGACCTCCTGAACGAACTGGGTATCGCCTATCATGAATTGGGGGACGAGGACACGGCTTTGGCTATCTACGAGCGCGCCATACAGCTGGAGCCCAATTTCGGGTATCCGTATTATAACAAGGCAAGGATGCTCGTGGACAAAGGGCGCTACGAAGAGGCCATAGCCAACCTGGAGATCGCCATAAGCCTCTACAAGGGGGAGCGGGAAAAACTTACCGACGTCCTCTTCGAGCTCGCCGGCGTATACGAGGATATGATGGATGACACGAAAGCGGTGGAGGTATACGGCGAGATACTCATGCTTGAACTGGACAACCTGGAGGCATTGGTGAGCCTGGGCTCCATACATCTTGACAACTGCGAGTACGAGAAGGCCGTCGCCTACTTCGACAGGGTGATAAAACTGGATCCCCAGAACGACAGCGCCTACCTGGAGAAGGGCTACGCGCTGGGCTGCATGGGGGACGTGGATACTGAGCTGGAATACCTGGAGAAGTGCCTGGCCATCAACCCCGACAACAAGTACGCCCTGAGCAACAAGGGCGCCGCGCTGATGGAACAGGGAAGGTTCGAGGAAGCGGAGGTGTTCTTTCGGCGTGCCATAGAGGTAGACGACAAATACTCGTGGCCCTACTACAACCTGGCTTGCCTGTGCGCCCTGCGGGGCGATAAGGAGTCCTGTATATCCCATCTCAAGCAAGCTCTCGAGCTGGACCCGGCGCTCAAGGAAGACGCCTTGCGTGACATATGCCTGGAGAAGCTGCGCCGCAGCGAGGCCTTCCGCAGGCTCCTGGAGGAAGACACCCACTAGTAAAGGACTCCGCACGTTCTGTCCTCCGGAGGGTGGGGTCAGGTGTTGCATTTTTCTCGGCACGCGTTGATGATCCGAATCGAGCGGGGTTTGAAAATGGCAAGACCTGACCCCATTTCCCATTCCTTGAGACCAACGTGAGGGTGAAGGGTGTCTGTCAGCTCCAGATTGTCAGCCCCCGAGAAAGCATAGAATTACGTAGCCGCCTTGCCCACGGTGATGATGACCTGAGACCCAGGCCCTGCCGAGGCTCCGCCCCCCGGGAACTGGCTGATAACTATCCCCACCTGCGAGGCATCGGTTGGACTGTATACCACCTTGTAGGTAAAGCCGCCGGCGGAAAGCGTCTCCTTGGCCGCGGTTTCGCCCATCCCCACCACGTTGGGGACGCTTGCCTGGGGTGCGGCTCCCTGGCTGACGGTGATGGATACCGTCGAACCTATGTTCACCGAGGTGCCCGCGAGGGGCGATTGGTTGATGACGGTCCCCTGTGGCGCGGCGCTGGAATAGGCGTAGTTGACGGCGGGATTGAGACCGGCTCCACGTATCGCGGCCGAGGCGCCGGCCTCGGTCAATCCCGTGACCGCGGGCACGTTTACCTTCTGGGTCTGCGTGTTATGGATGGTGCACGTGCCGCTGGGCTCCTCGCCGCGGCGGAAGGTCTTGGTCTCGGTGTGGGGGCAGAAGGGAGTCGCTCTCAAACCGCTGTCGCTGCATATAGTTAGGGTGACCCATTCAGATTCATCCTCTTCACCAGCGAATTCCGCCTCGGGGAAAGCGGAAGCGGGGACGTCCACCAGGGCGTTCTCCATGAACTTCCTCCAGATCTGTGCCGGGAAGGTCCCTCCATACACGGTGATACCGTGCACGCTGCGCATGGGTATTCTACCCTCTGAGTATCCGACCCAGACGGCCGCGGAGAGGTCCGGCGTGTATCCGCAGAACCAGGCGTCGGCGTAGTCGTCGGTGGTGCCGGTCTTGCCCGCCTGGGGGCGGTCGATGCGGGCAGCCCGCCCCGTCCCGTATCTCACGGCGTCCTGCAGGATCGAGTTGACTACCGCGGCAACATCCTCGCGCACGACCCGCTGGCCCTTCGGGGTGTTCTCGAAGATGATATTACCTTCGGCGTCGGTGACCTTGGTGACGCAGATGGGCGGGACATGAACGCCGTTGTTGGCCAGGGTGCCGTAGGCGCTGGCCATCTCCAGGGGATTGACCTCGTTGGTGCCGAGGGCGATGGAGGGATAGGGGGGGATCTCCGAGGTTATGCCCATGGCCTGGGCCATCTGTATTACCCTCTGGGTGCCGACGTCCCTGATAATGCGGGCGTAGACAACGTTCACGGAACGCACGGTCGCGGAATATACGTTTATCGTGCCGTAGCTGGAACCCTCGGCGTTGCCCACCTTCCACTTCGTGCCATCGGGGAATTCCAGGGTAGTGGGGGAGGAATCGTAGGACTTGTACGGCGATATGCCGTTGCTTATGGCCGTGGTGAGCACGAATCCCTTGAAGGATGATCCAGGCTGGCGCCCGCCCTGTGCGGCGATGTTGTACTGCAGTTCGCTGTAGTCCTTCCCCCCCACCATGGCCTTGATCTCACCGCTACGCGGGTCGACGGCACACAGGGCCGCACTGGGATCGCCTTCCTGATTGAGGGTGCTGTTTATGGCATCCTCAGCGTATTTTTGCAGGTTGAGGTCGATGGTGGTATGGACGCGCAGGCCGCCGCGGAAGATGATATCGTCCGGGGAGAGGTCCCCGAATTTGGCCCGCAGATCTGGGTCGGCGGCGAAGACGTTATACAGGTACTGCTTCACGTACTCCACGAAGTAAGGAGCGGTAGGGCTGGGCGCCTCCTCCGGGATGGGCTGCACGACAAGATCCTTGCTTTTCGCCTCCGCTGCCTGCGCATAGGTGATGAAGCCCAATTCCTCCATCTTGTCCAGGACCACGTTGCGGCGATCCCTGGCTGCCTCGACATTCAGATAGGGAGAATAGTAATTGGGTATCCTGATTATCGCCGCCAGCAGTGCCGCCTCATCCAACCCCAACTCTGAAGGCTGTTTTCCGAAGAAGGTCTGGGATGCGGTTTTGACCCCGTAACAGCCCTGCCCGAAATAGACTTCGTTCAAGTACATCTCCAGGATCTTGTCCTTGGAGAATTTGCGCTCCAGCTGGTTCGCCAGCCTCGCCTCCTCTATCTTTCTCCAGTAAGTTCTCTCCCTGCCGGCAAGGGCGATATCCACGTATTGCTGGGTTATCGTGGAAGCGCCCTGTACGACCTCGCCCTGTACGACGTTTGTCCAGAAAGCTCTGGCGATAGCTTTCCAGTCAACGCCGCCGTGCTGGTAGAAGCGCTCGTCCTCGATGGCGATAACCGCGTTCTGGAGATCGGGGCATATCTGGTCCAGGCTCACGTTCTCGCGGTTCTGCTCTCCATGCAGTTCGGTTATGATACTGCCGTCGGCGGCGATGATCTTGGAGGTCTGGTCCAATTGATGGTTTTCCAGGTCCTCGAGTCGGGGCAGGCCTACACCGGTATAGAACCAGAAGAAGAAGCCACCGGCCATGACCGCCAGGCAGAGGAAGGATATGAACACTATTCGCACGAATATGCGCATCTGCCACCTCGAGGCTATTTTGCAGAAAATGATAACCCGATACGATTCTAACTCTTTTTTTGACCGTTTCGAAAGGCTGTTTTGTTCCCTTGACCTGGAATTACCTTCGCCACCAGCGAGGATTTCACCTTTTGCTCCCGCGGTTGCGTCCCGCGGACGGGTCCCCTGTCTGCCATGGCATTGCCGGTAAAGGGTCTGACGGACATGGCTACACGCGCGTGCTTTACCCCATGCGCGTGCTTGCTGTATCCTTTTCTCGACATGGAGGAGGTTGTATAAGTGGCCGTAGTGAAGGACCTTGATTATCAGATGCAGGTCATCCTGTCCGGCACGGCGGAATGCCTGCCCGAGGGCGACCTGCGGGAGAAGGTGGAGAAGTCACTGGAGGAGGATCGCCCCCTGAGGATAAAGCTCGGGGTGGACCCCACTCGTCCCGATCTCCATCTGGGTCATGCTGTGCCCCTGCGCAAGCTGCGGCAGTTCCAGGACCTGGGCCATACCTCCATCCTGCTCATCGGGGATTTCACCGCCCTGGTCGGCGATCCCTCGGCGCGGGACGTGACCCGCCCCCAACTCACTCCCGAAGAGGTGAAGGCCAACGCCCTCACCTATGCCGAGCAGGCCTTCCGCATTCTCGACGAGGAAAAGACGGTACTGGACTACAACAGCCGCTGGCTGGCGCCCCTGGACTTCGGCGAACTCCTGCGCCTCACGGCCCATTTCACCGTGGCCCGCCTGCTGGAACGGGACGACTTCGCCAGGCGCTATGCGGAGAACATATCCATCGGTCTGCACGAGTTCCTCTACCCGGTGATGCAGGCCTACGACTCGGTGGCTCTCGAAGCGGACGTGGAGATCGGGGGCACCGACCAGATCTTCAATCTCCTGGCGGGGAGGGAGCTGCAGCGTGTCATGGGCCAGGAGCCGCAGAGCGTTCTGACCCTCCCCATACTGGTGGGGCTCGACGGCGAGAAGAAGATGTCCAAGAGCCTGGGCAATTACGTGGGCCTTACCGATCCTCCCGGGGAGATGTTCGGCAAGCTCATGTCCCTAGCCGACGAGCTCATGCCCGACTACTTCCGGCTGACCACGGCTCTCGAGCCGGCCGAGGTGGATGCCGTAATGGCCGAGCTGGAATCAGGAGCACTGCATCCTGCCCAGGCAAAGAGGCGGCTGGCGGCAGAGGTGACGAGCCTCTACTGGGGAAGCGAGGCGGCCCGGGGCGCGGAGCAGGCCTTCGACCGCGTGCACGTGGAAAAGGAACCTCCCGAGGAGGTACCCGAAGTGCACATCGACCCCACGGAGTTCGAGGACGGAAGCATCTGGCTTCCGCGCCTCCTGGTCCTGGTGGACCTGGCCTCATCGACCAGCGAGGGCAAGCGTCTCATCTCCCAGGGTGGAATAAAGTTGGGGAACGGAGTGGTGGAGGATGCGGAGATGGAGCTCAGCGCGGAAGAACTGGAAGGGCTCATAATCCAGAAAGGGAAACGCCATTTTCGCAGGATAAGGACGCGAAGGGCGTTACAGTAGCTCGTTTGACATGGCATTTTTACGGTGCTATTATAAAACATGCGGCAGTGCCGCCGGGTTAATCCCGATTGATAAAAGGAGGCGGTAATCCGGATACTTAGGAATCACTGGGAGGTCTTAAGTCTGGGTGCCGCTGCAAAGGCGGCCTTTTTAATGCCGTTTCGTTGACAGAGAAAAATGTGCATGCTACCTTGTAGCATTGTTGAATTCGGTGCTTGAACCGCGTTCCTTGAAAACTAAACAGCGTAACAGAGAGAGAAATGAGCTCCAATCAATTCCGTTCAAGTATCCATCGCAAGGTGGATCACGGCCGGTATGGAGCCTGGATACACTCCAATACATGTAAGTCCAGGGTAACTCGGTTACCAGGGACTGCATTTTAATCGGAGAGTTTGATCCTGGCTCAGGACGAACGCTGGCGGCGTGCCTAACACATGCAAGTCGAGCGGACCGACCCCGTCTCTTCGGAGACGGGACAGGTTAGCGGCGAACGGGTGAGTAACACGTGGGCAACCTGCCCCGAAGACCGGGATAACTCCGGGAAACCGGAGCTAATACTGGATACCTTGGCCATACCGCATGGCAAGGCCAAGAAAGTTGCTTTGCTTCGCTTCGGGATGGGCCCGCGTCCCATTAGCTGGTTGGTGAGGTAACGGCTCACCAAGGCTACGATGGGTAGCCGGCCTGAGAGGGTGTACGGCCACACTGGGACTGAGATACGGCCCAGACTCCTACGGGAGGCAGCAGTGAGGAATATTGCGCAATGGGCGAAAGCCTGACGCAGCGACGCCGCGTGGACGATGAAGGCCTTCGGGTTGTAAAGTCCTGTCAGGAGGGACGAAGTGGCTTCGGCCATGACGGTACCTCGGTAGGAAGCTCCGGCTAACTACGTGCCAGCAGCCGCGGTAAGACGTAGGGGGCTAGCGTTGTCCGGAATCACTGGGCGTAAAGAGCTCGTAGGCGGTCTGTTTAGTCGGGTGTGAAAGCCCTCGGCTCAACCGAGGAATTGCATTCGATACTGGCAGGCTAGAGTCTAGCAGAGGGAAGTGGAATTCCCGGTGTAGCGGTGAAATGCGCAGATATCGGGAAGAACACCGGTGGCGAAGGCGGCTTCCTGGGCTATGACTGACGCTGAGGAGCGAAAGCTAGGGGAGCAAACAGGATTAGATACCCTGGTAGTCCTAGCCGTAAACGATGGGCACTAGGTGTGGGGGGTTACCAAATCCCTCCGTGCCGAAGCTAACGCATTAAGTGCCCCGCCTGGGGAGTACGGCCGCAAGGCTAAAACTCAAAGGAATTGACGGGGGCCCGCACAAGCGGCGGAGCATGTGGCTTA
>QZKE01000056.1 GCA_003598015.1 Actinomycetota bacterium | reverse complement strand
GACGGGGGGCTCGGACGTGGTGGGGGCGCTCTCCCCCGCCGAGGCCTTCTACTTCGCCGAGGGCACCTGCCGCCCCGGCTTCGATCCCTACCTCACCATACTCAACCCGCAGCTCGCCAACGTCCAGGTGAAGATGACCTTCATGCGGGGGGACGGCACCACCGCCGAGCAGCTCAGCGAGGTGCCCGCCCACTCCCGCTTCACCGTCTTCGTCCCCAACATCCTGGGCAGGGGGAACGACGCCGCCCACGACTTCTCCTGCAAGGTGGAGAGCACGGGCGGGCAGGGCATCGTGGTGGAGCGCCCCATGTACTTCGACTACAACGGGGTGTGGACGGGGGGCTCGGACGTGGTGGGGTTCTCGCCGTAGCAAGCGGGGCGAGCGCCTTTTCCGGACCCGTTCCGAGCGCGGGCGTGGTTGGAATGCCATGGGTGGCGCGGCTGTGTTCATTCTCAGATGATGCGGATGAGGATTCCTGGTTCGTCTCCGAGAAGTGTGGGTGAAGCGATGATGAGACTGGTATGGTCCGGCCTCGGGCTCCTGGTCACGATCGCCGTGGTGGCGAGCGTCCCGGGGTGCGGAAACGCTCCCGCGCCGGCGCTCAAGGACCCCTCCATGGCCCCCTGTCCCGCCGTAAGCGAGGAACGGATGCTGAGCATAGACGATGTCCTGCAGGCGAGGGACGTCTACGCTATGTGCTTCTCGCCGGACGGTTCCGCCCTGGCCTGGGTCCAGATCGCCGTCTTCGCGGACTCGCTCACCCCCGAGTTCGCGCTTCAGCTGACGTCCCTGCCAACAATGGAGACGCGGCAGCTCTTCGATGCCGGCTACAATGCCATCGAGGACCTGACCTGGTCGCCGGATGGAAAATCGCTGGCGTTCCTGACCTCCATCCCGGCACCCGGCTCCACCAGCGATACGGCTACGGCACAAGTGTGGACCAGCGACGCGGAAGGCGGTGAAACCTCGCCCCTTACCGCGGTACCGGGAGGAGTCGGCGCTTACGACTGGTGCGGTCCCGGCTCTCTGATATACAGCGCAACGGGCGCGAGTGAGTACGAGGACAAGGGAAGTGCAGGGGCGGACGCGGATGATACCGTGCACGTCAGCCAGCTGGCCGAGGAAGCGGAACGGTTGTACCGGCTCGATGTGATGAGCGGAGAAACGGTGCGCCTGACGGACAACGACGATACCATCCCCTACTTCACCGTCTCACCCGACGGCAACCGGGCGTTCATGGTGAGGACCACGAGCGCGTGCGATGACCTCACCGACGAGTATTACCAGGACATCCCGTTCGAGAACTATCTCCTGGACCTGGGCAGCGGCGAGGAGCGCAGGGTGTTGGAGGAAGTGAGGTCGACGCCGGGAGCCGCCTGGTCCGCCGACTCGAGCACCCTCTACGTCACCGATAAATATACGCAGGACTCGCTGCTGGTAACATACATCGTGCGGGCACACGCCCTCGACGTGCAAAGCGGGGAGGAGGGCTTGATCCCCCTGGAGTGGGAGCGCGGCATCCATCTCGAGGAAGGCGAGAGCACGCTGCAGGCCGTCCCACATGGATTCATCGTATCCCTGGCCGACGGATTCAACCCCAAGCTGACCCGCTATACCATCTCCAACAGCGGATGGAAAGACGGGACGCTCGGGGGCGAGCACCAGGGGAATATCTTCCGGTACGAAACCTCTCCCGACGGCGCCTGCATCGCCTACGTCCACTCGACCTCGAGCGCACCGCCTCACCTCTGCGTGGCCTCCCTCGAGAACGACGATATCGTGGACCCGAGGGAGGTGATCGCCCTCAGCCCCCATCTCGAGGAGAAGTCCTTCACCCGGTCGGAGTTGATCTCCTGGGAGGGGGCGGGAGGTGACGTGGTGGAGGGGATGCTCCTCTACCCCGCCGGCTATACTCCCGGCGTGAGATACCCACTCATGCTCATGCCGCACGGCGGTCCATTTGCGGTGGATGTGGACGAGTACGGAACCGATTACCAGTATCCCTATCAGTACATGGCGCAGCGCGGCTGCTTCGTGCTCTCCCCCAACTACCACGGCAGCCGGGATTACGGTTGCGAGTTCGCGCGCTCGCTGCAAGGAGGCAGCGCTTTCTACGACTTGCCGCTCGCGGATATCGCGGCGGGCATCGACAGGCTGGTCGAATTGGACATGGTGGACCCCGAGCGCCTGGGGACCATGGGCTGGTCCAACGGCTCCATCCTGTCCATCGCCCTCATCGCCCGCGACGGGAGGTTCAAGGCCGCATCGTGCGGAGCCGGCGGCGGGGAGTGGGTCTCGGTCTGGGGAGGTTCCGCATCCGGCTACGCCCTCCTCGAGTACTATTTCGGCGTCAGCCCCGTGGAGGACCCCGCCTTCTACACGAACCCGCGCAACGCGCCTTTCTACGACGCGGCGGAGATAAAGACCCCAGTGGTCATGTACCAGGGAGAAGACGATGCCACGGTGCCGCCCGCCATGTCCTGGATAACCTACCGTGGCATCCAGGCGTACGCGCAGGCCCCCGTGGAGCTGTTCATCTTCCCCGGCGAGGGGCATGAGCCCGACCAGGTGGCGCACTGGCGCCGCAAGATGGTCGAGGATCAGGCGTGGTTCGACAGGTACTTCTGGAGCGGCGGAATTTGAGCGTCAAGCCTCGGGGTCAGGCCTGGCTCGAGGCTTCGCTGGCATACGCGATCGACCGAGCGGGATCCAACCGCCGGCTCTTGGCATGCTTTGCGAACCCGGTGGTGGAGGTTATCATCAACGGTAGACCGTGCACGAGGTCACGTGGAGAGCGCGGGAGGAGATCGACCCTGGTGGAATGCCGCAGGTGCGGGGCGTGCTGTATCGCCCTTTCCATATCATCATTGAACAAGCCGGCGGGCGTGCGGTGCGAGCATCTCACGCCCGACAACCTGTGCGGCCTGTGGGGCAAGCCCGAGAGGCCGCAAGTATGCTCCGCATACCGGCCCGACCCGCTTTTCTGCGGGGGAAGCTTCGAGGAAGCTCTAGAGCTCATACGGGCCGTGGAGGAGGGGACGACATGAACGCCGGTATCCTTACCGAGACGATGCAGTCCGCGCGCATGAGCCTTGCCTTCGCGCGCAACTACCTGACCTACAGCCTGTGGATGTGGCGGGAACGCCCGGAAAACCTCGCGAGCTGTGTAGAGGCCGGCGACACCAGCATCTATTACCATTGTTACGGACGCGGTGAACCCGTGCTCATACTGCACGGCGGGTTCGCTTACTCCGGAACGTGGGCGGGCCAGATACCGGAACTGGCATGCATGTACCGGGTGATCGCCCCTGATTCCCGCGGCCACGGGCGCAGCACCCTGGGCACGAAGCCCCTCACCTACCGGCAGATGGCCGGCGACATGGCCGCGCTCATCACCAAGCTGCGCCTGGGCGCCGTCCACCTCGTGGGGTGGAGCGACGGTGGCTGCACCAGCCTCGCCCTGGCCCTCGAGCACCCCGAACTCGTGCGCAGCATGGTGCTCCTGGGCACGCCCTTCAACACCGACAATTACACCGCCGGGGCCATACGGGAGATGGAGGATATCCTGCACCCGTGGTCCCCTTCCATGCTGGGCTTGAGGTTCATGCGCCGCCTGATGACGCCGGAAGCGCGTAAAGGCAGGGAGTTCCTGGAGAAAATGACCAGGATGTGGAGGGAACTGCCGGACTTCACCGCGCAGGACCTGGGCCGCATCCAGGCACCGACCCTGGTCATCGGCTGCGACCGCGACGAGTTCCTCTCCCTGTGGCCCGACCCGCTGCGGGTGTTCAAGGAGACGGCCGCGGCCATCCCCGACGCCCGGCTGGAGGTCATCGCCGGAGGTACCCATATCGTGAGCATGGAACGCCCGCGCGAGGTCAACGCACTCATCCTGGATTTTCTGCAATCGTTATAGACAGAAGGGTGAAGTTCTCATAACACATGGGGGTGAGCGATCATGGCGGAACCGGAACCGATCGGCTATCGCGTGGTAGGCACCATCAAGAGCGTGAAGGGTGAATGCGGCGCCAGCCATAAGGAGGGAGACCAGCTGGAGCTGAGCGGTTACAGCTCGGGGGGATTGTGCGGATTCTTCTACCACGATATCTTTCCCTACCTCGTCATGCTCCAGTTCGGCGGAGGATTTCCCGAGGAATGGGGCGATCCGGAGGTGGTCGAGCTGGGCTGCGTGGACAAGACGAATATGGTGACCATTGAGCTGAAGCGCGTAAGGGATTAGTGGATCTTCCCGCCGGCAAGCCAGGCTGGAAGCAGGGTCTTGCTTGCCGGTTATTGATTATTAGATCTCCCTGCCGAACAGCTGGCAGACCCCTTCGAACCCGTGGCTCTCGTAGAAACGGTGGGCATCCTCGCGGTGGAAGGCGGAATCCAGTTCCACCCTGCGGCAGCCGTCCTCCTTCGCCAGCTCCAGGGCCCGCTCCAGCAGCCTGCCGCCTATCCCCTCTCCCCTGCGCTTTTCGTCGACCACCATCTCGTCGAGATAGCCGAGGAATCCCTGCCCCCACAGGCTCTTCCTGACGCTGAGGGAGCAGAAGCCTACGACCTCTCCCCCGCTCACCGCGCAGAGGTAATGCTGGGAAGCGAGGCCGAGGTTGTGCCGGAAGACATCCGCCAGCGCCTCGCGGTCGAGCTCGCGGCCGGGCCAGAGCTGCCGCAGCAGCTCCAGGACGGGCTCGAAATCCCCCCACGCGCACTCCCTGATCTCAATCATGGTTCTCTTATAATCGCGCGCGCCGCGTCGGGGCGCAAGGGACAGCCGGGCAAGCGCGCCCGCCCAATCGTCAGCCCATACCCTATTTGAGAAGAACCTTAATAAATCGCCCGGATAACTGGTTCGCCCTGGGCATCGTCAGCTCCACTCTTAACGGCATCTTCGCCACCGCCTCTTACAATTACGCCACCACGGGGACGATACCGTCGGCGTTCAGCCCCGAGGTTATCGCCGGCGCCTTCGAGCAGAAAACATCTCGGGGATTCTTCTCCCGCTGAACGCTTGGGGTCAGACTGACCCCATCAGGTGATGCCGATATAGGGGTTCGCGTCCTGGCGGGAGGGAGGGGCTCCGTAATAGCCGATGCTCCTCAACCATTCGCGAATCGCGAGGTTGGAGGCCTCGGGGACGGTATATGTACAGCAATGCCCGCCGCCCGCGATGATGACCAGGTCGGCGTGGGGTATCCGGCCCGCCAGCTGCATGACGGTCTCCGCGCCTATCAGGCGGTCCTCCTCACCCCGCAACACCAGGGCGGGTACGCTTATTTCCCGCAACCTCGTGGTGTAGGACGCCTTGGCACCCGCGATCATGCGGTCCAGGTAGGCGGCCGGCCCGCAGGCAGTCCCGTAGCGAATAATATATTCGACGAGGTCCGCGTTGCGTGGCGACGGGTCCAGCACGAATCCGCGGTGCCTTCCCACCCAGCGCATCAGGCCGCAGCGCTGGTCCATGGTGAGGAAGGGCAGAAACGCGCACTGGTGCACCAGGGTGGCGAGGGTGAAGACGTTCATGCCGAAGCCGCCCCGGCGCGGGCGGTCCATGGTGTTGCAGAGGATGATGCCGGACAGGCGCTGCGGGTAGGACAGGGCGAGTTCCTGGATGACCATGCCCCCGAAGGACTCCCCCACCACCACCGCCTTCTCCAGACCCAACGCGTCCATGAGGGCGATGATGCTGCCGGCGCAATGCGAGACGGCGCTGGCCAGGCACGGTTTCCAGACCGGCAGGCTGGTGGCGATGGTATGATATGCGTCCTCGAGCCCCCTCATCTGGGGTTCCCAGAACTCCTTGGCGCCCTCCATCCCCGGTATGAAGATGAGGGGTTTTCCCTTCCCCGCCTCGATGTAATCCGGTATGACGCAGCGCTCTCCGCTCATCCTTCGTTCCTCCGTTTCTCCAGATAGACCAGGGTGAGACGTGCATGGACGGGCTCGGTCCGGTATATACCGTAACCATTTTTCTCGTAGATATGGAGAGCCTTGTCGCTGCGGTGCCCGGTGAAGAGTGTGAACCTCTCCGCCCCGGGAAAGCGCTCCTCGATCTCCTTCAGGAGACGGCTGCCGATACCGCGATCCTGTCGGTCCGGGCGCACGATGAGCCTTCCCACCCGGCAGGTGTCCCCCTTCATGTGGGCGCGCACCGAGCCGATTATCTCCCCGTCCTCCACCACCTTGAGAAAGAGCTGCCTGCCTAGGTCCTCCCTCATCTCCTCGAGTGTCTGGGTGAGGGGCGGGAGGGTGAAGTCCTCGTATAGACGGCCCTCGCTCGCGTACGCCGCCTTCTGAAGGGCGAGGATCTCCTCCGCATCCTCGATATCGGCCTCAACGATGGATATCCCCATGGCTGTTTTTCGTCTTTCACCCCTGCACTCAGGAAGCGGCGATGGCCAGGACCCATATCCCGAAGATGCCCAGGGTCATGTGGAGGATTATGGCGCCGACTATCTCGTGGACCTTTGCTTTTCCCGCTGCGAACTGCGCGGTTACGGAGAGCATTCATATGGTCCCGGCGAACAGGAGGAATATGGACAGTATCAACCAACCAGTTTTCATGATGCCTCCTCCCCTTCGGCGCTTACCGCAGCGGGTATCTCTCTGCCCTTGTTGGCTACGGCAAAGAGTATCAAGGCCACCAGGGAGACCACGCCGTGGATCATGTAGAAGGGCCATATTTCCCAGGTGCCCTTCTTTCCTTGCCCTACTTCCACTATGCCCCAGATCATGAAGACCAGGGCCACGACAACCAGTATCGTGCCGATGAAGATCAACGTACCTCTCATATGCATCACTCCTTTCCGAATGCCGAATGCCTATGAATCTTTCTACGCCGCTCCCGTACCGCCCTTCGCAATCTCAGGCCGTAGATCTTGGACTGCACGAACGATCTGGGTTCGATACCGAAATAATAGCGGTGCCAGAAGTAAATGGAGTCGAGGGCGTCCTTCACCTTGCGGTAAGCGCTTATGCGCAGGGGATGGCGGCGGCGCAGCTCCAGCGCCTCCTCGAAGGTGTCCACCCGGGTCATGCGGCCGCCCGGCCCGGGCACTACGATGCCGGACTCGGCCAGGGCGCGGTATCTCTCCGCGGTCTCCTCGAGGGTAGGCCCGCATACCAGGGCACACTGGCCGCAGATCATGGGGACGGGGTAGTCGTCTATGCCCCCGACGCCCATCCTCCTGCCGAACTCCGCGAGGATGCGGTAGCGCTCTGACTCTTCCTCGGGAAAGTCCTCCAGCTCCGGGATACCCCTCAGTATCTCCTCCGGCCACAGCTTGCTGCACAGCACGCGCAGGATATCGAAGCGTGGCCACGCGTCGCCCACCGTCAGGCCGCGCTTGAGCATGTCCCAGATCAACTGGAGCTGGTTCCTGCTCTCGGGTCGCTGCTCGATCCACGATCCTATCCAATGCAGGCCCCAGTTGGAGTAGCGCCTGTCGGCGCTCAGGCTGTGCAGCCCGAAACAGGAGATGTGGCAGAGGTCGATGTTGTTCCTGCGGGCGCGCGGATGCAGTTCGCCGTTGAGCAGCAGGTACTCCTCTTCCCCGGTGCCGAACATGTGACTGGGGCAGGACCTGGCGCAGCGCTTGCACTTCGCGCAGTACTCTTCCACGAAATAACCGGGTGGAAGCACGGGATCGCTCTCCAGCATGGCGTCGGTCAGTACCGCTCCCAGGTAGATGGAAGCACCGTACTCCCGGGTCTTCAGGTTGCCGCTCCAAGCCTGCCCGCCCACGCCCGCGGCCATGGCCCCCAGGCGCAGGGAGAAGGCGGGACGCGGGCGGAAGACGTAGACGGCGCGGCGGTAATCCGCGCTCAAGGGAACCCCCATGGCGCGGTATCCGCAGGAGACCAGGAAGCCGGCCAGCTCCCTGCCGATACGCTGCAGGCGCTGGTAGTTGAGGAACTGGTCCAGGTTGTGCGGCGCGGGAGAGCGCTTGGCGAGGAAATCGTAGACGGCATCGACGTCCATGGGCAGGGCCATGGAAACGACCGACTTCGCCCCGGGCATGGTGTAGGAGAGGTCGAGGGATGGTGGACCGTCCAGGCGCCCCGGCCCAGCTATGCCGACCACGTCTACGCCCCTGGCACGCACGAAATCCTTGATCCTGGCCTCGATCGACGCCATATGTACCTCCCCCGCGAGACAGGTGATGGGAACCAGTTACTTATTATATAGGGGAGAGCGTATGGGGTTCAGGATTTACGGTTATCAGGCATAGGGGTCGAGCCTGGACTAAGGCCTGAAAGCCAGGAGGGGCAGGGCGCGAAGAAACGTGATGCTACTCATGATCCCAGCTATGGAAGCTGGAAGAACGGCTCAGGCATAAGTCCAGGCTCGACCCCTATGCCTCAGACCCCTTTACCGGGCCGGGTGATAGAATATCTCTGAAAGAAAGAGTATACGGGCGGGATGGATCATTACGAGCACATAGGAGTCTGACCATCGCCAAGTATCTGAATCGCGAGCTGAGCTGGCTTTCCTTCAACGAAAGGATCATGCAGGAAGCCGAGGATGCTACCGTCCCTCTCCTCGAGAGATTCAGGTTTCTCGGCATCTACTCATCCAACCTGGACGAGTTCTACAGCGTAAGGATGGCGAAGCTCAAGCGCCGCATCGCTGCGGGCAAGAAATCCGCTAACTTCCTCGGCGGGACGCCCAAGCAGATATACAAACAGGCGGCCGCCAGGGCCAAAGGCCTGGGCAGGGAATTCGATTCCACCCTCGACGACCTGCTGGGGAAACTGCGCAGCGAGGGCATCATCGTCGTCAACGAAAGGGAATTGAACGAGCAGCAGGCGAAGTTCCTGGATAAGTACTTCGCATTGAAGGTACGCCCGCGCCTCGTCCCCATAATGCTCGAGAACGTGGAAGGCTTCCCCTTCCTGCAAAACCTGGCGGTCTATCTGGCCATCGTGCTCAAAAAAGCGGAAGATCCCTCCGACCGGAATTATGCTCTGGTGGAGTTACCCTCCGACGTGCTCCCCCGTTTCGTCAGGATACCGGGGCGGGACAACAAGACCTACATCATCACCCTGGACGACATCATCCGCCACGGCCTGAAAAGCCTCTTCTCCATGTTCGATTGCACCGACTTTTCCGCCTATTCCATTAAGATGACCCGCGATTCCGATCTCGAAATAGAGGCCGATATCACCACGGGCCTCCTGGAGCGGGCCCTGCGCTCGCTGAAGTCGCGGGACCACGGGGACCCGATCCGCTTCGTGTACGACCGGGAGATGCCCGAGGAACTGCTGCATTACATCGTCGCGAAGAACGGCCTGTCCCCCGACATAGTGATCCCCGGTGGAAGGTATCACAACAGCAGGGACATGATGGACTTTCCCGACCCGGGAGCCCAGTACGGGAAGCTGCGCTACAGGAACCCCGAACCCCTCGAGCACCCGGTTCTGCGCCATTACTCGAGCACCCTGAAGGCGTTACGGGAGCAGGACATCCTGCTGCACTACCCTTATCAGTCCTTTCAGTACACCGTCGACCTGCTGCGCGAGGCCGCCGTCGACAGGTATGTCACCTCCATCAAGATGACCCTGTACCGTGTCGCCGATGCATCCGAGATCGTGAACGCCCTACTGAACGCGATCCGCAACGGTAAGAAGGTGACCGTCTTCGTGGAGATACGGGCCAGTTTCGACGAGGAGGCCAACCTCACCTGGATGGATATGCTGACGGGAGAAGGAGCCCGGGTGATCCGCGAGCTCCCGGAGCTCAAGGTACACGGCAAGCTGATCCTGATCACACGAAAAAAGGAGCACGTGACCGAGAGATATACCTGCATCGGCACCGGCAACTTCAGCGAGTCCACCGCCAGGATCTATAGCGATCATGCCCTGTTCACCAGCGATCCCGCCATCACGGGAGAGGTGAGAAAGGTCTTCAAATCCCTGGAGAGCGGCAAGAAACGTTCAGACTACAGGCATCTCCTCGTCTCCCCCGACATGATGGAGGAGAAGATCCTCGCACTCATCGCCAACGAGATCGCCAACGCCCGGGGTGGCAGGGATGCGTACATACACGTCAAGCTCAACGGCCTCGCCCAGAAGAGCATCATAGACAGCCTCTACGAGGCCGGCCGGTCCGGGGTTGAGGTGAAGATGATCATACGCGGCATATGCTGCCTGCTGCCCGGCGTGGAGGGGCTCAGTGAAAACATCGCGGCGACAAGCATCATCGACAAGTACCTGGAGCATTCCCGCATCCATATATTCTGCAACGGCAACGACCCCCTGGTCTACATATCCTCCGCGGACTGGATGCACAGAAACCTCGTAGAGCGCGTCGAGGTGGCAGCGCCCGTCTACGATGAAGCCCTGAAAAAGGAGCTTACCGACTATATCGATATACAATTCCGGGACAACGTGAAGGCGAGGATAATCGATGCGGCGCAGGACAACGCAGAGAGAAACCGCGCCGGGAGCAGGCGGGTGAGGGCCCAGGTGGATATCTATAAGTACTTGAGGGATATGCTTGGTTCTTCCCCGGAAAGCGTGGGCGGTTAGACAGGAAACGTGCGGGTTGGGTTAATCTTGAATCCTGAATGTGTGGGTAGCCACCGTCAGGCGCGGGGAGGAGAACGAAAATGCCGGTGAGGGGAAGGACGGTAAGGGAGTTCACGGCCGGAGCGGATTTCTGGAATATCCTGGACGGGTGGGCCCAGCAGACCGGCTACAGGTTGATCGCTTTCGACCAGTCATCCAGGCTTTACCAGCGGGGCGTGGGGTTCCTGGTCGCGCCCCAGAGGCTGCAGGCAACCTATACCGGCGCCGGCTACCGGCTCGAGGCTTTCGTGTGGGTCCCCCTCTTCACCCGCGTCTTCACCCTCATGCTCATGCCCGAAGAGCTCAGGATCGATCCGGGAGGGTTTACCGGCACCCTTCCCCGCAGCACGGCGCGGGGTCACGTGAACCTGCTTCTGCAGGCACTGGGGCAGCCACCCATCGCGTGAGCCGATCTTCAGGCCCGCCGCATGGCGGAGCTCGCCTGTTTTGCCCTCCGCGTCGACGCATCTGTGGCTTATCGCCGCTTCCTGTATTATCCTTGTGATAGCGGAGCAACTATCACAGCCCGCGTGGTCCCACACCTCGCAGCAATCGCCTCACAACCAGGATGCTCGCGTTGAAAAGGAAGCCCTTTCGGGCAGGCTGGAACGAAGGGAGAGATGGGATATGCAGGCGGAAAAGACCTTCTCGGGCATGATGCGGGCTCTTCCTCCGCTCTTCCGCATGGATGAGGCCAAGGGGCTGGGGAGAACCTTCAAGCAGCAATGGGGCGGCGGCGGCAATACCCTGAAGATCGTGCTGAAGATCTTCACCGGGGGGCAGGGGCTGCTTAAGAACCTGCGGGACCTGGGCAGGGTCAAGGTGGGAAAGATCGTCCCCAACTGGTCCCTGGCCATGTGGGAGATCTTCGACGAGCGCGAGGCGGGAGTCGACGGGGACAGGAGATATTCCTACAGAGAGCTGAAGGACCGCGTGCTCAAGCTGGCCAACGCGCTGCAGGGGCTGGGCGTGCAGCCCAAGGACCGCGTCGCCACCATGATCTACAACAGCATGGCTTTCCTGGAGATCCTCAACGCGACGAGCCTCATCGGAGCCCCCATGCCCTTCGTCAACTGGCACCTCTCGGGGGAGGAGCTGCGCAAGACCATCAACCTGCGGACGCCCAGGGTTTTCATCTTCGACGCGGACCTCCTGGAGGAAGTCCTGAAGATAAAGGACGGCCTGGGGGGCGTGGAGCATTTCGTGGTGTTGGGAGGAGACGGCCCTCCCCCGCAGGGGATGCTCTCCTACGAGGAACTGCTGGAGAAGGCGCCGGCCACCCGGCCTGAGGTCAATTTTCTCGCCTCCCTCAACCCCTATACCGGCGGGACCACCGGCATACCCAAGAGCTCCAACCTGTACGACAGTCTGAGCTACGCCCTCTCCGATCTGGCCGAGGCGCCGCGGGAGACCTTCGAGAACTTCCTCCCCTATACCATGCGGGCATTCAGCTACTTCTACTGGTTCGGCGGCGATCGCATATGCGATCCCGTCTCCAGGAACATAAGGTCCCTCATCGTAACCCCCGTCTACCACGCCGGGACGGCGGCGGGCTGGGCGCCCTGCTTCATGCTGGGAGCGACGGGGGTGTTCATGAGGAAGTTCGACGCCGAGGAGTTCCTGCACCTCATCGAAGCCGAGCGTATCAACTGGGTTTTCGTCGCCCCCACCATCCTGCAGCGCGTGCTGGCGCTCCCCGACGAGGTGAAGAAGAAGTACTGGCTCGGGTCCATGCGCTCCCTCATCTGCGCCGCGGCTCCCTGCCCACCGCAGGTGAAGAGGGACATCAACCGGCTGTTCATGGAGCGCGGAGCGCACGGCCCGGTATTCAGCGAGTACTACGGCAGCTCGGAGACGGCCATCATCACCATACTGCTGCCCGAGGACTACGAGGAGGACGAGCGCAGGATCAACAGCGTGGGCAAGGCGCGCTGCGGCGACCTGGGTATCTTCGTCGAGGAGGAGGGAAGGTGGGCCGGTCCCAACGAGATAGGGAGGGTCATGGGCCGCACCGCATCCACCCTCGCCCTGCGCTATCCCGGTTCCGAGGACAAGCTGCACGAGTCCATCCGCATCATCGACGGGATGGAGTGGTACGACGACGGCTTGCTGGGTTACGTGGACGAGGACGGCTTCCTCTACCTCACGGGCAGGTTGAAGGAGATGATAATCTCCGGCGGGGTGAACGTCTATCCCCTGGAGATCGAGGGGATGATCCTGCGCCATCCCGCGGTCTTCGACGCGGCGGTGGTAAGCATGCCCCATCCCGACCTGGGAGAGGTACCCATCGCGTGTGTACAGCTGCACGAGGGAAAGGACGCAAGCGCCGACGACATCCTCGCCTTCTGCAGGGAAGAGGGGCTGCATGGATACATGTTACCGGCCATGGTGGAGTTCTTCCCCCAGCTTCCCCGCCACATAGACGGAAAGATCATCAAGCGGGAGCTGGAGAAGCTCTACTGGAAGGACGTTGAAAGAAAGGGATAAGTAATCCGGCGGCTGGCCTGCGTCTCAGCACCGGCTCAATACCGAGTCAATCGTATGAGGGTAACAGGGACCAAGGAGGGCATATGGAACTCAAGGAAGTCGTGGTGGTGGAAGCCGTGCGCACCCCGACGGGCAGGTCCGGCTGGGCCGGCGCGGCCAAGGGCGGAGTCTTCTCGGGTGTGTCCGCGCAACACCTGCTGGTAACCGCGCTGCGCGGACTCGTGGACAAGGTGAAGGAAAAGGCGCCCGCTTTTGATGAAGTGGCCATCGAGGACGTCGCCGTGGGATGCCTGAGCCAGATCGGCGAACAGGGCCTGAACGTGGGCAGGGTCGGCGTGCTCGCCGCGGACCTGCCCGAGGAGGTGGCGGGGTGGACGGTTAACCGCTACTGCAACGCGGGCCTGCAGGCGATCAATTCCCAGGCACACGCCCTCATGTGCGGAGCGGGCGACATCGCCATCGCCGCCGGGGTTGAAAACATGAGCCACTACGGCATGGGCTCGGACCTGCAAGCGGCCATCCAGGCGGGCATGCCGGTCACGCTCCACCCCCGGGCCATCGAGCGCGCCGCCCTGGCTCCCATGGGCGTAAGCGCGCAGATGCTGGCCGACCGCTACAGCCTCGACCGCGGCGACATGGACCGCTTCGCCCTCTGGAGCCACCAGAAGGCGGTCCTCGCCATGCGTGACGAGGAGGACTACCGCAAGCGCGTGGTCCCGGTGGAAGTGGACGGCGAGGGGGGAGAGAAGACGCTGGTGGAGTTCGACGAACCCCCACGTGCCCAGGCGGTTGACGATGCCGACGCCGCCCTGGCGAAGATAGCGTCCCTGCCCCCGCGTTTCCGGGACGACGGCACGGTTACCGCGGCGACGTCCTCGGCCATCGTGGACGGTGCGGCGGCGGTGATGCTCATGACCGCGGAGAAGGCGGAGGAATTGGGGCTCGAGCCCATGGCCAGGATCGTATCCACCGCGGTAGCCGGCTCCGAACCCCTGATCATGCTTCTGGGGCCCGTCCCGGCCATGCACAAGGCCCTGGACCGCGCGCATCTCACCATGGACGACGTCGACGTGTTCGAACCCAACGAGGCCTTCGTGTCGCCCGTGCTCGCCTTCTGCATCGAGTTCGGGCTGGAATTCGACGACCCGCGCATCAATCCCACGGGTGGTGCCTGCGCCATCGGCCATCCCATCGGATGCACCGGGGTCCTCTACTTCGCGGAGATGGTCCACCATATGACGCGCAACGGACTGCAGTACGGCCTGCAGACCTTGTGCGGCGGAGGCGGCGTGGGCATAGCGACGGTGGTGGAAAGGGCTTGATGCCGGTAGGCGCCCCGGATGCTGTGTCATTGCGGGGAGGAGCCTCAGGCGACGCGGCGATCAGGGATCGGTACCGTGATGGTTGCAGGAAAAGACGGGGGGGGCGTCGCCCCCTCCCGAGACGATGACGTACGAATCGTCGTTGCCCACGGCCGGGCAGACCGGTTCCTCCTCGAAGCGTTCCGGCACCATATCCTCTACCGTGTACGGGTAAGCCTCGTTCATGGAGTAGTACTGGCTGGCGGCGGACCTCAACATCCTCAGGTTGGCCTGGCATACCCTGCGCTCGGCACTGTTCTGCGCCACTATGAACACGGGAACCGCGATGCCCACGAGGATGCCGACAATGAGGATGACGACCATCAACTCCACCAGCGTAAAACCTTGTTGTCTGCTCATTGTCTCCCGCCTGCACAGAGTAGCCGAGTCTCTCACTGTATAATACCATCGCGATCATAATCAGCATACAATGATGATCTATACAGCCTGAGATCGGGCTCAGGCATAGGGGTCGGCCCTGGACTTATGCCTGAGAACCAGGAGGAGCGAGAGAGGAAAATACGATGGTGCTCGGAAATCCCATGTATGTATCCGAGCGTTCGGCTCAGGCATAAGTCCAGGGCCGACCCCTATGCCTGAGACCCCTATGCCTGAGCGGCATGTTGACAGTTCCTGGGTTTTGCCCTACAATCGCAACCACTATGAAGGAGAACTTGTGCGTATACCGATGGTGGTGGAGCCCCTCATAGAGAGGGCTCCGGCTGACGCGCGTTCTCCGCAGGACCATTAGATCGATTGTAAGGCCGTGAATCCTCTCTGAAGGGTCACGGTCTTGTTTATCCCACCCTTACGAGGCCGTGTACCCGAGGTGCACGGCCTTTATTTTTAAACAAAGGAGGAGATGGATTTGAAGGCATCTTCGTACGCTTGCGGAGCACGGAGCAGGACACGCGGTCTCTATACTCCCGGTGAGGAGGAGTTCATGGAGGCAGCCCGCCTGCACAACCTGATCACCGTGTCGCGCGCGGTCAGCGCGGATACGGAGACCCCGGTCACGGCCTTCATGAAGCTGGGCGGAGGAGAGTATTCCTTTCTGCTGGAGAGCGCGGAAGGCGGCGAGCGTTGGGGACGTTATTCGTTCATCGGGTGTGAGCCGCAGGCTGTACTGCGCTGCCTGGAGGGCAGTCTGGACTTTCCGGTGGGGGCGGGAGCGATCCCCGCCGGAGACAACCCCGTCGATTTCCTCTTCGAGACCATGGGCGCGTTCGACGCCAGCGACGGGGGCGGTGGCCTGCCCTTCCGGGGCGGGGCTGTGGGCTACCTCGCGTACGACATGTTGTCCCGCATGGAGGACATCGAGTTGGCGGCGCGCGGTGGATTGGGGCTGCCGGAGATGATGTTCATGTTCACCCGCACCTCCGCCGCCTTCGATCACCTGGCGGGTCGCCTGGTCCTCATGGCTAACGTCCTCATACCCGAAGACAGCGGGGAAAGCGCGCTGCGCGTTCTCTACCGCCAGGCCATCGCCTCCCTGGAATCCATGGCCGGATCCCTCTCCGCGAGTGTGCCGAGAGACGCCTCGAACGACGTCTACTTTCTCTCGGAGGAGACCGACTTCCAGGGCGTAAGCTCGAATTTCACCCGCGAGGAGTACGAGACGGTGGTGGAGAAGGCCAGGGAGTACATATATGCCGGTGATGCCTTTCAGGTGGTGCCCTCGCAACGCTTTTCCTTCCCCCTGCGCTGCTCCCCCTTCTCCGTCTACCGCAGCCTGAGGTCGGAGAACCCCTCTCCCTATATGTTCTTTCTCCGCTTCGGCGACCTGTGCCTCGTCGGTTCGTCCCCCGAGCCTCTGGTACGCCAGTACGGCGGCCATGCGGTCATCCGGCCCATCGCCGGCACGCGCCCCCGGGGAAGGACGCGGCAGGAAGACGCCGCGCTGGAGAAGGAGCTGCTGCACGACGCCAAGGAACGGGCGGAGCACGTGATGCTGGTGGACCTGGCCCGCAACGACCTGGGACGGGTATGCAAACCGGGTTCGGTGCGCGTCGAACGCATGATGGAGGTAGAGCGTTTTTCCCATGTCATGCACCTGGTGAGTGAGGTGAGCGGGGAGCTGCGGCCGGGATGCGGCAACCGCGAGCTTCTGGCCTCTTCGTTTCCGGCCGGCACCGTCTCCGGCGCGCCAAAGATCCGTGCCTGCCAGATCATCGACGAGCTGGAGAAAGACCGGCGCGGGCCCTATGCCGGCGCCGTGGGATATATATCCTACAGCGGGGACATGGACACCTGCATCGCCATCCGCACCATCGTCGCCCATGGCGGCTCCGCCCACGTACAGGCCGGCGGCGGAGTTGTCGCCGACTCCGACCCGACGCGCGAATACGAGGAGACCCGCAACAAGGCACGGGCGCTCCTGCGCGCAGTGCGCCTGGCCGAGGCCAGGGAGGGGGTGAGGATATGAAACGGGTGCTCCTCATCGACAACTACGACTCCTTCACCTACAACCTCGCCCAGGCCCTGGAGGTGCTGGGGGCGGAAGTGGTAACGGTGCGCAACGACGCCGCGGCGGCCGCTGAGCTTGCCGGGTTCGAGCCCACCCACCTGGTCATCTCCCCCGGCCCCGGCACGCCGGACGAGTCCGGCGTCACCCTGGACGCGGTGCGCCTCTTCGCGGGCGCCATCCCGGTCCTGGGCGTCTGCCTCGGCCACCAAGCCATAGGGCAATGTTTCGGAGCCAGCCTGGTGAGGGCGCCGCGCCCCGTACACGGCAAGGTCTCCACCATCTCTCACGATGCGGGAACGATTTTCCGGGGCCTGGAAAACCCCCTTACCGCCACCCGCTACCATTCCCTCATCCTCGAAGATATCCCGGACGAGCTGGACGTGAGCGCCCGCTGCGAGGACGGGCTGGTGATGGGCGTGCGCCACCGCCGCATGGCCGTGGAGGGAGTGCAGTTCCACCCGGAATCCATCCTCACCCCATGCGGCGGCGCCCTGCTCGGCAACTTCCTGGCCATGGAGGTGGGACGATGATCGCCGAAGTGATATCCAGGCTGACCGCGGGCGACCGGCTGAGCCGCGAGGAAGCCCGCGGCACCATGCTTTTCCTCATGCGCGGCGAGGCGAGTGACGCACAGATAGCGGCCCTGCTCACCGCGCTGAAGATGCGGGGCGAGACGGTGCAGGAACTGACGGGTTTCGCGCAAGGTATGCGCGAGGCGGCCAACACCATCAGCCCCGCCGCTACGCCGCTGCTGGACACCTGCGGTACCGGGGGTGACGGACTCTCCACCTTCAACATATCCACCGCCGCGGCTTTCGTCGCTGCCGGCGCCGGCGTCTACGTCGCCAAGCACGGCAACCGTGCCGTGACCTCGGCATGCGGCAGCGCCGATGTCCTGGAGGCTCTGGGCGTGGACATCACGCTGCAGGCGGAGGAAGTACGGGAGTGCATAGAGGAGGTCGGCATCGGTTTCCTCTTCGCCCCTTCATTCCATCCCGCCATGCGCCACGTGATGCGCGCGCGGCGGGAGATGGGCATCCCCACCGCTTTCAACCTGCTGGGGCCGCTCACCAATCCCGCCGGGGCGGAGTCACAGCTCCTGGGCGTGGGAACGCGCGAAAAAGCCCCCCTCCTGGCGGAGGCGCTGGCGGAGCTGGGGACGAAACGGGCCATGGTTGTGCATGCGGAGGACGGCATGGACGAGCTCTCCACGACCTCCCCTACCCTGGTGTGGGACATAAACCCGGAGGGTGTGCGCCACTTCCGCTGCGAGCCCGGGGAACTGGGGATGACGCGTGCTTCCCTGCGGGACATCGCGGGAGGCTCGGCCGATACCAACGCGAACATCATAAGGGAAGAGGTCCTCGCCGGTCGCAGGGGCCCGCGCCGGGATATCGCCGTACTCAATGCCGCCGCCGCCATCGTGGTCGCCGGCAAGGCGGGCGACCTCGTGGAAGGCATATACATGGCGGAGGGATCGATAGACTCCGGGGCGGCCATGGCCAAGCTGGAGGGACTGGTGGGTTTTACGGGCGCCATGCCTGCGAGCACCACCAAAGCCGATGCGGGGAGCGGATGAACATGTTCATGGAACAAGCGGCCGCATCGACCCTGGAGCGCGTAGAGCGCAGCAAGGGCGAGGTCAGCAGCGCGGCGCTGCAGGAGGTATGCGCACGAAGCCAGGCTCCCCCCTCCTTTCGCCGCGCCGTGGAGCGCAGACCGGGAGAGACGATAAATGTCATCGCCGAGGTAAAACGCTCATCTCCCTCGCGCGGTGCCATCCGTCCGGATCTGGACCTCGAGAGACTGGTGGGTTCTTACGAGCGTGGCGGAGCCTGCGCGGTGTCCGTGCTCACGGAGCCGGAGTTCTTCGCGGGGAGCATGCAGGACCTCGCCCGGGCGCGCTGCGCCACCGCTCTGCCGTTGCTGCGCAAGGATTTCATCCTCGACCCCTTCCAGCTCCTAGAAGCGCGGGCGGGAGGAGCGAGTGCGGCACTGCTCATCGCCGCCCTCCTGCCGGAAGACGAACTGCCGCGCCTGCTACGCGCGGCCCAGTCGCTGGGGCTGGACGCCCTGGTCGAGGTCCACGACGAGGCGGAGCTGGCCGCCGCCCTGGACGCCGGAGCAGGCATCATTGGCATAAACAACCGCGACCTCCGCACCCTCGAGGTGGACCTGGAGACCACGCGCAGGCTGGCTCCGCTGGTACCCGCGGAGAAGGTGCTGGTGAGCGAGAGCGGCTACACGCGGCGCGAGCAGGTGGCGCCGCTGGCGGAGCTGGGAGTGGACGCAGTGCTGGTGGGCGAGGCGCTGGCGAGGCACGAAGACCCGGAGCGTGCCCTGCGGGAATTGAGGGGAGACGGCCATGCCCCTGCTTAAGGTCTGTGGGATCACCCGTGTCGAGGATGCCGTTACCGCATGCGAGCTGGGATACGATGCGGTGGGCATGGTATTCGCGCCCGGCCCCCGGTGTCTGAGCCCGGACGGGGCCCGGGCCATATCGCGCGCCCTGCGGGCGTCTACCCTCCGGGTGGGCGTCGTGGTGAACCTGGAACGCGGCGAGGTACGACGCCTGGTCGAATACTGCGCCCTGGACCTTGTGCAGTTCCATGGTGAGGAGAGTCCCGAGGACGTGAAGCCGTTCGGGGCCCGCGCCATCGTGGCGCTGCGACCGCAGGGACCGGAGGAGCTCGCCAGGATCGAGGATTATCCCGGCGTCTTCGCCGTACTCATCGACGCCTGGGACCCCGCAATGCGGGGTGGTACGGGCAAGACATGCGATTGGAGCCTGGCGGCACGCGCCGCGCAACAGACGAGGGTGATCCTGGCCGGAGGCCTGAATCCCGCCAACGTAAGGCAGGCGGTGGAGAAGGTCTATCCATTCGGGGTGGATGTCTGCAGCGGCGTGGAGATGGAGCCAGGGGGGAAGGACCCGGTTTTGATGCGGGATTTCGCCCTTGCCGCAAGAAGCGCCCTGCGCGCCGTTGAACAGGAGGACAGACGTGCGGAAACGTGAAGCGATAATAACGGAAGCAGAAAGCAGGCATCGGCGCGGGCGTTTTGGTGATTTCGGCGGGTGTTTCGTCCCGGAGACTTTGATAGCCCCCCTCAGGGAGCTTGAAGAAGCCTACGTGCAAGCGATGGCGGACACCGCATTCCGGCACGAACTCGAATCTTACCTGCGCGACTACGCCGGCCGGCCGACGCCCCTGTACGAGGCGCGCCGCCTCTCCAGCGAGGTGGGCGGAGCGACCATCTTCCTCAAGCGCGAGGACCTCTGCCATACCGGTTCGCACAAGATAAACAACACCCTGGGCCAGTGCCTGCTGGCGCGGCGCATGGGCAAGCGCCGCGTTATCGCCGAGACGGGAGCCGGCCAGCATGGCGTGGCCACGGCCACCACGGCCGCCCTTCTCGGACAGGAATGCGACGTATTCATGGGGGAGACGGACATGGCTAGGCAGTCCCTGAACGTATTCCGCATGGAGCTGCTGGGGGCACGCGTGGTCCCCGTGACAGCCGGCTCGCGCACCCTGAAAGACGCGGTGAACGAGGCCTTGCGGGACTGGGTGGCCACCTCCGACCATACGCACTACTGCATCGGCTCGGTGGTGGGGCCCCATCCCTTCCCCCTCCTGGTGCGGGACCTGCAGTCTGTCATCGGCAGGGAGGCGCGGCGTCAGCACCTCGAACGCACGGGGAATCTCCCCGACTGCCTGGTAGCCTGCGTGGGTGGCGGCAGCAACTCCCTGGGACTCTTCCACCCCTTCCTGGGAGACGGCGTGCGCATGGTGGGCGTGGAGGCGGGGGGGAAAGGAACTGAACCCGGCGAGCACGGGAGCACCTTGTGCCTGGGCTCCGCCGGCGTCCTGCACGGCGCCCGCAGCTACCTGCTGCAGGACGGAGACGGTCAGATAGTGGAAACCCATTCCGTCTCGGCGGGGCTGGACTACCCGGGCGTCGGACCGGAACACGCCTTCCTCAAGGACAGCGGCAGGGCCGAGTACACCAACGTGAGCGACGCGGAGGCGCTGCGCGCGGTGGAGATGCTCTGCAGCACCGAGGGCATCCTCCCCGCTCTGGAGAGCGCCCACGCCGTGGCCGGCGCCGTGGAGCTGGCACGGGAAATGCCGCGGAGCAGCTCCCTGGTGGTCTGCCTCTCGGGCCGGGGTGACAAGGATGTGAACACGCTCATGGATATAAGGAGGGGCGGGAGATGAGCCGTATCGACGACGCGTTCAGCGCCAGGGGAGGCAACGGTTGCGCCCTCATCGGCTATGCCACCGCCGGGTTCCCGGACAGGAAGACCTGCCTGTCTATCGCCTCCTCCCTGCTGGAACACTGTGACATCCTGGAGATCGGCATCCCCTTCTCGGACCCCGTGCTGGACGGGCCGGTGATCCAGGAATCGTCGCGACGCGCCCTGGAATCGGGATTCCGGGTGAGCGACGCCTTCGACCTGGCCGCGGAACTGCGGGCGGCATCACAGAAGCCCATCCTGGCGATGACCTACTACAACCCCGTGCATCGCGCGGGACATGCCGCTTTCGCCGCCGAGGCGGCGCGGGCGGGGCTGGACGGGACGCTCATACCCGACCTGCCGCCGGAGGAGATGGCGGGATGGAAAGAGGAGGCGGACCGCCGGGGGATCCGCAATGTGCTCTTCGCCGCCATGACCACCCCGCAGGAGCGCCTGCGTTACCTGGACAGGTCAACCGGGGGATTTCTGTATTGCTTCGCGGTGAAGGGAACCACCGGCATGCGGGACAGACTGGCGGGCGGGCTGGGAGATTTCATGGCGCTGGCCAGGTCCTGTTGTGCCTCTCCCCTGGCCATAGGGCTGGGCATCTCTACACCCGATCAGTGCCGCGACGCCGCCGCACTGGCCGACGGCGTGGTGGTGGGGAGCGCCCTGGTCAAAGCGGCCATGGACGCCATACAGGATGGAGAGGATCCGGCCGCGCGGGCCGGCCGCCTCGCCTCGCTACTCAAGCGCTCCCTGGCGGAGCAAGGGGCCGCGCAGGCCTGAGAGCAGTCGTATATTGATCCGCCCCCAGTAGGCCCGTTAAGGCAATACCCTGGAAAACCCGAGAATAACCGAGAAAGGATGGCGGGGCCGTGATATCCGGCTCTCCTGGTGATGGAGACGGAAGCGCGTGTCGAGAAACGAGGTACAAGAGATGCTCAAGAGACTCCTGCTGCTGATAGTCACGGTAACCCTGTGCATCGGCCTGTGCTCCTGCGGGAGCGGCGACGGCGGCACCGCGAATGATGGCGGGCTCGAGCCCGTCGCGAGCTATCCGGAGAAACCCGAGGCGGCGGCGGATGTCCCGGCGGAAGGCAGGCTGTACAAGGCAGGGAAGATAAACGTCCTGGTGCTGCAGGGGACATACGAGCAGATGGGACAGCAGTATGGCGCCCTGCTGCAGCAGGAGCTGAACGACAACTACCGGGGCATCGTGGAAGGTCTGCAGGATATCGAGGGCTTTTCCCTGGAGGACCTGCAGGAGCTGGGGGACTCCGTATACGAGAAATACCCCCAGAAGTACAAGGAGATAATAAACGGTCTTGCCGAGACCTCGGGGCTGGGACTCGAGAAGGCCAAGATCCTGAATATGCAGGAGATGTACGTCAGCGCGGCGCTGGTGAACTGGGCGCAGGCCCAGGGCGGCCAGTGCTCCGGAATGGCCGCCTGGGGTCCCTATACCTCGGATGGACCCCTCGTCTTCGGCCGCAATTACGACCTGGGTTTCTATGGCGCGCAGTATGCGACCATGACCGTCTACAACCCCATCGACGGCAGCATCCCCACCGCGAGCTTCACCTTCGCCGGATGCATCTACGTCACCTCGGGCATGAACGGCGCGGGGGTGTTCCTGGAGCTGAACAACGGCTCTACCTCGGACTCCAGCGATTTCACGGACACGCGCCCGTGGGCGCCCATGGATCTCTTCTCCTTCCTGGAGGGAGCGACCGACCTGGAGCAGCTGTCGTACTTCTTCGCAACCACCAGGCCCGATCTCGCCTATATCGTGAACGCCGCCGACGAGGACTCAGCGTGCTCTTTCGAGTGGGCGACCTCCGGGGTGAAGATGCGGCTGCCGGACTCGGAAGGCCTGCTGGTGGCCACCAATCACTTCGTCGATCCCTCCTGGGGCATACCGCCGCCGGACGTCACCGGACCCGACGTGGACTTCTCGGTCCAGCGCCGCGTGAACCTGCTGGCCCTGGGGGAGGAGAACAGGGGCAGCTTCGACCCCGAGGTGATGATGAAGGTTATTTCCACGCCGCTGGAGGACGGCGGTGCTTTCCGGGCGCCCAACCTCACCAGCTACGAACTCGTGGCGGTCCCCGCCGAACTCACCATATGGGTGCGCGTTCCCGAGTACCAGGACTGGGTGGAGATAGACCTGGGCCTTTATTTCTCCACACAGGAATAAGTCAGGCATAGGGGTCTCAGGCATAGGGGTCGGCCCTGGACTTATGCCTGAGTGCTACGCCGGGTATCAATACATGAGGATTGCGAATAATATATTGCTTTCTCATCAGGCATAGGGGTCGGCCCTGGACTTATGCCTGAGTGCTACGCCGGGTATCAATACATGAGGATTGCGAATAATATATTGCTTCTCCTTCACCTGCCCCATATTGCTTTCTCAGGCATAAGTCCAGGGCCGACCCCTATGCCTGAGACCTGGCGATTCAGTCGAACTTGACGTATGAACGGATGCGCTCGTAACTCTTCTCGAGGAAGTCGGGGTCGTCGACGCTTACCTTGATGGCCTCATTGGGACACACGGTGGCGCAACGCCCGCAAGCCCGGCACAGCCCGCCGATGACCGCCCTGCCACCCTCCAGGCTTATGGCCTGGATGTAGCAGTGTTCGGCGCATTCCCCGCAGCCCGTGCAGTCCTCCGTAACCTCTATGGTAATCCCTTCCAGGCGGGGGAACATGGGATCGAGCACGTTCAGGCGGGCGTAGCGGGTGAAACGGGTGATGCAACAGCATTCGCAGCACAGACAGACGGTGAGCAGGCGGGAGCGGTCCTTGATGCCGAAGAGATAATTATCGATACGGGCTTTGCCCACCACCGGGACCAGACCCGCGTCCACCGCCTTGCGAACGTGCGCCTTAGCCTCCTCCACCTCCACCTCACGGCTGACGGAAAAAGGGGATTCCATGGCCGAGTCACCCATGAGCAGGCAGCCTATATCCACGGGGTAGTGGCTGCACGCGAAGCCCTTGCGGCACCCGCAGTAGTCATAGATAACGCGGTGGGAGGCATCCTCGATGAGGCGATCCAGAAGGGTGAGGGGTACGGGGACATCCTCGGGCCTCTGTATATCCTGGTTGATGGGAAGCCAGCGCATGTCGGTCTTGGCCGGGTTGGTCCAGGGATGCAGCCGGGTGGGAAGTGGCACCTTCCCACCCCACTTGAGCACGGACTCCATCATGCTCAGCCCCCGTTTGAGCTTCCCCGCGTCCCCTTCCTCAAGTATCTTCCTGCCGGACATCCGCTCCACCTCCAAGCTTTGTGCTCGTATGTGCTCTATAAGAACCTATGTCGGCATGACTGCCGAGTACCTCAAGACTCCCGCCACCCGGCCGGATCCACTTGGACGTGCAATCCCCCGCCGGTGTCTTACGCAAGGACAGGACCCGTGGGATAATTAGAACGGCCAAGCGGGGATCGATGCAAGGAGGATGGTGCCATGAGCGGGGAGCGCATCGGAGTGGGGGTCATCGGGTGCGGGCGTATTTTCGACCTGCACATGCGGGGGTACGAGGGACGCGAGGACGCCGCGGTGCTGGCGGTGGCGGACGTCTCGGAGGAGAAGGGGTGCGGGCGGGCGGAACGCTACGGCATCCCCACGCACCACGGCGACTACAGGAAGCTCCTGGAGGACCCTTCCATCACACTGGTGGAGATACTCACCCCCCACCACCTGCATCGCGAGATGGCCATCGCCGCCGCTGAGGCAGGCAAGCATATCTCGCTGCAGAAACCCCCGGCGCTGACCGTAGGCGATTTCGACGAGATCGTCGCCGCGGTGGAAAAAGCGGGCGTCACGCTGCGTATCTACGAGAACTTCATCTTCTACCCGCCCATCGTCAAGGCCAAGGCACTCATTGAAGAAGGCGCTATCGGCACCCCCCTGAACATCCGCATGCGCTCGGTGGGGGGCTCGGCGGCGGGCGGCTGGGAAGTCCCCCTGGAAGCCTGGGCCTGGCGCATCGACGAGAAGACCTGCGGGGGCGGGCCTTTCGTCTTCGATGACGGCTATCACAAGTTCTCCATCGCCCTCTACCTGCTGGGCGAGGTGGAGAAGGTGTTCGCCTGGATGGAGGCGATGCCCATGGGGGAGGGCTTGTGCGTGGACGCGCCGAGCATCTGTATCTGGAAACACAAGGAGGGCAGCCGCTTCGGCAGCATCGATTTCGCCTGGGCCTACGACCTCTACATAAAGTCGGACTATTACTCGGCGGACGACCGCGTGGAGGTTACCGGCACGGAGGGGATATTGTGGGTCACGCGCGGCCACGGGAACATGCTCGATATCCCTCCCCTGCTCCTCTACCGGGAGGGCAGGCTTACCGCCTACACCGACCTGGAGGTGGACTGGGGCGCGAGCTTCCGCGACTGCACCCGACACCTGCTGGATTCCATGCGCGAGGGCAAGGCCGCCCATCTTACGCCGGTGGAAGGGCGCCGTGTGCTGCAGTTCGCCCTGGCCGCCCTGACCTCTGCCCGCGAGGGCCGCGAGGTGCGCCCGGACGACGTGGTATGAAAGCGGGACAGCAGGATCCAGGGGACGGGACGGCCGCGGCGGAACTTGCATCCCCCGTTCACCGGCATGATAGTATTTAGGTTCTTCTCCGAGAAGTGTGGGTAGAGTATAGTGAGAAACATCGTCAGGCATAGGGGTCTCAGGCATAGGGGTCGGCCCTGGACTTATGCCTTAAATAGCCAGGAGGAGCAGGAGGAAAGAAGTGTGGCGTCACTCAAATCACCATGTATATATGCTGGACATATGGCTCAGGCATAAGTCCAGGGCCGACCCCTATGCCTGACGCCCGGAGGCGACCCGAAGGCCGCCGGGGATAGACCGGGTGCTATCATACACCCCGGGCGTCAAAGCGGCGGGAGGTACGAGATGAGGCTCACGGGCGGAGAGATTATCGCGGAGTACCTTATCGCGGAGGATGTGCCCTACGTGATCGGGATCCCTGGACACGGATGCCTGGGGCTTGCCGACGCGTTTATCGGAAGAGAGGACCGTATCCGGGTCATCCAGGTGATACAGGAGATGAGCGGGGTGCACCTGGCCGATGGTTATTACCGCGCCAGCAGACGGCCCCTCGCCGTTTTCACCAGCATAGGTCCCGGCGCCATCAACACGGCCATCGGGGCCGCAACCGCCTACGTCGACTCCACGCCGGTGCTCATCATCACCGGATCCGTACATACCTACATGCGCGGCAAGGGGCTGCTGCAGGAACTGGAGCGTGCCCGCGACGACGATTTCGAGAGGTTGCTCCAGCCGGTGGTCAAACGTTCCATGCGCGTTGACATCGTCCGGCAGCTCCCCTCCGTCATGAAGCGCGCCTTCAACGTCATGATGACGGGAAGGAAGGGGCCGGTGAATATCGTCCTTCCCATGGACGTGCAGAGCGCCAGCGCCGATGTCACGCTGCCCGCGCCGGAGCGCTCGGCGCCGGCGGGGCGGGAACAGGGGGACCCGGAGGAGGTACGCAGGGCGGCCGCCATGCTCGCCGGGGCGAAAAGACCGGTCATCCTGGCCGGAGGCGGCGTAGCCTCCGCGGGTGCCGAGAAAGAGCTGCTGCGGCTCGCCGAGCTCAAGGGGGCGGCGGTAGTGACCACCATGGCCGGCAAGGGGGTGTTTCCCGAGGACCATCCCCTCTATGCCTGGCATACCGGCTCAAAGGGGACCTCGGTGGGATTGCGCATGACCTCCACCGCCGACGTCCTGCTGGCGGTGGGCTGCCGCTTCGCGGACGAGACCGCCTGCTCCTATCGCCACGGGGTAGCCTTCCGCATCCCGCCTACCAGGCTGATCCAGGTGGACATCGACCCCTACGAGATCGGAAAAAACTATCCGGTGGAGATGGGCATCAGCGGGGACGCGAAGGCGGTCCTGGGTGCACTAACAGGCGAGCTCGCCGATATAGGCGCAACCGCAGCGCTCCGGAATCCCGCCTTTATAAAAGAGTTGCAGACCGAGCGGAAGAAATGGCTCGAGCAGGTCAGGAAGCTGAGAACGGTGCGGACCAGGCTTCCCACCATATCCCAGTTGCTCCACGAGCTGCGCTCCGCCATGGACCGCGATGCCTACCTGGTGACATCCTCGGGGAACACGCAGGCCCAGATGCTGCAGGAGTTCCCTTTCTACGTCCCCGGCACCTGCATCACCACTGGCGGCTTCTCCACCATGGGTTTCGCCTTTCCGGCGTCACTGGGGGTGAAGCTGGCCCGGCCCGACCGCCAGGTGGTGGGTCTGGCGGGCGACGGAGACTTCCTCATGACCATGCAGGAGATGGCCACCGCGATGCAATTGGGCGTGCCGGTGGTGATGGTGGTGGCCAACAACCAGGGGTGGCTGGCTATAAAGGATCTCCAGATGGACGCCTTCGGTGAGAAGCGAGCGGTGGCGGTCGATTTTGAGACCCCCGACGGCAGGCCCTACTCTCCCGGCATCGCCCAGGCGGCGAAGGCCTTCGGTCTCTACGCCCAGAAGGTGGAAACCCGTCGAGGTATCGCCCCCGCGCTCAAGAGGGCGCTGTCCTCGGGGAGGCCTTCCCTGGTGGAAGTGATGGTGCACCGGGAGTTCCCTTATTCCGGAAGCCCGGCGGTAGGCTGGTGGGACGTACCGGTCCCCGCCTACCTCGAGGACCGCCGCAAGGCCTACGAGAAGGCGCGCCGCCAGGAAAGGCTGTAAGCACCCAGCCCGGAAGGAGGAGAGAGTGAGCGATCTTCCGTCGGTCTCGACGCGGCCCAGGGTCGCGGTTCAGTACATACTCGATCCCGCCAAGCCCGCAACGGTACCGGGCCTGTCCGACTTCGTGAAGAGGGTCCAGGTGGCGGTGCGGGCGCGTGGCTACGATCTCAGTGAATTCGGCCCCGCCATCGATCCCGACACCATCCGCGCCAACGCCCTCGCCTGCTCCGGGCAGTATGCGGCCTTTCTCGGGATCACCTTCACCGGCACCTCGGCGAGGCAAACCGCCGCCATCGCGGCGTTTGGCGGAGCGACGGGCGTGTGGTACTTCCCCGACACTCCCTGGTGGAGCATGGCCTCGGCGGGCTCAGGCATCGGCTACCTCAGGGACGAGGCGGAAGATAACGCGGCGGTCAAGGTCGGCGTAGTCTGGGGGGACCCGGAAGACCGCGCCGCGCTGGAGCGGCTGGAGCGCTTCGTACGCGCCGCCCACACGGTCTTCGCCATGCGGCGGGAGAAGATCGGCCTCATCGGGGGCTCTTATTACGACGTGATGCCCGCCAGCAACTGGCATCCCGACGTGCTCTCTTCGCGCCTGGGCCCCGCCTACATGGAGGCGGATATCTCCCTGCTGGAGCGGGCCATGGCCGAGGTCACCAACGCCCAGGTGAGCACCCTCCTCCGCCGTCTAAAGAACTCAGGCATGAAGGTGGTCGGGGACGATGCCTCCCTCGATATCATCCGCAAGTCCGCCCGGGTGTCCCTGGCCCTGGAGGGGCTTCAGAAGCGGTTCGGACTTACCGGGGCCGCTATCAACTGCTACGGAGGCCCGGACCCCGAGGGATATACCGGGGTGCTGGGCCGCTGCGGCGCCAGCGGATGCCTGAAGGCGCACGCCTTCGGCTCGCTGGTGATGGGATGCGAGAGCGACGTCATCCAGTGCGCCCAGCAGATGATCTTCCGGCACCTGGTGGGGGTGGTGCCCTGCATGGCCGATCCCTGGAAGGTGGATGCGGACGAAGGTGTGCTGCTGGCGGGGACCTGCAGCGGCCCCGCCGCCCTGGCACCCGCGGCCGGCGCCGTATCCATCGCGGCGGGAACCCTGATGAGCCTGTACAAGGTGGGGGTACTGGGGGTCTGCTTCCCCGCCATCGCCCCCGCCGACGCCATCGTCGCCCGCATCGCCGGCAGGAGACTCGACCGTATGGTGGTAGCCACCGGAAAATTCCTCGCTTCCGACACCACCACCATCCCCGGCAGGCTCTGCCTCAAGGTTAAAATGGACGACGCGGAGGCCTTCCTGGAGCGTGGGATGATAGGCAATCATTATACCTTCCTGCCTACGCAGAGCCTGGGCAGGGACATGGACCGCCTGGAGGCGCTCTGCCGCATGATAGACATACGCATCGAACGCTGTTAGGGGGAATCATGCCCTATGTCGACGCCAACCAGCTCCCGGAGTCGAGCGTGCCCCGACCCTTCGAGCGCAAGCTCAAGGTGGTGATGGCCCCCCAGACCCACGCCGAGGTGAAGGACTTCACCCTGCTCTTTTCCACCCTGGCCCCCCGGGGAGGGTGCACCGACTCGCACAGCCACGAGGAAAGCGGCGAACTGATGGTGGTCAACTCCGGCGAGGGGAAGGCCTGGCTTGCGGGCGAGGAATACGAGCTCAAGCCGGGGGTGGTCCTTTACGCCCCCCCGCATGTAGAGCACAGGACCATGAACGTCTCGGATGAACCCATGCACATCATCTGCGTCTTCATCCCACCGGCCCCCGAAGACTACCTGGATAAGAACATCACCGCCGCCGAGAGAACCCGGAGGGACGATGGCCGCTGACGCGGGTCCGGACATCAGGAGCGCCTACGATCGTTCGCGCGGGCGGGGCGCCGCCATCTTCTGCGAGCCCCTGGTGAAGAATTGGCTGCGGGAGCGGGGAATACCGGTGCCCGAGGGCGGGCTGGTGGAGAACAGCCGTGAGGCGCTGACCCTGGCATCCCGGCTCTCCTATCCCCTGGTCCTCAAGGTAGTCTCCGACCGGGTGCTGCACAAGACGGAACTGGGCGGGGTGGTGCTGGGCATCGATTCTCCCGCGGCGCTCGGTACCGCTTACGAGGCCCTCGAGAGAGAGGCGAGGCAAGCGGTCGAGGGATACGCGGGCATACTCCTGGAGGAGCAGGCGCCCACCGGCACCGAGATCATAGTAGGGCTGCAGAACGATCCCCATTTCGGGCCGGTGCTGATGGTGGGCACCGGCGGTATCTACAGCGATCTGCTGGAGGATGTCGCCTTTCGCATGCTCCCGGTCACCAGGCGGGATATAGAGGAGATGCTCGGCGGGCTCAAGGGCAAGCCCCTGCTGGAGGGCTTCCGCGCAAACCCACCGGCGGATATCGAGGCACTGGTGGAGGTGATCCTCGGCCTGGCCCGCTTCGGCGCGGAGATCGCGCCCTACTTCGCCTCCGCGGATTTCAACCCGGTGATCGCGTTCCCGCAAGGCGCCCTGGTGGTCGACGCCAAGGTGGTGCTGTCGGAGGAAGTCTCCTCACATCCCTTCGGGTTCGAGCCACCTTCCACGCGCTACCTGGAGGGGTTCTTCGCTCCCGAGAGCGTAGCGGTGGTGGGGGCCTCCGCGAGCGAGGGTAAGATCGGGAACGTGATCGTGGACTCCCTGATCAACTACGATTTCAAGGGGCGCATCTACCCCATCAACCCCAACCGCGAAGAGATAATGGGCGTGCGATGCTACCCCTCGCTGGATGCGCTTCCCGAGTCGCCACAACTGGTGGTGATGGTCATCGACCTGAAAGAAGGTCCGGACCTCATGCGGAAGCTGGCCGACCTGGGAGTCCATAACCTCCTCATCGTATCCGGCGGGGGAAGGGAACTGGGCGGGGAGCGCCAGCTCATCGAGGAGGAGATGGCGCGGTTGGCGCGCGAACTGGACATCAGGGTAGTAGGCCCCAACTGTATCGGTTCCTTCGACGGGAAGACCCGCTTCGACTCATTCTTCCATAGCCACCAGCGGCTGCTGCGGCCGCCTTCCGGCCCCCTCAGCTTCATCACCCAGAGCGGGACCTACGGCTGCGCCTTCCTGGAGAACGCCGCGGTGGTGGGAGTCGCCAAGATGGTGAGCTACGGCAACCGCCTGGACGTGGACGAGGGCGACCTCATCGCATTCCTGTCGCAGGATCCGGATACCAGGGTGATAGGCAGCTATATCGAGGGTCTCTCCCGGGGGCGCAAGTATGTGGCCGCCGCAAAGGAGGCGGTATACGGCAGGAAGAAGCCGGTGGTGGCCTTCAAGACCGGCAGGACCCGGCGATCGGCCCAGGCGACGGTATCCCATACCGGAGCCTACGGCGGGACCTACCGGGTTTACGAGGGTGTCCTGGAGCAGGCG